>JACRIM010000043.1 GCA_016235815.1 Planctomycetota bacterium
ACGTCGTGCTCGGTCACCACGCAGTCGAATTGCTCGGGGTCGTGGGTCAGCGGTGGAAACTGTACCAACAATCCCTGCGACACGACAACCGGCCGATGCTGCGTCGGGACGTCGTGCTCGGTCATCACCAACACTGCCTGCAACAATGCGGGAGGCAATTGGACCATTGGCGCAAACTGCGACAACTCCCCGTGTCAGCAGCCGACCGAGTCATGCATGAGCGACTTAGGACAGGTAAACGGGGATCTCGTACTCCGCCTTCCATTCGAGACTGCCAGTTCGCACCGAGTTACGCAGGGTTACTCTGGTGTCAGTCACACGGGATTTGAAGTAGATTTTGCGATGAATGAGGGAACTCGTGTTATTGCAGTACACCCTGGTTACGTTGAGGATGTGAACGACTATTCGGATCCCTGCACGACCCCCCCCAATTGTTGTGGCCTGGACTCACGGAACAAGCTTGGGACATGGGTCAAGATAAGGCATAAAGGGGCCAGCGGCGCTATTTGGTATTCTGCGTATGGTCATCTTTCTTCCCGGACTCGCTACAACATAAATGACCCTGTTCTCGCTGGAGAGGTCGTCGGACTTTCTGGTGGTACAGGATGTGCGACCGGCCCACATCTGCACTTTCAGATGAGAAATGCTGTCGGGGTGGGAGTTCGCCCCGTTCCGATGGTCGGGCGCGATGACGATGGCAATGCGACCACCATCACCGATTTCTGCGTTGACCACTCTTACACGGCCATTGAAGTGGCGCAGGGCGGAGGCGACGACGTGCCAGGACCGGACACGAATCCTGCTGTATCACAGCCGTCGTGCGGATCGTTGTGCGGCACAGGCAATCTCCCAGCACCAATCATGACGATGCTATGCTTCTACGGAATCAAACGTCGGCTTAGAAAAAAGCCGATGAAATTTTGGTAGCTTCCGACGCGAAAAGACTCTCTCACAAATCATGACCACCCGCTGGCTCATGAAGTTGCTCGATTGCACTGGTGAATCCCCCACTCCCGCCTATCATCTCCCTCCTAACCGTCCACGGGGGCGAATTGGATTCGACTGGGCAGGTTGACGACATGGTGGCGTGCCGAGGTTGTCAGGAGGCCTCGTTTGACGACTGGCGAAACTCTTGCATCTAAACCATGGGTCGCGCACGGCTTCCTCGACCGCATCCCGCCATTATGTCCCAAGCCGCAGTGACGCGCCGCTTATGAATAGTGCCGCACGAGCCTGCCGAGTAATTGCTGGCACCAAGTGTTCCCGGATTCCACTGACCCCGCGCGCGCACTGAAAAGTGTGTCGTGGGATTTCCATTCAGGTCGAGGCACTTCGAGAATTGGGCGGAGATTTTTTTCATGAAAGATCAATGACGAGAGCGGGAAGTGTCAGTCGACCGGCTCGGGTGATGTTGCAAGTCTTTTGCGGCAGCCCCCCGGACTATTGCGAGCCGCAATATGCACCGGGTAATTCGCCCCCGCGCCTGGCCAGAACTCTTCACTACTTTTTTTCGGATGGAGGACGTATAATGAGGTCGTCGTATCTGTTTGCGTTGATTATTGTCGTATTAATTCCCACTTCGGTTCGCGGCGAATGCACTCCGTTGTTTTCCACAGCGGCCACCTACAGCACTGCTTCCAATCCAAGAGACGTGGCCATTGGCGACCTGAACGGCGATGGCCGACCCGACTTGGTGGCCGTAGCCACTGTCGGTGGCGAGGACATTTTTGTGCTGCTGAATAACGGCGGCGGCACTTTCCAGCCAGCAGTTAACTACATCGCTGGTGCCGGACCCATCTCCGTGGTCATCAGTGAACTAAACGGTGATGGCTGGCCCGACCTGGCTGCGGCCAACCGATTCGGTGCCGATGTCTCGATCCTGCTGGGCAACGGCGATGGTACGTTTCAGCCGGCGAACAACTACTCGGCGGGTTCAGATCCCACATGGGTGGCGATCGGAGACATGAACGGCGACGGTCGACTTGACTTGGTGGTAACAAACTTAACCGCGAACCAGATCTCGGTACTACTGGGCAATGGCAACGGCACGTTCCAGTTACCAGTCCCTTATGCCGTGGGCACCTTTCCCATATCCGTGGCTATGGGCGACTTGAACGGCGATCCGTGGCCAGACTTGGCTGTGGCGAACCTCAGTACCAACAACGTGTCTGTGCTATTGAACAACGGCAACGGCACGTTCACGCCAGCGCCAAACTCTCCCGTCAGCGTCGGCACAAGTCCCCTTTCCGTGGCCATGGGCGACTTGGATGGCGACGGCCAGCGCGACCTCGTTGTAGCAAACAGTGGAAGCAACAACGTCTCAGTGCTGCTGGGCTTGGCCGGCGGCAAGTTTCAGGCGGCAGTCAATTATACGGGCGTCAACGCTCCCTACGACGTGGCCATCGGCGACATCAACGGGGACAGCCGGGTAGACCTGGCGGTGGCAAACTACAGCAACGGTAACCCGTCGAATGTATCCGTGTTTCGCGGCAATGGCTGCGGCACTTTCCAACCGCGTGTTAACTTCGATGCTGGCAACGGTCCTGCCTCAGTGGCCATCAGCGACTTAAACGGCGACGGTCGGACCGACATGGCCGTGGCGAACTCCACCAGCCCCAACGTCTCGGTTTTGTGGAATACGAGTTCGTCGATCGGCTTCACACAACAGCCTGCGAGCCAGTTCGTCACCGTAGGACAAAGCGCTGCCTTCTCCGTAATCGTCACAGGGACTGGCCCGCTCAGCTATCAGTGGTGCCGCAACGGCACAGCGCTGACCAATGGTGTCCTCTTCAGTGGCGTGACCACCAGCACCTTGACGGTGACCAGCGCGACGGCTGCAGAGGTCGGCGCGTATGACGTACGAATTACGGGCGGCTGCAATGGCACGATCGGCGCAACGAGCAATCCGGCTGTGCTTAATGTTCGCCCCTGCCACGGCGATTTCAATGGCGACAACCTGTTCGACAGTCTTGACATCCAGCCGATCGTGGACGCCTTGTTGGCGGGCGAAATGTGCCCTTAACGTCGGCAGTGTTCGGCTCAGATCAATGGACGTCACATCGACAGCAAGACGAGCGCACGGGCTGGACTGGACTGGTGATCGCTTCCCTCCCCGCCTATCATCCCTCCGTTGTCGTCCCCGGGGGCGAATTGGCTTCGACCGGGCAAGTTGACGACATGGTGGCGTGCCGAGGTTGTCAGGCGGCCTCGTTAAACACCTGGCGAAACTTTTATATGCCAACACTCAGTTGAGCATGGCTGCCTAAACCAGGCTGCCCGTTGAACCGCCAACGCCTGCTAGGCGGGGAGACGTTAACCAGCAGGCTGGCTGCGTTGTGCTGCTCGGCCGCACGTGGTGAGATTTAGTCGAGTTGGACCACCCGGGAGTTCGTCGGTCAGACGTCCGGAGGGTCGAGACTCAAACGACCGACTATGCACGTAGAGGCCATGTCTGAAGTGCTTCGGGACGCGGGTTCGATTCCCGCCGCCTCCAGTACCCCCCCTGTTGCAAAAGCCGTCGGCAACCGTGCCGGCGGCTTTCTCAATTGGCGGCATAAGAATGTAACGCCCGAGAACTCTCTGATTCTTGACCGAAGAAGACTAAGGTCCGAACGCTGCGCCGCCCCAAAATCAACCGGTCGGTGCATGGAAAATGTCATGAAACGGCCCATGTTAGGCCCGCGAACTTTTCCGCGCTCCTTCATTAACATTCGGTCCTGCCTTGACATACGCCATTCAATTAGGGTATAAAGTAGGCACAGTGGTGGTACTCTATCACCACCTTAAGTAGTGAGGGGCTGCTCTCGGCGAGCGTACCGACCGGGCGCAGATCTTTTATTGGGAGGACGAAGCATATGAAGAAGGCACTCGCAGCATTCGGCCTGCTCGTTGGCGGAGCGATCGCGCTCGCCGCGTGCAACGGCATTGGAAATCTGGGCAACCTGATTTCTGATTCAACGGACTTAGGCCCCGCCGGCGTGACGAAGGATCGCGCCAATGCGGCGCGTACGATTGACAACGGACCAGGCAAGCTCGTCACGGTGTTCCTCTCGCAGGCACCGGATCCGCTTCCGCCGAACATGTCGCGCTGCCATCCGCTGGGCAGCCCGGGCGGCGTTCCTTTCCTGCCGTGGCCGATCATCGCGGTTCGCACGTTTATCCCGCTCCAAAGCTCGCCGCCGAACGGTCCTTCGGAGTATGACTGGGTTCAGACGATCAGCCTCGACAACGAAATCTGTCTCGGCATGCGAACGCCCGTCGAGCCAACCTTCCCACTGCAATTCACGCAAGTGGAGTTCAATCTCCGCAGCGTCAGCCCGTGGGCCTATGGTCACGCACTGGTCGGCCCTCCGGGACAGGATTATCTGTTCTTCCCCGGCCCGCCGCCCGCAGGTCAGGCCGACTTCCCGTCCAACGACCCGAACATCAACGCCCGCAGCCTGTTCAACCGAGCGGGTGGCGATGTGTTTGTCTGGGTGCAGGGACTCGACTTCAGTGGCGCTCCCGTGACGACGAATGCATACATGAATACGCTCGGCCCCACCGGTTGGGTGCTGTTCATGCGAGACAACGCCTTCCGCAGCGGCCGCTTCTACAACATCACCGGCGCGCTCAAGGGCGCACCCCGGGCCTTTGCCGATACGCCGAGTCTTGCTGACGACGGCTTCTTCGAGTCGGTCCAGGTCAACGGTGACAACTTCGACGCCTTCAGTGAGCCATTCGGCAACATCGATCCGATCGCCTTGTCGTTCTGCGGCATTCCGAACCCGGCTCGACCGTATGCCTTCCTGGATCGCTCGAATGCCGACGAGAACATCGCCAACCCGTTCGCTCCGGTTCCTGCCGGCGGTCAGGGTGGTTTCATGCTCGTCATCCACCGCGAGGCCTTCAACGGCGCTCAGGTGGTGGTGAATCCGAACGTTCCGGGTCCGCTGCCTGCACCGGTTCTCGCCGGCGACCTGTTTGGTCCGCCGCCGTCGGGGTATGACAGCCTGGCGATTCCGGCGATCAACGCTGCCCAGCGCCGAGCGCGTGTGGACGGCCCCGCCGGCATCCACGAGCTTGGCTTCTCCGTGTTCTTCATCCACGGCAGCTAAGGTCGACGGTACGCACGATTGCTAGTCCAACGGGGCGCGTCGGTTTATCCGGCGCGCCCCGTTTCATTTGCGGCGCGATCGGCCGTTCGATTATCGCACTCATCGAGTCACAAATACCTGATTATGCGACCTAGCCTTGGGAACCCATGACTCGCTACAATAGCCAAGGGGTTCCTCGCGCGCACCGCGGGAATCGAGTGACATCCATGAAACGCGTCGTACTTTTGTGCCTGTTGCCGACCCTCATGGGAAGCGCGTGCTTCAACGTGCCCGGCGGCAATCCGCCCACCAGCCAGCCGGACGACCCCCTCCCCGACGTCACCCCCGGCTCGCCTGCGCCGAACTTCAATCTCAATGGTTCCTGGCGCTATGAAGCCGCCGGTTCACTGCCCGCAGGCTGCGTCACCATCGCGACACTTCGGCTGACGGCATTCGACGACGGTTGCAACGGAAACATCCTCGACCTCGTCAACACGCCCCCCGCTTATGCCTATGGCAACAATGCCGACATCTATTGCAGCTACAACATCGACCCGGCGAACCCCGCCATGTACGGTTTGTGGAGCTTTAACCTCGTCCTCCAGCCCGACGGCAGCCTGAAAGGCCCGGCCACTCGCCGCCTGGAGCCGTCCGGGACGGTCACCTCGGCCGAGGTCACGTGGGTCCGGCAGTAGCGTCCCAATCGCCCTTATTTGGCCATCGCGTTACAGACCCGTTACACCTCTTCAAATCAACGATTCGATATACTGAGGCACGCAGGCGAGGTGCACCATGCATCCACAGAATGGCCTGCCAGCCGGAGACTTTCGCATGACGCTTATTAATCGATCTCGCTGGGGGTGGGTCGCACTTTGCGCTGCCGCAGCGCTGTGCTTCGCATACCCCGCGTCGGCATCGGCCCAGGACGCCGGCCACGAGGGCCACAATCACGGGCCGATTAATCCGGTCGCAACGCCAACCACAACTCAACCGACCGTCGTCGCGCCGCCGCCCCAGCAGCCCGGTCAGCAGAATGTCCCGCAGGCCACGGTTCAGTTGAAGCCCGGCGAGCTTCCGAAGATCGAGTTCGACACACCGATCTACGACTTCGGGAAGATGCGCACCGGCAAGGATGTCGAGCATGATTTCTGGTTTCACAACCCGGGCAATGGCCCGCTTGAAATCCTGCAAGTAAAGCCTTCCTGAGGCTGCACCATGAGCGGTCAGTATGACCGCATTATTCAGCCCGGCGAGTCAGGCAAGATTCCGTTGAAGATCTCCACGGGGCATTCGACCGGCCCGATCGCGAAAAGCGTCACCGTCGTTACCAACATCCCCGGCGCAGCCTCCACCGTCACGCTTCAGATGAAAGGCGAGTTGTGGCAGGTCATCCAGGCGACGCCGAACAGCGCGCTCTTTGGCAACGTCTCGGCCCAGCAGACCAAGGAAGGCACCGTCTTCCGGAAGCTCACCATTGCCAACAACAGCGAGGCCCCGACCAAACTGGGCGAACTCAAATCCAACAACCCCTCGTTCAAACCCGAAATCAAAGAGCTGGAGCCGGGCAAGAAGTGGGAACTCACCGTTTCGCTCGGCCTTCCGCTGCCGACGGGCGTGCAGAGCGGGATGATCGAACTTCAGACCGGAATGACGGATCTGCCCAAGCTGCAAATCGCCTGTAGTGCCTATCTCGTCGCCGACGTCGATGTCGTCCCGAATAAGATGATGATCCCCGCCGCGCGCAGCGTAAACCTTCAGCGCGACTTCTACGTCCGCAACAATGCCACGAAGCCGCTCAAGGTCTACGACCTCACCGCTTCCAACCCCAAACTCAAGGCCGGCATGCAGGAAACCCAAACAGGCGTCTCGTATCGCATCACGCTGGATATTCCGCCGGATTACAAACCCGGGAAGGATGGCGACACGGTTACCTTTAAGACGGACAATCCGAACTTTCCGACCATGACCATCCCCATCACCGAACAATCCGTTCCCCCCAATAGCGCCGTTAACCCGAAGCGCGCGACGACGAACGGTCCGGTGATCGTTAATCCGACCCCGCCCGTCATTCAGAGCGGGGTCAAGGGCACGCCGCAAACGGCCGCGCCTCCTGGTATGAAACCGCCGACGTCCGCACCGGCCGCGGGGAAGTAACCTTCCCCGTCGCTGTTCTTAGCCCGGTCTTGGACCCCGACACTTACGCGGTTCGCAGTAGCCCGGCTCGTATGCGCGAGCGATTCGGCCGCTACTTGCCAAGTATCAGCGTAAACGGCGGCGGCTTGCAGGCCCTCCGCCGAACCGCATCGCCATTCGTGACGCAGTTGCTGGTTTGAACATTTCTCCGCCCGAAAAAAGCCGCCGATGGAACCCGCCGCCCCTCATGTTCACGGGTCTGGACATAGGGTACAACCGGTGTATTATGAAGGGCTTACGTCGCAGGACGTGTTCGATCCCCGATAGCTCAACGGTAGAGCGGCCGGCTGTTAACCGGTAGGTTGTAGGTTCGAATCCTACTCGGGGAGGTCTTTGGGCCACCGCGAAGCACTTTTTTTATGGTTCGATGTGGTCGACCGCAACCCGCTGCGGGCGAGGTTGGTGGGCCGCGCGGAGGATTGGCAGTGGTCGAGTTTGCACGACATCGCCGCGCGTCGTCGGCCGGTGTGGCTGGTCGACGGCCCGGTGGATCGGCCGCGCGGCTGGACCGAGCGTGTGAATCAGGCCGAGACGGCGGCGGAGTTGTCGGCGGTTCGTCGAAGCGTGGTTCGCGGGACGCCGTTCGGAATGGAGGCGTGGATTCGGCGCGCGGCGACGCGGCTGGGCCTGGAATCGACGCTGAACCCGCGCGGTCGTCCGAGGAATGAGCCGGAAAAGTAGAATGACCCCTTTTCACCCTGTTGGACACAATGGCGGCTGGTATTGGTCATTGTCGGGGGGCAGGGTTGTGTTTGGCATAAGTTCTGGTGGCCCCGCGGGTCAGTTGGGGTTTGAAATGAATGCGGCGCGCGTCCCTATTAGGTTCACGCCTGTAGTGGCCCGCATAGGAGTGCCTGTCGGCGCTGGTGGGCCTTATTGGGTTTCAATCTGGGGGCCGACTGTGCTGTTTCTTTTTGTTGGCCTAACCCTACTGATCTTTCCACGCGGAAAGCGTGCCGTTAGTGTATGTTCTTCATGCAGCTACGATCTTAGAGGAAACGTCACTGACGTTTGTCCCGAGTGCGGCACCGCGATCCCGCCCAAGAACATGGAGCGGCACAAGGCGGCTCCGCACTCGATGCCGACGAGTGACGCCACTGAGCTTCGCACCCCTGAATAGGCTGTATAACGAAGGCCAATCGGGGTCATTCAGTTTTTTTCGTGGACTTGGGCGATGGTAATGTCGTCGCGGCCGAACAAGGTCCGTCGCTCAAAAGCGAAACCCCCTTGGCGCGGCCAAGAACGCGGATTCCGACTCCAAAAAGTTCAACTGTTGTCCAGTCGCCCCGAATGAAACTCGAGCATCGTAGCGAGAGCAATCGTCACGAACGTTTCATATTGTCCTTACACGACTTCGCGCTATTCCAAATAGCGCTTTTCTAAAGTGTCGAACACTCTCGATTACGCTCAAAAACCGAATGTTGGATTGGAAATTGCCTTGATGCGAAGCACAGGCGCCTTCCCCTCGCTCGACATCTCGGAACACCGCCGGCGACCCCGCAAACGACGATTTTGCATTTTTCGGCGCTCTCTGGTTAACAGCCCCACCGGCCGAACTTCCAAAATCCGCGCTCTCTGGTTAACATCTAACTCGGATGCGCGGCATCCAAATTGCGCTCTCTGTTTTGGTGTTCGAAAATGCCAAAATCTCGGGGAGGTGATTTCCTGGTCAGAAAAAACCAACCAGAGTGGTTAACCCATTTACGCCGAGGTTCGATCGGCCCGATGGGTTGTATTGAAACTGAGCGCGCCTATTCTCCCCCTTCGGGCGCTTGTCCTACCCGACGATCATAAAACGCCTTTAGGTCGACGGCATTGTATGAGTCGAAGTTTCGCTGTACTTGCCAGGCGACCGCCATGATCGGCGACGGCAGGCCGGGGTATCGCGTAATCACAATGTTTTGTGAAACA
>JACRIM010000044.1 GCA_016235815.1 Planctomycetota bacterium
CGGGCGGCCTTATCTGAGTTACTCGCAGGTCACCACGTACCAGAGTTGTCCGTTGAAGTGGTACTTCCAGTATGTCGCCCATCGGCCGCACGAACGGGTCGGCAGCGGGCTGGTGTTCGGGAGTGCGATTCATGCGGCGGTTGAGTTTCACTACCGGGCCATGATGGCCGGCGAGGATCGGCCGGATGTGGATCGATTGATGGATGAGTTCATCGCTGCATGGAAACTGGAGGCCTGGGCGCCGATCGCGTTCGGCAAGGCTGAGACGCCGGGGTCGTTGCGTGACCTGGCGCACAACATCCTGGCGGCGTTCCACGACAGCGAGTGGTCGAACGACGATGGCACCATCCTCGGCGTCGAGGAGGAGATCCGGGGCACCCGATCACCTGAGATCCCCGACCTGCTGGCCCGGCTCGATCTGGTGCTGCTCCAGGATGATCGACTGGTCATCCGCGACCTCAAGACCAGCCGGTCGGCGTGGACGAGCGAGAAGGCCGAGGAGTCGGCGGCGCAGCTTCGGTTGTACGGCGACCTGGCGGGTGACCTGGCCGAGTCGATGGGTGTAAAGGAGATCGCGCTGGAGTTCGTGGTAGTGACCAAGACGCGAACACCCAGGATCGAGCGGCATGCCATTGAACCAAAGGAAGACCAGGTCGATCGGCTCTATCGCACGATGGAATGCATCTGGCGGAGCATGCGGGCCGGTCATGTCTATCCGGTCCCATCAGCCATGAACTGCGGGACGTGCCCCTTTCAGCGAGCCTGTCGGGCGTGGGAGGGATAGTTAAAGAAAAGTGGACATGCACGCCGCCGGCCGGCGCCCGGGTGAACGGGCCTCGGCCGGCGGCGTTGTCGTTTTTACGAAAGGAGATTGAAACTATGAATGAAAAGAACGCCGACACCTCGTCGGAGAATCCGTTTGCCGATGCGCCGGTGATCTTCAGTTACACCCGGTCGCAGGCGATCGAGGATGGCGTGCTGGTCGATCTGACCGCGTGGGCGAAGGAGACGGGGTTCCGGATCCCAATGGCCTGCACGGCGGCGGTATGGCACGGGTGCATCGTGCCGCCAAAGGGCACCAAGGAACTCGGCCAATCCGAACGCGGGCGCGGACATGATGTCTTGTGGATGCTCTGGTTAGCTATCAGGCGGTCGGGGCCGACACGCACGAAGCTGGAACCGGATAGCTCACGCAACGAAGACATTATCCTGTTCGACGTGATCTTCCTACAGGCGCCGAACAAACCTGAGACCGTCCGGCTCAAAGCTCATTGTGGGCCCGGCGATCAGGGCGAGCCGGTGATCACCAACTTGTTGCCGGGGGAGGATTGAGCCACGGCTCGATGTCCGCCTTCGCATCTTCGCACGATGATCGATGGGTCGGTGGCGATCCCAGCCACGTGGAATCATGCGTGGCCGGGATCCTCTATCCACGGGGCAGGATGCCCTCGTAAGCTGAAACTTTTTTTACCTATCGGAGAGTCAATCAACTTACCTAATGGCGTAAGCCTCCGTCGCATTCGGGAATCGCATTCTCCCCAATTCCCGTCGGCGAAACGCTTTCCGCGTATCCATGTTCAAATAAACCTTGATTGCCATCGCTGCTGGTCTGTTCGGATCGAACCCGAAAGGGTACGTATCCTGACCGACCCAAATCAGGGGCCGCCAAGGGCGCTACACTTTTCAACCGACTGCCGGCACCGCACAGTGCTGCATTTCTCAACCGCCGCTTACAGCTTAAAGCTGGTATTGAAGATTGCGCGTTGTGCCTTACGGACACGCAGGATCAGCATCGATGATGCCGAGTAGTTTTTGGACGAATAACTCGACATCCGCCAGACCAATCTGGTGGTCGTTGTTCATGTCCGCACAGGCGCAATCAAAGCTGACATTGGGAAAGGCGAATAGGCACTCGGCGAATTTTTGGACGTCGCCCCCATCCGTCTTATTGTTGCCGCTCGTGTCACCCGGGCAGGTTGCGCAACTCAGCGGTTCGCAGATGTCGGGGATGCCGTTGCCGTTTGTATCTCCGCCGACAAGGACATCGCAGGAGTCCGGAATGCCGTTCCCATTGCAGTCGGGCGCACCGCACTCGATATCAATCGAGTCGTGGACGCCGTTTCCATTGCAATCGGCCGCTTCCACGAGGAATCCAACGCGAAGACGATAATGGCTGTTGGTCAGCCAGGTGTCGGCGACTGCATCCTTTGAGAGTACCGCCTCCGCCACGTTCGGTGACAGACGATAACCGCCGCCAACGGGGCGGGAGTTGTCTCCGGAGTTCACAACGACCCGCGAGATGCGCAAGTTGCCGATGGGCGTATGCACGCAATCAGCCAATCCTTCATCGCAGCAGTCCAGGGTCAAGCCATTCATGTCGTCGCACTCGACGGGGACGCCGGGCACACACTGGCCGCTAACGCACTTCTCGATTCCGTTGCAGAAAAGTCCATCGTCACAATCGCTATCTAATTGGCAGCAGCCGGAATTCTGCTCGCATTCGTCTGGAATTCCGTTCAAGTTGCAGTCATTTCCGCTCGGGCTCCAAGCCACCGCGAGAATGTTGGACAACACGGTCTGCCCCCCATCCTCAAACGACGCTTGAATTTGATCGGTGCCGGACAATTGCATCCCAGTATACGTAAACGAGGCATTCCCACTTGCGTTTGTGATGCTTGTACCAAACGCGCCCGCATTGGGCCCGGTTATCACATTGAAGTTAACGAGCTCTCCGGCGAGCGGGCTGAACGGATCTAGCGACTGGTGAGTGTTGGCGGTAATACTGTGGTCCGTGCATAACGAGGCGGTAGCCGCCCCCTGAGACAGCGTAATTTGTCCCACGACCCATTCTTTCGTGACGATGTTTGAGAGACTCGTGCCATTCGAATCAACAAACGACGCTTGAATCTGATCGACACCGGCCACGTCGACGCCATTGTAAGTAAACATGGCGATGCCGTTGAGGTTCGTCGTTGCGGTGCCCGTCGTCCCGGCATTCGGCCCCGAGAGCACGTCAAATGTCACCAAGGTGTTCGCGATGGGATTATTGGGAGGCAGGAGTTCAAGGACCATTGCCGTCAATGTATGTGAAGTGCCGATTGGGTTCATGGCGGATCGGGGTGACAGGGTGATTTGCCCGCCAATGAGAACATCTGCTCCACCGAGCAAGACCACATCGCCAACCGGCGAGTCAGTGGACGTGGCCAGAATATCCAACCCAAGAAAGCCCGGCGGCCCGGTGAAAACCGTGTGGTAAAAGTTGTGGCTCATGTTGGCACAGGTCGCCGCGGGTGCCAGGGCAGTGGTGAGCGCTGCAGTCGGACAAACGTTGGTATGAATTCGATCCGCAGTTTGGACAGGAATTGGCAGCCATCCGTAGGCATTGGGTTTTTCGGCCTCGGTAAGGGCGATAATCGCCCCTCCAAAGTCGTTCACGAAATCCACGATATCCGCCTGTCGAGTGTTGAGGGCATTCAATTGCACCTGAGTCAATCCCCCCGATGTGTGCAAGTCGACCGATGGGATGTACAGGACGGCAAAGTCCGTAAACGCCACGGTAGAAATCATGGCTGGGTTGGTCAGAATAGTGACGGTGGCCCCGGGGCCGCCATTGGCCGGATTATTCCAGGAGGCCAGGGACGACGCGGCCTGCCCCCCGTTGACGCCGATTGCAAGGATGCCGGTACCCGGCGAGGCGGAGTTGGCGACCGAGAAGGAAAAAACCGCCGGGTACAATCCGCCACACGAACTGCCCGTGCAATGTCCGACGTCGTCAGCGTCGTCCCCGGAGAAGAACACGATGCCGGCGTTCGCCACGGCCGGCGACAACCCCAGCAGCAACACGGCGAGCACTCGGCACCAGAACCGTGCCGTCGGGTTTGCCTTCGCCGGACCGACTGCGCAGAACGCCAAAGCGATGGTCGCAGCGCGGGCATTGAAGGCGTGCGAGCTTCGTTTGCTAGATGAATTCATGGTGGTCTCCTTGTGGCCTGAAAAATTGGGCCTTACTGAAGCGCCACCAGAACCAACACCAGACCCTTCTTTCCCTTCTCCAAAGGCTCCATCACCTTGCCGAGTACCGCTCCCTGCGAGCCTGCAAAGTCCGTCACCTTCATCGCGTGGCCGGGCGTGTCGGAGGTGGTGAGCAGGTCGCCGATTTCGACGGGGTGCAGGGTCGCGTCGATGAAGCAGTACACACGGCCGGATAGGGCGATGGGGAGGTCTTGTGGCACCGGCGTCTCGCCGGTGGGATCAGTACCGCGCCCGCCGAGCACAACACCCGGCTTCAATCCACCGGCGCCGCTGACGATCCCCGCGACTTTCTTGTCGTAGGATTTCGTGCTGAGGGTCAGTTGGCCTGGACGCTTCACGTCCATAACCAACACCATGCCGGGCTGGATCGCATCGCGATTGGAAAGGTCGAACGATTCAGCGATGTCCATATTGCATTCACCAGTAAAATAGACCCGAGCGGAGACTTTCCCTTGCACACAAATATGGGCATCATCGTTGTTGGCCACGTTCGGATCGTCGCCGATGAGACGGATCAATGCGGTGCCGCTGTTATTACGAACTTGAATCTCGCCACCATTCACAGGTCCATTCCCGTCCAGTGTGATCGTCTCCTTATTACCAATTGGTGATTGTGATTGGCCGTTGAATAATGAGAGTTTGGCGCCGCCATCGCCGTCAGCGCTGCCGTCCAGTCGAACCGTCTCGGTATCCGGAGTTGGATTCCCAGGGGGCACAGAATGACCATTAAACATCCGAAGGACTGATCCACCGTCTCCACTGGTTGTGCCATACCCGCCCTCATCTCCTTGCAGCAGGAAGTCATTCACGCCCGCGTTGTTGTAAATGCTGAGCCCGCTGTTGGCGCTCGCCTCCATGAGAATTCCTTGCCCTCCATCGCGTTTATAGCATGCAACCTGTCCCCCAAATCCGGGATTGATCGGTGGGATGTCCGCTTTTAGTGAAACGCCTATGCTGGCGTTGTTATTTCGCAACACGATCTGTCCGCCGTTCAACGCATCACTTCCCTCCAGTGTGATAGTTTCCTGATTTATCGGTTGGCCATTGGAAAGGCTCATTTTGCCGCCACCTGCGGAGTTGCCATCCAGCGTGATCGTCTTCTGGCTGCCGTTGGGAGATTGCGACTGGCCGTTGTACATCTTTAGACTCGAACCTCCGTCACCATCGTCGGCAACGGCGTGAATAGTGCGTATGGTCTCCAGCTTGTACATTTCAAAGGTCGCGCCGTTATTAATCGAATCAGCCTCTATAATAACTCCATAGGAGTAGGGGTCTCTACCATACAATTGGAGCATGCCGCCATGACCTGCCTCGTAAGGTGGCGTCGCGCCGCGCATGACTGCATAAGTGGTTCCGTCTGAGCCTTTGCATTGGACGTTGCTTGATGGTCCGCCGTTCTCGGCGAGAAGAGAGAGAAAACCATCTTCATGGTATAGCGACAATTGCCCCGGATTCCCTGGCGTGGTGCTACCTAGCTTAAGCGTGTCGGTCAATTCCGGATTATCCACAAACCCGACGCGAAATGCGTAAGGGGCGGTCTGCAACTTGATGCGTGGCGACATGGGTTGCCCGCCAGCGGTGATTTGCAGCCATAGGGGGCGCGGCCCGTTGTCGACCAGCCCGAATACTTGTGGAGGCAATGGCGGGTCGCCGGCCAGCACTTCACCGAAAACAAGCGCGAAGAGGCCATTCTCGACCTGCACGGAGGGAAGGGTCTGGCACTGCATTGGATCGAGCGGCCAGACTTTGACGCCCGGAGTAGGAATGCTACCGTCGCCGTCGAACAGGGCGACGCAGAAATCCACGGGGCCGTTCACGGCGGTACCGCCCGTCGCGGTCTCCAGGTAGCCCTGCACGCTGATGGATCGTGGTGGTTCTCCGAGTGCGTGGCTTGCGGACAGCAGGATGGTGCAGGCAAGTGCAATGAAGGTACGGTTCATGTCGATTGTCATTCATCAGTCAAAACCAGCCAGTGATTATCACTTGAAAACCGGCCACTTTGAGGAGTTGTCGGTTCGTCTTGAAGTTCTCCCAGCCAGGGTCTGGCTGGAGGAGAACGTCGATGGCGAACCAACTCAAGATGGCCGAACAGCACGCAATCATCAGGCTGGCCGAACACGGCTGGTCGTATCGGCGGATCGCCCGGGAGATGGGCGTTCACCGCGAGAACGTCGCCCGGTATGTGGCGTTGGCGCAGGGGGACGCACGCGCTGGGCCGGCCCCGCCGGACGGGATGGCCGATCCATTCGTTTCGATGACCGGGGTTGATCGGGTTGTCGCCGGCGATGATCCGTCAAAACCGGCCATTTCGATTACCGGCTCCGATGGGTTCAGCGAGGTCCACGGTGGGCCAAAACCGGCCATTTCGATCGCCGGGTCTGCGGGAAGACGGAGCGACTGTGAACCTCATCGCGCTGTGATCATGGAGGCGCTGGGGCGGGGTCTGACATCGCAGCGGATCTGGCAGGACCTTCGAGCCGACAACGGTTTTGCCGGGAGCTATCAGTCGGTCCAGCGGTTTGTCCGTCACCTGCGGACCGTGCAGCCATTGCCATGCCGCCGGATGGAGTGTGAGCCGGGGGCCGAGGCCCAGATCGATTTCGGCACCGGCGCGCCGGTGATCGTGCCGGTGGATGCGAATGTGCCGAACGGCAGGGCTCGACGCCGCAAGACACACGTCCTACGTGTCGTGCTCAGTCATTCGCGCAAGGCCTACAGCGAAGTCGTCTATCGCCAGACCACCGAGGAGTTCATTCGCTGCATCGAAAATGCCTTCCGCCACTTCGGCGGCGCACCCAGGACGCTGGTGGTCGACAACCTCAAGGCCGCGGTGATTCAGGCCGACTGGTTCGACCCGGAGATCAACCCAAAGGTCGAGGCCTTCTGTCGGCACTACGGCACCGTCATCCTGCCCACCAAGCCCTATACCCCGCGGCACAAAGGCAAGACCGAGCGGGGCATCGGTTACGTCAAGAGCAACGGCCTCAAAGGGCGCACATTTACCAGCTTTCAGGAACAAAATGAACATTTGTTGGAGTGGGAGGCCACCGTCGCCGACACCCGCATCCACGGAACCACCAAGAAGCAGGTGGGCAGGCTCTTCGAAGAGGTCGAACGATCGGCGATGTTGCCTCTGCCCGTTGAGCGATTCCCCTTCTTCCATGAGGCCCAGCGCCGAGTTCACCGCGACGGCCATGTTGAGGTCGACAAGGCCTACTACTCGGTGCCGCCGGAGAACGTGGGACGCATGGTCTGGGCTCGCTGGGATGGTCGCGTGGTCCGCATCTTTAATGATCGGCTCCAGCAGATCGCCATCCATGCCCGCCATGAAGCCGGGCGCTTCAGCACCCAGACGCAGCACATCGTGGCCGAGAAGATTGCCGGCGTGGAACGCGGCGCCGAGTGGCTTCTGAAAAAGATTGGACGCATCGGCCCCCATTCAGCCCGCTGGGCCGAGTCCATGCTGGCTGAGCGCGGTATTCAGGGTATCCGCGTGCTGGTGGGCCTGAACGCCCTGGCCCACCGATACACCGACGACCGGATCGAGCAGGCCTGCGAGATTGCCCAGTCCCACGGTGTACATCACCTGCGATCCATCCGTGAACTGATCAAACGCACAGCGCCCCGGCAGAACCAATTCGAATTCATCGATCGTCACCCGATCATCCGCGGCCTGGCCGAATACGGTGCGTTCATTCGAACCGCCTTTATCCACACACCCTTACCGTCAGGAGTTCCATCATGACCGAAGCCCTGCAAACGGCATTGAAGAAGCTGCGCCTCTCCGGGTTGTCGCCTTCCCTGGATGTCCGCCTCCAGGAAGCGACGGCGAACCACCTGTCCCACGCCGAATTCCTCGAACTGGTGCTCCAGGACGAGTTGGCCGTCCGGCAGGACCGGCTCATCAAGCGCCGCACCAAGGTCGCCGCCTTCCGCGAACCCAAGACCCTGGAGGACTTCGACTGGCAGTTCAATCCGGCCATCAGGAAAAAGCAGATCTTTGATCTGGCGGCCTGCAAGTTCATCCGCGACGCCAAGGACGTTTTGATCCTGGGGCCACCCGGCACTGGAAAAAGTCACCTGGTGCAGGCCATCGGCTACTAGGCCATCAAGGCCGGTTACTACGTCCTGTACCGCTCCATCTTCGACGTGGTCCGCGACTTCCTGCACGACGAGGCCTTCGCCGGCGAAGACAAGACCCTGGCCAAGTATTTGAAGCCCGACCTGCTGGTGGTCGACGACATGGGCATGAAGCAGCTCCCCAAACGATCCGGGGAGTACCTCTTCGAGATCATCATGCGCCGCTACGAAAACCACTCGACCATGATGACCTCCAACCGGCCGCTGGAGGACTGGGGCAAGCTGATCGGGGATGTGCCCTCGGCCACCGCCATCCTCGACCGCTTCCTGCATCATGCCGAGATCATCACCATCACCGGCCGAAGCTACCGACTCAAGGACCGGGCCGGGAAAGATCAAAATGAAGGATCCGAGCCGGCGCCAACGGATACTTCCAACGAAAACCGCTCAAAAAAGAAGGATCAGAAAAACTCAGCGGACCACCTGGTCGAGTCTGTGCCGACTTGATCAAAACCTATGACATGAGGTATATCATCAACCACTGGCCGGTTTTGATTCGATAACCCGTGGCCGGTTTTCAACTGATTGATGACAATAATCCCGTCGGAGCAACGGCCGACGCGATCCTGATTGATGGACACTTAACTAACCACAATGGACATAATCAGGCTAGGCAAGGAGCAACGGCCGACGCGATCCTGATTGATGGACACCAGCGCTTCGAGCGTTTCTTCGGTCTTCGAGTGCAGGGAGCAACGGCCGACGCGATCCTGATTGATGGACACCGTTCACCGTCCGCGAGTTCAAGCGGCTCGGCTCGGAGCAACGGCCGACGCGATCCTGATTGATGGACACGCTGGTATTCTTAGATGCGATGTCCATTGCCTTGTCGGAGCAACGGCCGACGCGATCCTGATTGATGGACACAGAGAGGTTACAGACAATGAAAAAAGAACAGGTCGAACGGAGCAACGGCCGACGCGATCCTGATTGATGGACACGCTTGAACGTCAAAGCCCACACCCACGGATTTGCCGGAGCAACGGCCGACGCGATCCTGATTGATGGACACGACTATGAGTGTCTCGCTGCGGAATGCGGCATCTGGGGGAGCAACGGCCGACGCGATCCTGATTGATGGACACCCGGGCTTACGCCGACACCAAGCGCGTGTCATTGCGGGGAGCAACGGCCGACGCGATCCTGATTGATGGACACGCGACGGCACGGGATCGCCAGACACGACGCTAGGCCGGAGCAACGGCCGACGCGATCCTGATTGATGGACACCGACTGATGTGAGTGTATATCAGTCGGCCGAATGGAGCAACGGCCGACGCGATCCTGATTGATGGACACCGCCTTGCATCCCTTGTCGCCGCACGATTTTGACCGGAGCAACGGCCGACGCGATCCTGATTGATGGACACTGAGAATCGACTGGTCTGGCTGATCGAGCCGGTGGTGGGAGCAACGGCCGACGCGATCCTGATTGATGGACACTGGACTACCTGGGTCGGATGCGGGATGAGTCGATGGAGCAACGGCCGACGCGATCCTGATTGATGGACACAGTGACGCCAGTGCGACCAGCCCGGACCACGCCAACGGGAGCAACGGCCGACGCGATCCTGATTGATGGACACAAACCCCTCGGCCCCTGCAATGTGGACATGACCGGCGGGAGCAACGGCCGACGCGATCCTGATTGATGGACACATTGCTATCGGCGGAATGAACGCTTCGCCGTTTTCGGAGCAACGGCCGACGCGCTCGCGTTTATTCTTGCAAACCGCCTCAGCGTCACGGGTTGCGGAGGGTATGATTCCGTGGCTGATCAGCCACGGCCCCATTGAAGCGTATTGGCTTGTCAGGCAGGGGTCGGTCGCAATGTGATTCCGTGGCTGATCAGCCACGGCCCCATTCTAACGCCGATTACCACTTCGTGTCACCGGAGCTCGCACCCACGCCCTGCTGGACCAAGCCATCGCCGCAGCGCTGCGGACCGTGTCACCCCACGATGCTCGAGGGTGGCCACAACCAGATTTCGGGCTGAAAGCAGTGGTCCCAGGTTGTCGGGGTCTGACACCGACGGTCCGTCATTCCGTGCATGGTTCTTGTGTTCTGTCTATCACACAAGCCAACGCCCACGAGGGCGGCTCAGAGCGATCCGAACATAAAGCATTCCCGATTCATCTCCCACACACGACTTCCACAATCGGGGAGGTCAGGCAGTATCCGTTCCATTCCATCCTGCTCGATCCCGCGCGCCAATGGCATGGCGAGCATCACCTGACCTTTTGAACCGAGGGTCCACTCGTCGGCTGCGTGGTTGGGACTTTGTGGGATCGGGCTATGAAGTCTTCCACGCCGCGAGTTGCCGGCAATTCGATGGCGCTGTAACGATCTAACGAAGGTCTGAAAACCGGACGCGTACCTGATGCCGCGCCAAGCGTCCAGTCGTTCGTCGGAGGAACGTCTCCTTCAAATCGAGCACTTGGGTTCGGCCGTGAGCGGCTCGCGTGGGATGAATCCAAGGAGCGGAGGCGAGACGTTGGCAATGTCGTTTGGTCAGATCGTGTTTGCGATCGGGGCCAATGGGAATCGGGCAAGGACAAATCTGACTGTGCCCGGCTTTGGAGCTTTGCGGCCCAACCCGAAGACAAGCTCGGCGTCAGACCTTCATGGGTTTGATGGGCCGAGTGATTGTCGAAGCGGATTCCAGCGAAGTCAGCCGATGGCAATCGAGGGGATAGAAAGGACGAGGATTTCGTCCCCTGAAGTCGTGGCAATGCGACTGGGGCGTAATCATCAACGCTGCGGGAGACCCAGCCTGCCGAGGTATCTGTTCCATTCCCATGGCTCAGCGCATGTCCAAGCAATGAGGTGTTATAGGCGGGTGATGCACGACCGTGGATGGTAGGTTTCACCAAGTTGGAGAAGGTCCGCGGGCTGGACGACCGGAATCCGAAAGGGGGACTCGACGATCCGAGGGAGTTTCCGCCGATCCCCGATGCACCGCCGTGCGTGCTGTGTCCACCCGGTAGCGTCCAGTTTCCACGTGCCGCCCCCCCCAATTGGTTGGCGGAATTACTCGAACTGCTGAATCCTGAAGTATGGCCTGTTATCGAATGTCCGTTAGAAAGTCCGCTGGGATGACTTGAATGTCCCATGCCTTGGCCTGACATCGAGTGTCCGCCGCAGGACATTCCGCTACCACCGCCGCATTGCGCGAGCGCGGGACGGTGAGAAAACACTACAAGCAAGCAAGTGATGGTGCTAAGCCGGTGAACTATCGCGGGAGTCTTTGCGATGATCATGCCGCTCCTCCAGATCTTCCGGCACCGGTTCATTTCACGCCGCGCCGCCTGCAAAATGCAATCACACCCGCGCTATCATCCACCCATCATCCGGCCCATCATTGGGCCCATACCCATGCGAAATCCGCTTTGCATGTGTTGTTCCATCGCCTGGCTTATAATGATAAGTTCCTGATGATCACCATCACCATCCAAATCAATCGCATCAGCCATGAGGCGGAATATCTGTTCGTCCCCGCAGGAATAGTCCATCCCCATGAACCCTGGCACGGCCATCGTGTTGTCCACCGGCTGACCGTCAGCGAGGTGACATCCGGGTTGCCCCGGCATTTCCAAGGATCCCATTCCCATGATCTCGGAACACGGCATTTGAACAGTCACGTCCCCGCCAGCGGGAACGGTCACGTCCAACGTCTGTTCGTTGGCACCCATTTGGCTCGTGACGTAGGTCAGATGAAACACGCAGTCTTGGCCGGATTCGTTGGACATTCCAACCATCATGGTGCCGCCCGGTTCCACGAGATTCGTTTCATTGTGAAAGCCCATGTGCTGCGGCATATGCCCCGCAAATCCATCCATCATCTCGCCCCCAAAGCCGCCGGGACCGCCCATTTGGCGCGCTACCGCTTCAGCCTTCGATGCGATTCCGGCAGTCAGGCCAGTCGGACCGATGAGATTGAGTAAGCTCTCCAAGCCTCCGACCGAACAGGCGCCCAACACTAACCCGCTACTGCTGAAAACGACACCAATCAAGATTTTTTTCATACTATTCATTCTTAACTCCCGAGGTGTTCGATTTTACTTTGGGCCGTGTCCCAAGACACAGCCTCCGATCACGGAATCACAATCAACACCTAGCATTCTGCGTGCCAGATGCTCCGCCGAACGCCGGCTTGTGGAACCCCGAAAGGGCCTTCCCACTGGGAGAACTTACGAACCTTCCATACACGACGGAACGGTCCAAACCTCTTCTCGTCCTCGGCCAGAGGCCGAGGGTTTAGAAAGTACTAATGGAGGGGGTATCGCCGGGGTATTGGGTGGGGGGCAGGGCCGGCAATGCGTTTGAACCAGTCTTGCTCCGATCAAGGGACTATGTCGAGTGGGTCTTTTTCCGCGGATACTGTGGAAATTTCCGCGTCTTTGCTAAGGCGAAACTCAGAGTAGTGGCCGCGCGGCCGGTCGAAAACGGTCGGCCCTGCGGCGGTATGGGAGTATCGAATGCGATACTTCCTACTCTTCCCCTTCAGGGGCTTGTCCTACCCGACGATCATAAAACGCCTTTAGGTCGACGGCATTGTATGAGTCGAAGTTTCGCTGTACTTGCCAGGCGACCGCCATGATCGGCGACGGCAGGCCGGGGTATCGCGTAATCACAATGTTTTGTGAAACA
>JACRIM010000045.1 GCA_016235815.1 Planctomycetota bacterium
CGGGCGGCCTTATCTGAGTTACTCGCAGGTCACCACGTACCAGAGTTGTCCGTTGAAGTGGTACTTCCAGTATGTCGCCCATCGGCCGCACGAACGGGTCGGCAGCGGGCTGGTGTTCGGGAGTGCGATTCATGCGGCGGTCGAGTCTCACTACCGGGCCATGATGGCCGGTGAGGATCGGCCGGGTGTTGATCAGTTGATGGACGAGTTCATCGCTGCATGGGATCTGGAGGCCCGGGCGCCGATCGCATTCGGTAAGGCAGAGACGCCGGGATCGTTGCGTGACCTGGCGTGCAACATCCTGGCGGCGTTCTGCGACAGCGAGTGGTCGAATGACGAAGGCACCATCCTCGGCGTCGAGGAGGAGATCCGGGGCACGCGGTCGCGGGAGATCCCCGACCTTCTGGCCCGACTCGATCTGGTGCTGCTCCAGGATGATCGACTGGTCATCCGCGACTTCAAGACCAGCCGTTCGGCATGGACGAGCGAGAAGGCCGAGGAGTCGGCGGCCCAGCTTCGGCTGTACGGCGACCTGGCGGGTGACCTGGCCGAGTCGATGGGCGTGCAGAAGATCGCGCTGGAGTTCGTGGTCGTGACGAAGACGCGGACACCCAGGATCGAGCGGCATGCCATTGAACCAAAGGAGAACCAGGTCGATCGGCTCTACCGCACGATGGAATGTATCTGGCGGAGCATGCGGGCCGGTCATGTCTATCCGGTTCCATCGGCCATGAACTGCGGGATGTGCCCCTTCCAGCGCGCCTGCCGGGCGTGGGAGGGATAGTTAAAGAAAAGTGGTCATGCACGCCGCCGGCCGGCGCCCGGACGTACGGGCCTCGGCCGGCGGCGTTGTTGTTTTTACGAAAGGAGAATGAAACCATGGATGAAAAGAACGCCGACGGTTCGTCGGCGAATCCGTTTGCGGGTGCGGCGATGATCTTCAGTTACCAGGCCGGTGGACTCGATTGCCGGTTTGGTCAGCCCGCCGCCGCCTACAAGGATTTTCCGTTTCGCGTCTTGATGGTGTTCAAGAATGCAGAGCGTCGCAACAACACCGCCGAGCGGATTCTACAGAGTACGCCGCCAGTGTTGACCCAGGTTTGGCTTTCGACATTCGACGAGGTAATCAATAATCCGCTCGGTTCGATTTGGATTCGGCCGCTCGACTACCGCACCGTGACGGCCGGCACAGCGTTTGATCCAGAGGCACGGCGACAGATCAAAATCTACCGCAGACAGCCGGAGCGTGAGAAAATGGTTGAGGAAAAGGTAGAGAAACACCGCTTGCTACAGCAATAGAACCCCCATGTACCCCACTTTCCAGACTCTTGCCCCCGCTTCGTTTTGGATTCGCAGTGTGGTATAATGCGGGTCATGTTCCGCAAACACGGATTTTCATCGCTTTCGACAGTCGCCTTCGTTGTGCTGGCAGTTATCGCAGTCGCCTGGGGCGGCTGTGCTTTGGTTTCATGTACGCCGCCACCAGGAGGCCAAATTACTCCAGATTCTGGTTCCCCCTTCACCGAACCGACCGGGAAATACTCAGTGGTGGTGCCTGTCGGCATGGAGAAGGAATTCGTCGATGCCATCCTGTTTATTAATGCACCCACAACCGGCGCTAATTCTGGAGAGGAATCCAATATCCAAATTGCGGTTGACCCGAACCCCAACGGCCTTTCAATCCAGGATTACTATGACGGCAATCCCGGAATGGATTTGATGGGCCGGGACCCCGCCGGTCCTACACCACTCACGGTTCAAGGACAGGACGCGTTCAAGTTTGTTCCCGATCTTAGTTTCGACGGAGAAGTCCATGTGATTGTTCCCCGGGGGAATAATTTCATTCGCGTCGCTAGCTTTGGTTACGACCTACGACCCGACGGGGTATTCAATCAAATACTCTCCAACTTGCAATTCTGACGGAGGGCTACTTATTTGATCGAGCGACAACTATCTCCGCACGCAGTGGCAGCGTTGTTCGCTTCCGTTTCCTTCTTAGTGGTGTTGCCATCACTCGCCAGCGAACCCGTCGCCAACTCATTTCGCTTTCCCGTGACCGGCGACATTGGAGACTGGGATGGGCCGCTGCGTGGATTTGGTGACTGGATTTGCGAAGAGACGTGCGGACTGTCGAAATGCGGATATCACCTGGCCAAAGATATCGCGAAGCCGGCGAACACAACACTCGTGTATCCAACGGCTCCTGGCACCGTCCGGATTGCCCAAAAAATCGTCGGCTACACTGTAGTCATCGAGCATTTGTTAGCGGATGGTAAGCGTGTTTGCAGCGTCTATTACCATATGACGTATCCGACTGACCCGGCGTATGCTGTTCACGTCGGTCAGGCAGTCTATCCAGAAACCCCGCTTGGCAGCGTTTCGGGGAATCCAGAAGACTTTGGGGGCACCGAAAACTCGGTCCCGCATCTTCATTTTGGGATTCGGTTGGGGGCATATGAACCCGAATGCGATCCTCGAACGCACGTTCGCTACTACCCTGGATATACCAGTATTTTTCAAGCTCCACGCCCCGAAGATGGGCCTCGATGTAACAACGGAATTCGCGACACATGTAGTCGTGAGAACCAATATCACAACGCCATCTTGGCAGAGTGGAGCAATCCCAAGGAATTCATCCTCGCCCATCAGGCATCACCGTTGCCGACACTTACGCTCGCCGTCGCTCCGGCTCAGACGCTTGTGCCGGTCGATCCTGGAACGCAGATAACATTCACATGCACAGTGAAGGCCAACGGTACTCCGGTGGCCGGGGCGTCGATTCCGGTTGCCGATCCCGTGACCGGCCAGAGCGTCAATCCCCTGACCACAGACGCAAACGGACAGAAATCGTATGTCGTAACCGCGCATCAAACCGGCAACGTCTGCTTCGGACCGGCAACAAAGAGTGGTTACAACGCGAGTGGGGCGACGGCGGAGTGTCGGGAGATCATTGTCAACACGCCGAACCAATCGCCAGTGGCAAGTTCCCAAACTGTGACCGTCGCGTTCAACACTGCAACAGCAATTATGCTCACGGCCACCGACCCCGACAACGGCCCACAGCCTCTTACGTACTCAATCGTCTTGGGGCCAACACATGGAACATTGACAGGAAGTGGCGCGGGTCGCACATACACACCCACCACCGGCTACAGCGGGCCGGACAGCTTCACGTTCAAGGCAAATGACGGAGCGGCGGACAGCAACGTCGCTACGGTTTCGATCACTGTGACTTCGCAGCCTAATCAACCGCCGGTAGCACAAGACCAATCCGTCAGCGTGGCATTTAACACCGCTAAGGCGATCACGCTCGTTGCCAGCGATGCCGACGGAAATACGCTCACGTATTCCATCGTCGCGCACCCTTCTCACGGCACGCTCGGCAGCGTGAGCGGCGCGAGCGTGACATATACGCCCACCACCGGCTACACCGGGCCGGACAGTTTTACCTTTCGAGCCTACGACGGCCGGGATTACAGTGCGATAGCTGTCGTGTCAATTACTGTGAGTCAAGGCGCTCACGATTGGCAGATGGTTCAACCATCATCGCCGGATCGACGGAATACCGTCGATTTGGTCTATGACTCGGACAGAGAACGAAGTGTGGTTTTCGGCGGTTCAGTTGGATTCACTCCACTCGGCGATACTTGGGAATGGGACGGCACACAATGGCATATGGTTTTCACCAAAGATTCACCATCTGCGCGCTACAAATATGGAATGACCTACGACAGTGATCGCCACCGTACCGTACTTTTCGGTGGATACGGCGGTGCCTACTTTGGTGACACTTGGGAGTTTGATGGCCAAAATTGGCAGCAACTGTCACCGACACACACTCCGTCGCCCCGTTCTGGTCACAAACTTACCTATGACTCGACGCGTCATCGAGTGGTATTGTTTGGCGGCGGACAATTTGGCAATGAGACATGGGAATGGGATGGAACTGACTGGATCAGTACTCAACCGATTACCAGTCCCTCGAACGGCTCGATCGCATTAGCTTTTGATGTCGGACGGCAAGTCACGGTTCTGTACCTTGGAAATTTTGGAACCAACACGAATGAGACATGGGAATGGGATGGCACGCAGTGGATGCAGCGCAACATCGAGTCTTCCTATCGACACAATGGCGCAGCCTTGGCATACGACACCGTTCAGAATAAGGTTGTTCGATTCGGTGGAGGTGAAAGCCCAAGTATCTTCGCTTGGAATGGATCAAACTGGACACAGAAGGAGAATAGCACTCTCGCTGTCCGCAGGGGTCATGGCCTGACCTTTGACAATGTACGAAACCGGCTTGTTATGTTCGGCGGCTATGTTGCCTCGGAACTAGGTGACACTTGGGAGTTTGATGGCAACCAATGGTTGGCCCGCAATGTCGGCTGTCCCCTCGCATCCGATCAGTCCACAAGTTATGCGATTACATATGATTCTAATCGGCATATATCGATTTTATTTGGGCATGACTATCTTGGAAGCACTTGGCAAAGTACCGGGGTCACTTGGGAGACCGACGGTGCCGATTGGCATCTACGTTCCGTAACCGGGCCGGCACCGCGCCATGGCCAGGGGATCGCGTACGATTCCGGTCGGCAGGTGACGGTAATGGCGGGTGGGTGGGTCGGCAGTACTGGCACCCGGGAAACTTGGGAATGGGATGGAAATACCTGGCTGATCCGCGCTTTCAATGGACCGAGCGCTGACACTTACATGGATTACGACTCCTTTAGGCAGAAAGTTGTCGCTACGGAGGCATTTTTTGGACTCTCGCTTTGGGAATGGGATGGCACACAGTGGTCTAGTAAAGGCGACGCGCCAGTGATTGTCTCAGGCTATGACCCTGTGCGTCATCGAATCTACGGGTTCCGTACCAACAACTCCCGATTAGAGATGTGGGGTTGGGATGGAGCTATTTGGGAATTGCAAACCTATCGCGACAACACAACCGCTCCTCGATATGTGGTATATGATACTACTCTGTCTAGGATTGTCCTCGTTTACGAGACTTTTAATCAGTGTAACACCGTGGGGTACACGGTCTTAGAATGGGACGGCCAGATTTGGACTAACCCCTTCACTTTCGCGAGCACGATTCCTATATGCAATTCACCCGCAGTCTATGATTCGTTTCGGAACTGCATTTCCGTTTTTGCAAACACTTTGCCTAGCTGTTGCAATTCCGGAGGAGGCACCTCACTGCATATTTGGAGCTACAGCCGGAACTAGATCATCGGAATGAACGAACACAAAAAAGCGACCCCTTGCGAGGTCGCTTCGCCCGTCAAACGGGCGGGCCGAGTAATTCGGCCAGTTCCCCCGGCTGGCAGTCAGTAGGCTGCCGGCCAGCGGAGAGTTTTGTCCACCGGACGAGCCGGTGCGGAGCGACGGCCGTCAGCACGGACACCGCACAACGCTCGCCGGCATCGTCGCCGTCGGAGAATATCCAGACGCGGCCGGCCGGCGTGACCAGCTTGGTGATGAGGACGGCTTGTTCGGGGCTACAACTTGCCCCCATCAGGCCAACCACATTCTTATACCCCGCCTGCCACAGCCACCACACCGATGGGAAGCCTTCGACGACAATCAAATCGTTGACCGGCTCTTTGACCGCGTTGCCGTTGTAGAGGAAGAGCGACTTGCGAAACTCATAGAGGATGCCCCCGCGTTCCCGATTGCCCGGCAATTTGTATTTCGGCGTGTCGGCATTGACCGCGTTGTCATCCACCATCCGGCCGGCGTAGCCGATCAAATTGCCGTCATGGTCATGGAGCGGAATCGCCAAGCGGCCGGCCATCAGGCCCCGTTTGCAATACCTGGTATGACCGCATTTGGCTGGTGCCGCCGGATGCGGTGCCATCCGCTCCATCTGTGATCGGTTGCACATCGATCCAGAAACACTCGCCCACGAGAAATTCCATGTCGAACTGGCGGGCCTGTCGTTGAAGGATGCCAGCAGCCTTATCGTTGAACTCAAGGCTGAGTCTGAGTCGCTCGGGAGGTCACGATGAACCTCACCATCCTCGGCCGTGAACCGTGGGACGTGTCCTTTCCAGTGAGCTGGGGAAGGATAGTTAAAGAAAAGTGGTGAATTACGCCGCCGGCCGGCGCCCGGGAGTACGGGCCTCGGCCGGCGGCGTCGTTGTTTTTACGAAAGGAGAATGAGACCATGGATGAAAAGAACGCCGACGGTTCGTCGGCGAATCCGTTTGCCGATGCGCCGGTGATCTTCAGTTACACCCGGGCGCAGGCGATCGAGGATGGCGTGCTGGTCGATCTGACCGCGTGGGCGAGGGAGACGGGGTTCCGGATCCCAATGGCCTGCACGGCGGCGGTATGGCACGGGTACATCGTGCCGCCGAAAGGAACAGAGGGACTCGGCCAATCCGAACGAGGTCGGGGTCATGATTTGTTGTGGATGCTCTGGTTAGCTATCAGACAATCGGGACGGGCACACGCGAAGCTGGAACCGGATCGCTCGCACAGCGAAGACATCGTCCTGTTCGACGTGATCTTCCTACAGGCCCCGAACAAACCCGAGACCGTCCGGCTCAAGGCCCACTGTGGGCCCGGTGATCAGGGCGAGCCGGTGATCACGATCATGCTGCCGGGGGAGGATTGAGGAAGGGCGAAGCGGAATGCACGCCTCCGAGGAATTCGATCACGGCAGGCCCGGGCCCCATTGGACGCCCGGGCCTGCCCGGACAATTGTTTTGCTGTTCGACAATACACCACGAGTATCAACATCCGCTTATGAACGATGGCCAAGAAGAACGACCTTGCCAGGTCACGGGCATCCGCCATAATTCGCAAATCGATTCTCCCGCTGTTTCGTAGCAAATACGTTGCGAATCGCATGGATCGCCGTGCAAAAGGTGAGCGTCACAGCGGAGCGGCGACCAAGCTGAAGTTTGAGGCACCTGCCCCATCTAGGAGATTCCAATGGTAATTACGCTTTGGCATCTGACCCCCACGAAGAACGTAGAAAGCATCCGAGAAAACGGGTTTTGGGATGCGCCGATGAATGAGCTTCCCGAATTGAAAGGAGTGTATTTCGCTGACCGACCCTTTTGGGAAGGGATGACCGACGGAATTCCGGACGAGTGGACCGGTATAGTGGTAGTATTTGAATTGCCTGATAAAGAGCTAGACAGCTATCAGATAAAGGGCGCCACCCGCCAATTGTACCGCGAGTGGCTTATCCCGGCAGATGTCGTGAATCGATTCGAACGCTTTTACGTGGCCTCTGACGTTCCACCTGTCGGGTGATTACCGCGGCCTCCGCCGAGTAAGAGAGCTTTGGGACGAGCCGACAACTCCTCAAAGTGGCCGGTTTTCAAGTGATAATCACTGGCTGGTTTTGACTGATGAATGACAGTTGGACGGTTATGACTGATGGATGTCATCAGGGCGAGCCGGCGATCACGATCATGCTGCCGGGGGAGGATTGATGTGCGTGATCTACGTGCATTCTTGCATCATGATCAATGAGTCAGCGATCCCGGCCGCGTGTGGAGGCATGCGTGGCCGGGAATCTCCATCGATGGGGGCGGGATGCCCCCGGAAGCTGGAGCCTTTTTTTACCTATCAGAGGGTCTGGTTTTCGACACGGATTCGCGTAACTAGATCTCCCTATCACCGTACCACGCGGCTCAGGTCGAGCGACACCACGCTTCCATCATCAACCAGAGATTGGAAGTGGCGGGTCAAGCGCCCTGCAATAAGCGGAGATCGCACGAGTAGGCCGACCTCGATATTCCTCAGTTGAGCAGCTTCGGTGAAGTTTGCCGACGAGACGAACGACACCTGTTCGTCCACCACCACGCACTTTGCATGAAGGGCTGCTCGCTTGGCAGGGTCGATGTTCGATGATGGCGGATAGTAATACACTGTAGGCAATGGACGACTCGGAGGCCACTGTGTGGTGACAAATCGCTCCGCAAAGCGACGGACGACTTCCGAGGTCATTGACGTGTCAGTGGCTGGACGCTGGACATCCAGGAACATGCGCACCAGAAGCGACGGGTGCTCATGCATCCGGTCTGCCAAGGCCGAGAATACCCGGTGGCCTTGGTAAACCGCGTAGCCGACGACGAGTACGCTGTGCTGCGCGTTCGCGAACAACTCGCGGACGACGACGCCCGTATCTCGGTTCGTCACGCCACACCCCTCGGGGCCCGTTGTCACCAGGTCGATCGCATCATCGACTGACGGGCAATTCTTCCTGTCCATGACGATCGCCGAGAGCATCAGCGCCATAGTCTCAACGTTAGCACCCGAACGATTCAGCGCTTCGAGGCCAGCGGCGACTGCCTCGGCATGTTGCGTTGTTACGGTGGTACGTAGGCTGATCTTTGTGAACGGAGAACGCAGTCGCCCCGATTGAAGAGCCTCGGCGAGTGCAACGAGTTCTGAGACGCTGAGTTGAGTCGTGAAGCTCATCATCATGAGACCGACGAAAAAAACTCGATGCCCCGGTTCTCAACCGTTGGAACCACAAGCGCCCGATCAAGGAATTCATTGTGCTGCTCGCAGGAAGTTTCGGCGATCAGGAGGCAGCCGTGGCATGCTGCACCGTGCAAGAAGCGACACTCATTTGTGTTCTCCGATTCGTGCTGAGCACAAACGGGATCGTTGGAGCACAGCACACCCAGTTTCAATGCTGCCTCAATGTGCTCGTGTACGCGCCGACCGACCTGAATCAGGCCGCCAAGGGTACCCTCGGCATCGGAGCTACCCGTGTAGAGTAGCACACCGTAGCCCGTGTCGGGCAGGGCATAGATCCGTTCGCGGATCGAACTGGCCGGATAACCACACTCCAAGGAAACGGAAGTGACCAAAAGGTGTGAAAAAGAATGAAGAAGGATGTATTGCAAGCCTGGGAACTGCCGCCGCGTTCCCTGGTGTTCGCGGCGCCAGCATTCGAAGCCTGCCTGGAGACGCCGTCCGCGGTCGATGACATCGGAACGTTGAAGCCAGGCCTCGATGGCATCGGACCGAAACTGCAGAAACACGCCCTCCCCTTTGTTCTCGACCGCGGGCAGCCACGAGATCTCGCGGGCCAACGAAGCTCGGCGGACGCCCATCTCCAGTTCCCCTGCCACGTCGGGGGCAGCAGCCTCGAAGCGAGTGAACCCGGCGAGAGCTACAACCTCCCTCAGACGGTGAACTAAGACGACCCGCTCGATTGCATTCATCCACGGTCGGTCCCATTTCTCGCGAGGCAGTGCGCGAGCGAAGAATTTGCCGTCCGGCCTGTCTTCCCCGATCTCCTCGCGGGTGACCATCAGCGTCTCAAGCTCGGCCTGCTTGACGGTCTTGGTGATGCCTGCACCGCCACAGCGGCGGACCTGAATCTCTGCAAAAACTTCTTCGTCACTCAGCTCTTCCAAGGCGGCCTTCACTGGCGGTTTCCGCCGGCGTTCGTCCCGTAAGTCGTCAATTGTCTCAACGAATTCGAGAAAGTTTTGCCAGACTTGGTCGACAGCTTGAGCGACTACTTCATCGCGGTCCGGCAAAGATATCACACTCATTTGCTGCGGGAAGTAGGTGTTGCTGGCTGTGCGAATCAGCAGACGGTTTGGTTCGCCGCAGGATTCTTTCGTGTAGGGGCCAAGCCACGGCCGCGAACCATCGCAGTTGCCCAGAGATCCGGTTTGCATTAACGCAGCTTCACTCATCGAACGCTGGGCCTTGCAGTCACACCGAATCCAAATCTCGGCCAGATCGCCGCTGGTCCCGCGTTCATCGATCCATAATTGCAGGCGACACTCCGTTTGCCCGCCATGAACGAACTGACGCCACTCTATGTCCCCGATATGTCCGCAACGACACGCCCGCACAAAGCGGATGGGGACAACCCGCCACTTATCCTTGACGTCATCAATGAACTGGCCTCGCATTAAGGCTGTGCGGTGTACAAGCATGCGGGATCGGGTTTCTCCCTGTTGCTGCGACTTGTCGATCACGTCCTGCGTGATGAACCACTCGGGGAACTGCCAAGCCGTGATGCCCGTTTGCGGCGCCGTTGGGTCCTCCTGGTCGGGGGGCGGCGAGAGGAATTTCAAAAAGGGTACGTTCAGAAGCCGCTTCAACTTCTCGACCAAGCGCGGCTCGATGATCTCCTCTCCGCCCGGTGTCCAGTACTCAAGACCTGCTACCAATACCGAGTGTTTTGGCAAATCGAGCATGGCGCCAGGGCCGAACGTGGTCACAATCTGGCTCTGGCGTATCTGCCCATGTGGCCGCGCGCCGGGTTTTCGCTTCATTGCTCGTCCTCTTCGACATCAACGCCGTCCGTGGTTTTCAGCCAAAGGTTGACGCTGGGTTCGACATCCCGCATGGAGCGATTTGCCCGGAACTTCTTGTGACGTGGTGGCAGCCTCTTAAGCTCGGGATTGAGGAACTCATAGAGGAGGCGCTGAGCCGCCCCAGCTTCAATCTGATACTGTAGATCGACGCCATTTCGCTGGAGTTCCATTGCGATCTTGCTCCACTCATCGAGAAGGTCAAGACTCCGCTCGCGAACACGCTGCCGCAGGGCTTCCTGCTCTTGATCAGATATATCGGCGTGGGCGCGAGCCCGTTCGCTAAGCACATCGACGACGAAGTCGAGCCTTGCCCGCTCGGTGAGAATCGCGGACGCACCCTTCGGCGGCGTCATGGGCAAGTGGCCGTGCCGAGCCAGTGCGGTGAGGGTGCCGGCTAGGCCGCGATCCAACGCACGAGGCGAAAATGGCGTCACGCTTGTCGCCTCGACGTTTCGGTAGAACGATTGGTGGTAAGCGGCAAATCGCTCGTAGTGCGACCGGTCCCGAGGCTTGTGGATGTTGAAGATGGTTACGACGAGCCCGGGGAGGTCCGGGTCGCGCCCGACACGACTCGTCGCCTGGATGTACTCGGCGCTTGTTTTCGGCTGACCGAATACCGCCATCAATCCCAATCTGGTAATGTCCAAGCCCACAGAAATCATGTTCGTCGCGATGGCAACGTCCACGCGGTCCTTTTCGCTGAACGCCTGGGTCAATCGACGCTTGGCGTCCGCTACCTTGTCGGTGCTCACGCGCGATGTCAGCTCCACCACTTCGTAGGCGATCTTTCGATTAGCGAATTGGCCTTCGGTCTCGCGCACACGGCGGCGATTGGCGTAACTCGACAACTTCGTCCGGATTTCATCCTCCACAATTCTGCGCGCGCCACCAAGCTCCCGCAGGCTGTTGAAGTACCCGAGCAACGTCATGTAAGGGTCGGCCGGGTTCGGTTCTCCCTTTTTGGCCAACGCGAGATACGCCTTCTGAGCGGCACCCAGCAGCACCAGATACGTGTATAGCATCACGACCTTGTGGCTGCGCCCTTGTGCAGCCACGCCGATATACAGGCGGGCGTTGCTTTTCGATGGTGGATGGACCTCGGCGAAGAACGAGTCACGTCGATCTGGCCCTGGGGGTGGGAAGATATCGACCATTCGCCGGTTAAACAGGGCTCGAATCTGGCTGTCAGCCCGCCTCACGGTCGCGGTCGAGGCCACGATTTTCGGTGCGATGCGATGACCGTCTCGCTCGTAGTTGCACAACTCATCCAACGCGGTTTCGTAAAGGCCGACCATGGTCCCCAAGGGGCCAGAAATCAAATGAAGCTCATCTTGGATAACCAGGTCGGGTGGCAGCAACTTCCCCGAGGATAGTGGCTGCCCGCTCAGCGGATTGCATGGGCCATAGAAACCGTTCTTGTCGGCCCGCTGCACCCGGCCGAAAAACGCCCCGATTTCCCCTGTCCACGGCATTGCCGCGAACTTATCGACGGTGGCAATCATGAAGCATGGCAATCGGCGATAGATGGGCTCATCGACCGCGAGGATAGGAAGTGGCTGGCCGCGACTGAAGTCGCATCGCCGGTTGACACAATTCACTCGCAGGTCCGTGGGATAATCTGGTCCCGGAATCAACTCAAAAGACGCTGTCTTGAACTTCTGCCCACACCAGGGGCACTCCTCAATGGGAATCGGTGAAGGCTTACGGTCGTCGTTTTTAAACGCGATGGTCTTCGCGCGGGCGGACTCAGTGTCGCCGTCGCCCTTCTGGCCCATGCGATTCGGCGTAGCGGCCTTGCCGACCCAAAGCCCGATCTCAAACGGCCAGTCTCCGAGCTTGTCTGCATTCTTCTGCCGCAGCAACTCCAGGGCACAAATGAGCGTGGCCGCCCGACTAAGCTGATCGAGGGTGAGCAAACGCAGCGTGTAACGCATCAGTACGCTCAACCCTGCGCCGGTGATCCCCGGATTCCGTAGGCGGCGAAGCGCCAGCGTGAACGCGGCCAAGCCCAGGTACGCTTCCGTCTTACCACCGCCGGTCGGGAAGAAGAGTAGGTCCACGACGTTTCGGTCGGCATACATGGGGTCGGCGATACCCTTGAGGTTCATCAGCAGAAACGCAAGCTGAAACGGTCGCCACTTTGGTTCGATGGTGGCCGGGTCCTTGCCCTGCATGACGCCGAAACGCTGCCTTGCGGCCATTGCCATTGCCTGGTTCGCGAACCGGAACGCTTCGAGAATCTGAGGCGCGTTAAGCAGTTCGATCCCGGCCTTGATCCGGTTGGCGGCTGTTTCGGCCCGGTTGAGCAGTTCCTCTGCTATCTCTGTGCGCTTTCGCGGCGACGCCGGCACCGTCGCCCGCTGCTTGCCGATCCATACACGATATTCGTTGACGAAGTTGCTGAGGGCGGCCTCCGCATCCTTGCTGCTCTGCAGCTTGCCCAGGGCATCCATTGACAGTTCCACGCCGGTGATGCTCGCTGGGGCGACGCGCTCCACCTCGGCATAGGGAACCCAGCAAGTCCTGACGCAGCGACAGCGGCCCGCGTCATCGGGGATTGCTTCTGTCGAGACGTTGTGCCCGACTGCGTATTCGAAGGCGTCGCGGTACTGGAGGTCGGCCACCCGTTCGTCCCAATCGTCACTTTCCAGACTGCGGAGGTTTGGTCGGGCGACTAAGCCCTGCTCGCTCTGGACGGCAAGCTCTGCCTGGAAAGCGAAGGCCTCGTCGCGAGTCTCGTCCGGTGCCGGCATCCGACGGTTCACAAAGAACACCGACACCGACCGCGTGCCGGCAGGTAGCTGGCCCTCACCGCCGTCGGTTTGGACCGGGCGGATGGATAGCACCACGCGCAATCCGCCGCTGCGAGGAACGTCCTGCTCGACGGGCTTAATTGTGCGTTCGGGAAGCTCGAGAAGCATCGGTTCTTCGCGGGGTGTTCGACGCCACTCGGCCTGGCCGCCCGGACCATCGCCGCCTTTGGTCAGGTGATAGTCTCCCCAGCGGACGGCGACCTTGATTTGCTGCGTTGTTTCCGAAACCAATACGCTGAGACCGATCGACGACGGCAGGTATCTTCGCCGTGCAGCGGCTGGTTCCGGCCCAGCCGCATCATCCGAACCGGCCGTGTCACCGATTTCATCCACTTCCTCATTAGCGGTTTCTTCACCACGTTGCGATTCGTCCGCGTCGAGTGGAACCAGGAAGCCAGTGAGATACCAACTCGATGGCCGCTGAGACAGAATTTCATCGGGTTGGCCGAGCGTGTCGCGAGGACCGATGAGGTCGAGCTGTAGGGCCTTAACAAGTTGTTGTCGGATTTCCGCAGAGGTCACTTAGACCACCTCCTGCGGTTAGTTTAACAAGCCGAAGCGTGTGCCGTTAGGTCAGCGCTGAATCGCCGATTTGATCCGGTCAGCGGTCAGTTGCCGGCGCTTTTACCGATTGGGCTGGTGGTGAAGTCGCTTGTCCACCTAGAATCTGCTGCTTCCAAACTGGCCATGTACTAACGACGGTGCTGGCGTATTCAAGGTGCTTGACAAAAGCATCACCTTGAACGACGAGAGTATCGTTCTTGGGGGCCTGTTGTAGTCGTTGCGTTTTCTCTTGCTTACTTGACATCCTTGTCATTTCCTATCACCCCCACGAGCCTTGTTGAACATGTCGCTTGCGATGATCTCAAGGTCTAGGTACGACGCGGGCAACATCTGAAGCCGAAGGATTCCCTGTTCTGGCTTCCAGTCCAGCTTCTTCCCCGAGGCGTCCTTCCGCTTAAGAGTATAACCGGAACCCAAGCGGACAGAGAAGAGATCAAAAAACCTTCTTGGGCCGACCCCCATAAAAGGCTCAAAACAGACCTTCTCCATCGCCCCGGCAGGCAGATTTTGCGCGTCCTTCAGGCCAACATAGATCGAATCGGTATGGAACTCCGGTGCCATGGACTTCTGGTACGGTTCGATAAAGACCACGCGCGAGATTCCGGCTGCGATGATGTGCTTCGCACAATTGTGACACGGAAAAGTCGTCGCATAGAGGGTGGCTCCCTTTGTCGAGATCCCGACGCGGACGCAGGACAAGATGGCGTCCATCTCAGCATGTACGACCCGTCCAAACTCTGTAAGATCGCTGATACGGCTTGCGTTTAATAGTTCGTCCAGCTTTCCTCGGTCCAAGCCGGCTTTGTGCGCCCCTTCAAGAATTTCATTGATAATCCTCTGCTTTTCGACCTTATTCGAGTCCTGGCCGCGCATGTAGTCTCGGCCGTCCTTCTGATCTTCGATGCGATGCGTCACGTCATTGAACTGCGGCCAGTACCGTCCGCCTTTAGCTTTGGGACAGTCATTCGCGCCTGTCGCAACAACCTGATCACCCAAGGTCACGACGGCACCGACCTGTCGTGAGAGATCAGCCGAACTCAGCGAAGCTGCGAAAGCCAAGAACATAGCGTACTCATCGAACGTCGGCGTGACATATGGGTCGCCAAAAAGCAAGTCGAGAATTCGCCAGAGACTCTGCTTGAGACGGTCATCGTGCCCCTCAATCCGCAAGAAAAAGTCTGAAAGATGAAAGGTGTCGATGAGCTTCTGGCCATGTTCCAATTCCTCGTCTTCATCCCGCTGGATGAGGTGCTTGGCGTGCGCGGCTGAAATGCGCCTGTCCGTCGTGAGATATGCAAGACGACGTTCTGGATCGGAATGAACTCCGATCAAATAAAACCCCTCAGGGTAAATCTCGCGGAGGCGTTCAACTTCTTCAGGATGCTTCAGTGCGCTGATAATGTAGGCCCGCTTAGGCTGCGGTTGAGGATCCTGCTTTTCTCTCGTACGCTTGGAGTTGATAAATGCCGCAGCCCCCAACGCAAGGATAGAATTATCGCCTGAGTTCTTTCTCGCTTCGTCTCCAGCGTCCATGAGGCTCATCAACCGTTCGTACTCGTCTCCATCGGGCCAGGTCTTGGACTTCACGATCAAAGGAATGACATCTTGAGTGACCTTTACTTGGATGACCGTGTACCCAATTGTCTTGAGGCGAGCTTCGAGCTCCTCTCGCACTTTCCCAAGCTCGGTGCCGACGGCGCCGACCAGCCCGATTATGAGTTCCGACTCTGTGTATGCTTTTTCAAGCATTAAGTATTCTCAATCTGATTCTATGACAGTGCTGAATTCCGAATAACCTGGAGCATCATATTAGTGGCCATACCGACGCGCCCAACTAGAGGATATTACATGGCTAAGGGCCATCTGCGAATAGACTGCCATCTGGTTCGGCCGAGTCCTCATCGGTCTTGGACGAGGTCTTTTTTATTCGGGGCCCCTTCTTCGCCTTCGCCGTTCCCGTGAGACCTGCGAGGCGTTCCTCCTCGGCGCGCTGGGCGTTTAGGGCGAGGAGGCGGGCGAGGACTTCGTCGCGGATTTCGTCGGGCCAGCGGTAGCGCCAGGGCTTCTTGCGGGTGCGGGCCTTGCGGCCTGGGGCGGCGGAGGCGAGCGAGAAGCCCTCGTCGTCCTCGTCTTCGTCGTCCTCATAGTCGAGCAGAAACTGGCAGTCGGTCGGGATGTCGGTCCAGCCGTAGGCGTCGAGGACGGCCCGGTCCATCGCCGCGTGTAGCTCGCGGAGCCGGGCGATGTCCGGCGAAGTCACGTTCGGGTCGTGGAAGCGGTTATACGTCTTGGTCAGGCCCTCGTTCTTTCGGACCATCAGAGCTGCGCGGAACTCGTAATACGCCGTTCCCGGTGTCTCCAGTCCCGGATCGGTCTTGAAGCCTTCGGGGAAGGGGAAAGTCTCGAAGCAGTCCGTTGGGTTGTACCTGAGTCGAGACTCTAGAGTTGAAGCAAAACGGCGGGCCCACCATTCATGGGCTTGGGATTGAAGCGCAGCGAACCCCCCGAACGATTGGATCGCGAATATGTTCACCGCATTGGTGAACACCGCACTTGGAGGATAGAAGCGATAAGCGAGGTGCTTGGCGACGACCGGCCCCACGAGAAGGCGAGGAAAACCAGCCGTCGCTTGCATGTATGCCTCTCCGGTGCGACGGAACTGCCACCAGTGCGTCCGTTCAGATCCTGTTTTCTTCTCCCGCATTGGGCGGACGCGCTGTTCGACGATAGCGAGGCAGAATGGAGCCGCGCGCGCCTCGTCCACGTCGACCCCTGTGAAGTTGATGATGCGTCTCGGGACAGTGTCATCCGAGATCGATACGAAGTCCTCCGCGTTTAGAAGCGGCTGAACATATCTCAACTCTCGGCGGTACTGCGTCTCAATCGCAGCCACTTCCGCGGGCGTTAGCACGAAGCCGTCCCCTCCAAAGTCCACGCCCTTGAATGCGATGGATCGATTAGCAGCGAGAAGTTGTGGCTGCAGAGTGCGGGGATCGCCTTCATCGGTGAGCGGTCGCAAATCCGAGCTGATCGCCACTACCTTCACCCCGTCAAGCTCGCAGGGAATCGTGACTCTACCCTTAGCGAGGTGAATCACGGCTACGCGAACTCCGGCATCGCCTGGCCACTCGGAGTCGCGGGTGGCGGCAAAGACGAACCCGCCGTTATCGCATAGGAAATCGAGACCGGCCGCCCTGGTATCGGTCTCGGCGATCGAGTTGGTGGCGATGAGTCCAAATGTGCCTAGATCGCGAAGCGCCGCCAACGCCCGTCGCAAGAAATACACAACTAGGTCGGCGTTACCTGTGCTCTCTATGTTTGTGTCGAGCAACCAATCCCGATAGCCCTCGCCGTAGGCCGTAGAGATTCGATTGCCCCAGAAGAATGGTGGATTGCCCACGATCGCATCGAATCCCGGGTTCTCACGCCCGAAGACCTCCGGGAACTCGATTTCCCAATGAAACGGCACGATCGGGCGTTCGCCGCTGCGCAGCGCGTCCGCCTGCGTCGTTGGACGTTGATGCATGTCCCCGCTCTGCAAATAAACCGTGAGTCGGTCGAGATATTCTTCTCGCTTTGACTTGCGCTCCCTGTCATTCTTGCCCGCGAAGAACGCGGCAGTGCATAGATCGCCGAAGAACCGCACGGCATCCAGCGCTTCATCGGCAACGGCGAGCCTCTGGGCCTTGTCCTCAGGTCGGAGCGAATCCCCTGCGTCGAGAATCTCCTTGCGTGCCTGTGTAGCACGTTTGATCCGCTCCTCGATGTGCTCCTGTCCGAGACGCTTTTCCTTCGTGCGGTCCCAGTGAAAGTCAGCGATCTGCTGGCGCGTCAAGCCGACCAGCGAATCTCCTGCCCGCAGGGCGTGGTCGAGAAACGTGAACGGGTGGTCCTTGGCCAGCGTCGCCAGCCAGAGCGACAACTTGGCCAGATCGACGGCCATCGGGTTCTTGTCCACGCCATAGAGGCAGCGTTGTGCGATGACGCGGCGAGCGTGGAGCACCTCGTCCTCGTCCGGCGGAATCTTCGGCACGCGGTTGTGCATGTGCCAGGCCTTGACCAGCTCGTCGCCGAGCTGGCGGCAAGCTTCGACCATGAATGCGCCGGAGCCGCACGCCATATCGCATATCTTCAGGTCGAGGAGCTGCTCGGGCGTGGGCTTGTTGCCGAGGCGCTTGAGGATCGGCTCCAGCGTCTTGCGGACGATCGGCTCGGTGAGCGAGCGCGGCGTGTAGTGCGAGCCACTGCGGCGGCGCTCATCGGACGGCTGGAGCACCATCGCGCCCTTCGGCACGACACTTGGCGTGACGTGGCGGGCAATTCTCTTGTCGAGCGCGGCGAGCAAGGCGTCGATGGTCATGGCGTCCTTCAACCCGTCGCCGGACTTACCGTCGAATTTCTGGTCGGTCTGCTCCTTAAGCCACTTGCCGCGGTCGGCGGGTTTCACGTCAAGCAGCGTTTCTAGGTTGATCGTCGCCGGCGCGCCGTGGCGCTTGACCGGCTTGATACCGATGGAGCGTCCACCCGCAATTTCGAGGCGGAAGCCCATGATGGCTTCGTAGACGCTGCCGATTTGCTCCACATCCAGCGTGCGGTAACTCAGCCGCTCGCCGTCGAGGATGAGCAAGTTCTGGAGCGCGCGGAAGATGACGCCGTCGGAGACGCGCGGGACGTCGGGCAGGAGCGGCTTGCCGGGCTCGTGGACCGGTCGCGGGGCGGATTTCAAGCGGCCTTCGAGGAATGGATAGCGGTCGGGGTCGAAGAGATAACCCTTGCGGCCGGGGATGTGGAAGCCGTCGGCCTTGGCGCCGTCGTAAATGATGCGGAAGAGGACCAGAAGCTGCGCCCACGCGCCGTAGCGCTGATCCATTGTGTCGGGGAAGCGGCCAGCGTCGGCCCGCAAACGGTTGAACAGGCCGGTGACCGAGTAGTGGTTCGTGTAGAGCGGGTCGTTTGAGAGCAGGTTGCGGTCTTCGGCGAAAAGCACGAAGACAAGCCGCATGAGGACGGTGAGCAGACCCTTGTAGACCTCGTTGGGGTCGTCCTTCAGCGCCTCGCGGAGCAGGTCGCCCTTGCGGGAGTCGTCGGCAGCCTGGAAGCCGCGAAGCAATTCGAAGAGCGCCGCGAGAACCTGTTCCGCAAGCTGCGTCGAAACGAGATTCTGATACTTGCGGCTGTCGGACAGGATCGCCGGAAGACGCTGCTTGTCCGGAAGCGTGAAGAGCCGCTCGGCGCAGAGCAGCATGTGCAGCGCGGCGAAGATTGGTCGGCCGGCGACACTGGCCATGTCGGCCACGCGGAACGTGACATGGCCGCTGGTTTCGCCGCGCGGGGCGTAGACGAGGCGAATGTGCGTGCCGTTGACGAGCAGGCCAACGGGAACCTGCGTTTCGCGGAGAAGGCGCTCGAAGCGGGCCTCGGGGCTGGCCTGCCAGCGGCGGTCGTCGGATTCGTCGGCCTTGTCCAAGTCGGCGCCGGAGCGAAGCTCTTGAATGAGCATGAGCCACGTGCCGTTGCCGCCCTTGTCGAACTCGCGGACGGCGTAGGTGGGTTTCAGCGTTTCGCCGTACTCGGGGAGGGCGACTTCGAGCGAGTCGGGGACGGGTCCGCCGTCGGGCGTGCCGAGCAGGTCGGCGGCTTCCCAGCCGAGCACGGTGCGTGTGAACGTGGGAAAGTCGGTGATACGGCGATCTGCGCGTTCGTCCTCCGGCATGCAGGCAAGGAAGCGCTGATGGTCTGGGATGATGTTCTTGTTGACGTACGCCTGCGCCTGCGTGAGCGCGGGGATGGATACGACGAGGCCGACCGGCTGGACGAAGCCGAGCCATTCAAGGTGGGCGAGGATTTCCGGGTCCTGTGCCATTCGTCTAGCAACTCAGATTGACCGTTACTTTGCCAATGTAGGCTGGTATTCCGGCAGGTACGAATTCGCCACCGGGAACATTAATGGGGCCAAGTAATTGGCCCGGTCGCACGTCAGTTGTCTCGAATCCTGTGAACGACCGGATGAACGCCTCAAAATCGCGGTGGTTTTGTTGACGAATTTCTTGGTTGGAGTTCGCTCGCACAAACTCACATACCATGAACACCGACTGAACAGCCTCCCGCCGTTTGGCCTCGATGATCGTGCCTGCGAAGGCGTGAAGGAGTTGATACCGGAGTGAGGCGATCTCTGCCGTTGACCTCCCGAATATCGCACGTGCGAGCAACTCAATACGGGCGGGAATATTCGAACCGGGTCGAGCTCCTCCGTCTTTATCATTCAGATAGGACGCGATGACCGGGCCGAACTCTTCTTCCGCTTTGGCTTCGACACCCACAACGGTCTTGCGACCCTCGGCTTGCCCGACCAATATCTGATCGTGGTTGCGGTGCATGCCGCCAAACTTGTCAATTGGGGTTGCGACCTCGCAAATGCCTTCATCGATTTGCAGACCTCGGGTTGCGGCTTCACTCCTAAACAACTCCGCAAATGCCTCAGGCAGCGCTGGAGGTGTACCGCAGCGAAACCACAGTTTGGCCAGCTCTTTTGCGCTGTAGCCATCCTTCCAGTGCATTGGCTGTTGCGGAGGGGCCAAGCTGAGCCAACTATCCTGGCCACCTTCAACTGAGTGGATGGGGTTTCCGTTGCTGTTTCGGAGTACCACAAGCGACATTACATGGTCCTTTCCTCGTCAAATGAAACAGGCTCTGCGATCAGCCCGTTACCGGCCAGAGGTACACAAGGCCGACTGGCTCGATGCGGGTCGCTTTGACCTGATATAGCTCGCGTATGCGGTCTGGCTCGGTTTTCAACTCCGTCTCAATCGAGAGCAGGCGTTTCGTCCAGTACTTTCGGTTCGTTTCAAGTTGACGGAGTTCCGATTCGTCGTCGCCGAACTCGAATTTGAGCTGGGTAGCGTCGTAGCCATCGTATTTCGAGGCCGTTACGGCGATGTGTTTCTTCTGATTCTCCAGGATCTCGCGCATGGCCTTGGCCTCGGCATCGGCCCGTTCACCCAGTTTGCGTTCGGCGTCCTTCGCGTATTCACGAGCACGGGTATCAAGGTGCGGGAGAAGGTCTTCAATGTCACGAGGCGCGCCGGCTTGAAGTTGACTTTGGATGGTCGCGTTGACGGCACGGTTCGCTTTCGGGACGAGCGACGTGTCGAGAAGCTCTAGCGTCTTCGTTTCGGCGTCGCGGCCGTATGGCGCGAGCGAAACCTTGCGCACCTTCGGGTCTGTCCACCGTGCGGTGATAGGGACGATTTCTTCGTGGAGGCGAGCAGCATTGGGACCGTAGAGACACAGTCGGCCAAGTAGAACTACACGTGGAATTGCGTCAGTGGCGTGCGCAAGGCAAGCGCGCGATAAATCATGATGCACAAAGCCCTGCGCAGTAAATCGTCTGAGCAGGCGCTGCACGACGCGCTGCTCGAGGTGCAAGTGCACGGTTTCGTCATCGATGACGCCACGATCTTCGAAGACGACCGGGCGAATTGGCGATTCACGCCGCCACTCCCAAAACTTCTGGTCGCGATTGCGCGGCGTACGGAGTGTGTCCATCGTTTCCGACCAGGTTGGGTCGGCACCTTGACGCTGGTCGAGCGTCGGGAAGTGGTAGCGCGTCGGTCCTTCCGGGGTCTTGGTCGATTGCAGCGGCTCCGTGCCCATGAGTTCGAGAGCGCACGAGATCGCAGAGCGGAATTGGTCTTCCGACAGGCCGATGTGTTTTTCGGAGTCGGCTAGGCGCGTACGGAGGCGGTCGATCTGGGCGCGGAGTGCATCCTGTCGCTCACGGGCCGCCTCGAGTTCGTCTTCGACGGTTTTGCGGCGTTCTTTCTCAAGATCTGCCTCGTCGATTTCGCGTTCCATTTCGGCAATGCGGTCACGGCGAATGCCCTGTTTCAGTGTTGCCGTAAGCCGTGCGTCGATGACCTGCGACAGGCTGCCGAGTTCACGCTTGATCAACTCGGTCTTGCGGACGAGCACCTGAAGGATACGGTCTTCGGGACGCTGCTTATAGAAGAAGTAATGGCAGAACACTTTGTCGGACGGCTGGAGCTTGCGGTCGATGCGGCCGTTTCGCTGCTCCATGCGGCTGGGGTTCCATGGCACATCGAAGTGAAACAGATTCCAGCAGTGTGCCTGGAGATTGAGGCCTTCGCGGGCCGCGTCGGTGGCGATGAGAATTCGCAGCGGGTGCTTGGCCGGATTCGCGTTGAATGCTTGCTTGATGTCCTCGCGCGTCGGAACACCGCCCGATTGGTCGGAGCGGTGTGCAGGCGTCGAACCGCAATACACGGCGATGCGCTCGGCGGCTCGGTCGGTGCCTTCGATCGCTGCGGAAATCTGCTGGTGCAAATATCGCTTGGTGTCTTCGTACTCGGTAAAGATGAGGATGCGAATGTTGTTCCACTTCGCGTCGCTCGGCGTACCGCTGTGCGTGGCGGGCAATCCCGGACACATCTTCTCGCGAATCCAAGCTATTAACCTGGTAACTCGGGCATCGGGACGGCCACGGGCCGATTCGGCGAGATTGGTCATCTCGTCGAGCAGCTTTTGTTCTTGCGCGAAGAGGTCGGACGCGGCCTTACCAGTAAGCGGGCCGGCCGTCGCGGCGGAAATTGCCTCGATCTGAGCGTCTTCTTCGGCTTGAAGCTCGGCTTCGGGGAGCGCCGCACGGTCGTCATCCGACCCTAGTGTGTCGGTGACGAGATCGAAGATGCCAGCGGGAGCGCGTTCCGGCTCGGTGCCCATCTTGCTTGCATCCCATTGGCGAAGGACGGTCTTTCGGTGAACGCGCAGAGTGCGTGCGAAGGCCTCGATTGAGGAAAGCAGGCGCTGTTGCAGGCCCGTGATGAGCAAACCGGCCGAAGCTTGTTTGCGCTTCGTTTCGGATTTCAGGCGCTCTTCGCGCAAACGGCGGTATTCGTCGAGTAAGGCGAAGAGTTTCAGATCGGGCGCATCAGAAGTGAGCTTGTCGATGTCAATTTGCACCACTTCTCGCTTCGGAAAGCCGCCTTGCACTTCTCGGATGTCGTCTTTGATTCGCCTAACCATCACGTCGTCGAGTACCTTCTTCGTGACGGGCACGCCGCGGCAGAACCGCTGCGGGTCGAGTATCTCCAGCAGTGCCGAGAAGCTGTTCGAGTGGCCGTTGTGCGGCGTCGCCGAGAGGAAGAGGCGATGCTCAAAGCGCGGGGCGATGTCGCGTACCGCGCGAGTGATCTTCGAATCGATGGCGTATTTCTGGCCGCTGGACGGTGCCGCGTGGTGGGCTTCATCCAAAATGAGCAAGGTACCGGGGCGAAAATCAAGCAACCAATCGCGCAATGGGCCAGCGTAGGCCTCGTCGATGAGCAGCCGCTGTGAAATCAGGAGCCGCGAGTGAGTTCCCCACGGATTCACGGCGAATCCGCGTTCCCGGCGGACACGTGTGACGTAGTCTTTATCGAGAATCTCGAACGTGAGGCCGAAACGCGCTTCAAGCTCATCCTGCCACTGAATCAGCATCGAGGGCGGGCAGGAAACGATGATCTCCTTGGCCTTCTTTCGGAGCAGCAGCTCGCGGGCGATGAGGCCGGCCTCGATGGTCTTGCCGAGCCCCACATCGTCAGCTATGAACAGATTGCAGCGCGGCAGGACCAGCGCTTTGCGAAGTGGCTCCAGCTGATACGCGTCAAGGTGGATGCCGGCTCGGAATGGAGACTGAAATAGTCGTGCGTCCGTTGATGTGACGCAATTCCAACGAAGGGTATGGAGATACGCGGCAAAGAGCCTGGGCTCGTCAAAGCCTCGGGCGGCGACGGATTCCCACGCCTCTCCAGAGAGAATCTCCGCGTCGAGTTCGTGATTCCAGAGGACTTGCAGTTGCTGTCCCTGCGCATCGTCATCGACACACGCGAGTCCGACTACTGCATCTGTCCCCGAAGCTCGCAGGTCCAAGTTCTCCACAAGGTATGTCCGCTGACGGACGCGGACAATTTGACCTTGCGTGGGGATATGGTGCGAGAGTCCTGCCACTAAACCACTCCGATACGGTGCGGTACTGAGAATCCAATTTGGCGGGCAGTGAAAGTCGTTGGGCGATTTTTTTGGCGTAGGCCCGCTCGATTGAAAAAATCCGTCAAATTTCAGGCAACTGCTTCGTCTGCATATTCTCACCGCGAACAGTGTCAGCCTCAAGGCTTACTATTCCCAATGCAAACTGGGCTTCCAAGAGGCAGGCCGCGGCCCCATTACCATTCTTAACCTGATCCGAGATTGCTGTAAGTTCACGGAGCTGGCATTAAAACAATACTCAATCCTATCGCGGCGAAAGCATCACCTCGCGCCAGATTACTTGATCACGACCAACATGTTTAAACAGGATTCTGATCCTCGCACTGTTCGTCCGCTTCGAAATTCGCGACATAACGCTCCGCTCTTATTACACTCGCGGTCGAACCGGCCCATCGTGAATTAGCACGACCTATGGAAGCACCATCTGCAGGAATAACTGAATATCCTGTCCATCCGCGCAACCGTCGGCAGTCATGTCAGCGGCCAATATCGGTAATGGTGCGTCCGGTGTACGTAACAATGCTTTTACAAATCCTTCCAAATCAGACAGTTCCCGTGCACCGCTTCCATCCATATCCCCCAGTATGCCCGGGCCAATCTTGACGACGTGATTTGCCGATGGGACGGACAGGTGCATGAAGCCATCCGGGTCGAAGGCGATCCCATGTACTGGGAGATCGGTGAGGAATTCGCTGGTGGCTCCAGTCGTAATGTCGACCTCCATGACCCGATTCGTCGGTGCGCCGCATGCCACGAAGAGATTGCCATGGAAGATGCCTGGCGGGGCGATAGCCTGACTGATGGCCCCGGCTAGGCCCGTTGCAAAGTTCGCGTCCAGCACTGTCCCATCGCCGGCGATTTTTCGCATGATGCCGTCGTTGGCGCCGGTGACATATGAGATGTTTGATTCATCGATGCAAAGCGCGCGGAGCGACTGCCCCGCGGCCGTGTAGAAGGCAGTCAGAATACCGCCGCTCAGACGAGAAACGGAATCGCCGTCAACGGAGCCGAGCAGTAGGTCGCCATTGCCTAGCAGGACCATTTGTCCAATATGTCCGAGCGACCCATCGACGAACTGTTCGCAGATAGTTCCGCTGTCTGGCTTCACAAAGTAAACATAACTGCCGCCGATCGTATCCCGGCCGCCGACAATGATTAGATTGGGCGTGCTGCACGCGCTTGGCCATACATTGTGCGTGTCTATCAGAACCGATTCCGGGCGAGACATTGAGGCGCCGAACTGTTGCTGAGTGCAATTAGTCAGAATTCGCCACACCTTTCCGAATCCAGCCACATCAGTTCGCCCCGCATAGAGTTTGAACGGAAGGCTGCCGGCACAATTGTCGTCCCGCGTGCCCCCTTCGTGGGCGAAGCCCAGGATCGCCGGGCCAGTCACGATGGATGGCGGGCAGAGTATTGAACATGAATACCGCGGATCAAGCCCGCAGCCGCAAGACGTCGGTGTGATTGCGTTTGGATCGTTGGGGCAACCATCGATGCAATCGGCAGTCCCATCGTTGTCGGTATCAACGTCAGGATTACCGCATCCGCATTGACCCGGTGCGATCTTATTCGGATCGTTTGGGCATCCGTCGTCGCAGTTGGCCGTGCCGTCACCATCGTCGTCTGTGTCTGGGAGGCCGCACCCGCATTGGCCAGGTGCGATCTTGTTGGGATCCATGGGGCAGCCATCCTCGCAGTCAGGCGTGCCGTCATTGTCCGTATCGGTGTCGGGAATTCCGCAACCACAAACCCCGGGCGCAGTTTTCAGCGGGTCAAGTGGGCAGTCATCCTGGCAATCGGGCGTGCTATCACTATCTGTATCCGTATCCGCCACACCGCAGCCACATAGGCCCGGTACGGTCTTATTGGGATCGCTGGGGCAACCATCCGTGCAATCCGGCGTCCCATCCATGTCCGTGTCGCCTTCAGGAAGTCCACAGCCGCAGAATCCTGGCATGGTTTTATTGGGGTCCGACGGGCAACCATCGCAGGCATCGCCGGCGGAATCGCCATCGGCATTGCTTTGCGTAGGATTGGCTATCAAAGGGCAGTTGTCCGTGGCATCCGGGATTCCATCACCGTCTGAATCTCGCGGGCCAATCGTGAAAACGGCATCGTTGCTGACGACGAGGCCGCAGCCATCTAACTTCACTATGCAGTCGTATCGCCCCGCACTATTGGCCGCGATCGGATTGATCGTAAGAGTTGGAGTCGTCGCGCCGGAAACACTGCCGCCATCAAAGAGGTCAACGTCATCCTTTCGCCATCGGTAGCTCAATGTGCCGGCACCGCTCGCGGCGACACCGAAGCCAACTGTTTCGCCGAGTGGGGCAGCCTGGCTGACGGGTTGTTGCGTAATCGTTGGTGCGGCCCCAGATGGACCCCAGCGCGCCCAATGATAGTAGTTCGGTAGGTATGCCCCGAGAATCAACTCGCCGTTAAATGACCCAATCGAGTGGACTCGATGACCGGTGTCAGCTGTTGGGATGCTCCCAAAGGGAAAAGTCCAATTGGAGCCATCGTAGTTAGAGATAATCGGGACTTGATTCTGCAATCCACAAGCGATTAATGATCCGTTGTATGTGCCGAGTGCGGTAAATGTAGAAACGCTAAAGGTGTTGTTTAATGAGGTCCAGCTCGCACCATCCCATGCCCCGATATGATTGGCCGAGATCCCGCCCGCCTGAGTAAACGTGCCCCCCATAATCAACTTTCCATTATGCACTGTCAGTGAATCAACAGTACTACTTGTGCCAACTGCTGACCCGACTGCATGCCAAGCAGTACCATTCCACCGAGCGATGTTGTTGGCGACAACCCCACCGGCGAATAGGAACTCTCCTCCAACATATAGTTGATTATTAAAGACAGCAAGAGCATATGCATTTGAGTCCAATCCAGTTCCGACGGCTTGCCAGGTTGTTCCGTTCCAACGAGCAACTCGGTTTGCCGAAAGGACGCCCGAAGAAGTAAAGCTACCGGCAGCGTAGAGGGCACCGTTGTAAACAGCGAGGGCATAAACGCTCCCATTCAGACCGTTACCCAATGCCTGCCATGAGGAGCCATTCCATTTGGCGATGTTATTTGCGGAGCTACCTCCGGCCGACTGAAACGAACCTGCGACAACTAGGTCTCCGTTGAATATGGCTAATGCATTGACCGCTCCGTTAAGACCCGTGCCGAGCCGTTCCCAACGCCAACCGTCCCAACGGCCAAAACCATTGGTTCTGGCGCCGCCTGAAGTCGTAAAGTCGCCACCCGCAATCAGCTCGCCGTTGAATATTGAGAGGGCTCGTACCCTCGAATTGAATCTGCCCCCAAATGCCTGCCAGTACGTGCCATCCCACCTCGCTATGTTTGAAACCGTGTATCCGTCAGTGTCGGAAAACAACCCTCCCGCAATCAACTGCGCTTCATAGACGCATAATGAGTAGACTTGCCCATTGGTTCCGGAATTTCCGACGGGTTGCCAAGTCGTCCCATTCCATCGAGCAACACGAGTCGCGCTCGACCCTCCTGCAAATGTAAAGCTACCGCCCGCGATTAGGCCACCGTCGAAAATCGTCAAACAATTTACGGTGCCATTCATACCTGTTCCGAGTGTTCTCCAATCCTTGCCGTCCCATCGGGCTATGTAATTGACGCCCCCTCCGCTGAAATCTCCTCCAACGATGAGTTCGCCGTTAAAAACGGCAAGTGAAAGTACGGCATTGAGTTTGCCTCCGGTTAGATCACTCCAAGTTGTGCCATTCCATCTCGCCACTCTGTTAGCGAGTACGCCTCCAGCAATGGAAAAATTACCGCCAGCAATCAGTTCCCCGTTATATGTTGCCAGCGCATATACACTGCTGTCCATACCCGAACCAAGCGCCTGCCAATTAACTCCGTTCCACTTGGCGATACGATTGGCCGGAGTTCCGCTCGCAGATGTAAAAGCACCACCTGCGACCAATTCGCCGTTACAGCTTGTCAAACACGAGACTGCACCATTTACGCCTTGACCGATTGGCTCCCACGATGTTCCATTCCATTTCGCAAGATAATTAACAGTCTGGCTGCCGGAATGAGAAAAGCTGCCTCCAGCGATTAGCATTCCATCATGTACGAATAAGGCCGTAACTGCGCTATTAAAGCCTGATCCCATTGGTGACCATTTCGACCCATCCCATGCGGCGATATTGTTTACCGAGATGCCTCCAGCCGATCCAAAGCCGCCTGCAACCACAAGCAAGGGCACTTGTGGTCCTCCGCCGTCCGGATCCCAGGAAGTTGTTGCAAAAACATAACCCGAGACGCCTGGAACCGGACCGACCGGCCGCCAGTTGTATGTACAGGACCCCTGTCCGCGGGCATTAGCAACGACGCTGAGCAAGACCACGAACACAGCGACAATTAGACGGGGTCCACGGCGCGCAATTCCGTGGGCGATAGAATTCTCGATGGAATTGAAAACGCAGCAGACGACCCATGAACTGGTCATAACGAGATGTTGCACGACAATGCCTCCCTCCACATCCAATGAACGACCTGGCCGGAGGCGGTTGATGCCTCAGGCTCGAATGTGGTTCCCCAACCTAAGCGAAAATCGTATCAGACCGGCGCATCAGATTCAAGAAACGAGCTGAACAAAATACCGCGAATCGTGGGCCAGACTCTTTGCATTGGGTGCGTCGCCCTAAAGGTGTGATTCAGGATTCAATTTGATCGCCGGGAGGCCCGGTTGGGCCTCATGAGGTATCGGCACCATTCCGGCGCCGACGATATGTTTGAATGGGCCTGTTCGCTTATTTCCACCATATTCCGACAGGTCCGACCTGATCTGTCGGGGGTGTCGAATAGGCTCTCAGACGTGACAGTCATATGACAGCTTGATTAGATTTTACTCTCATCTACATCAAGGTTGCAGAATCTTTCGGGTTCCTTCAAGATGAACGACCGATCGAATCAGGGCCGAACTCGAATCATCCCACGGCCCTGAGTGTTGTTGCGTGGAGCCCTATGTTTCTGACCCTTGAAGATCCCCGTGCGAAGATTCAAGGCTCCCGCGACCCGCTAGGTGTTCAGCCGCTTTGGTCTGCATTCGGGCGTCATGTCGTCACGAACCTGACCACACAATCCACATCGATCCGCGGCTTCACAACTCTATTGCTTGGACGTTATTTTGGACATCGCCTGATCGAAGAGCGAAAGGCGGGGGAGGAGGATGCGTTGGCCATCTTCCTTCGCACCGAGCAGGCCTGCGCCTATGCGAGATTCATCTGCCTGGCTGAACCGGGAGAAATCCGAGGGATCGAGCGTGTGTCGGTCGCCTCAAAAAACAGCGAGGGGACAATTAAGATTGGCAACGACTTTGAATCATGGATCATGTCAGATCAGAAGACGTACGGCCTCTGGGGTTTGTACTCCGTTCCTGCCCGGGTTTCCGGCCTGATTCCAGACGGCACTCTGGGAGTCGCGCCGCGTGCCATGGAACTAATCGAGGAACACTACCTTCCGATTCTGAAGGAAATTCTCCCACGATTGTTAAACTTGCTCCTCCATGGCGGAACACTCAGCGCCAGGAAGAACGATTCCATCCTAAAAGTGTTGTCGAAAATTCTCGGCCCTTTGAATGCGGCTGAGCATGCGTTCTACGCCAGCGCTCTCCGAGATTCCAATGCGTGCCTCGACCAGACCGCGGCTGCCCGACAAAAACTCCTAGCATCGCTCCTTCAGGCAAATGAGATGCTCGACACCGACCTAGGCCGGGAAGAGATCCTGGCAATCGCTAAACACGTCCATCACCATGATCCTGAACTCGGGAGGTACCTTCGTCGCATTGTGGCGATGGAGGCGTTCCTTGCACCAGCCGAATCCTTCTTCGAGTACCTTCAGTACCAGCACAATCAGTCCATCTCGAAGATCGCCGGAAAAGTGGCGAAGAATTGGGGGCGACCACCCCACATGTCAATCGACGACTTCAAGGAACTGCTGGCCGAGATCGAATCCGTTGTCGGCCCGGATTTGGCCAGCTTGATGTCAAAGACCTATCGTACCCTCGATGAGTCAAGATTTAAAAGCGCAATCCATGATCTGCTTGATTGGAATCGCCTCGTGATGCACAAGCGCCGCGCTGCACCCTGGATACTTCACACTGACGGGCGACTTGAGGTTCGCTATCGCGGTGCTGAACAGTCGATGACGGGCTCGGAGGGATGGGGCGATCTATGGCGAAACAGCTATTTCCTGCCTTCGCTGCAAACCGTCGCGAGACAGCTAAGTAATGGGGCGACGTTCGCATGAGCGAGTCGATTCCACAATCTGCTCTGTCGGAAGCGTTGCAGCGTCATATCAAAGGACGCCGCGTCCGCGTGGCGGTCTTCACGACGTTCACATTCGACCCCGCGTTTTTTGAACTTCATGTCCTGCCGTGTCTCTTCGACCGACCCTTCAGCCAGGTCGAAAAGGTGCGCCGCATTCAACTTGAAGATGCCCTGCGAACTCTTGAGGAAGCTGCTGTCTACTATGACCGAACAGCCCTCGCTCAGGATGCGCAGCCCGCCCAACTCGATTTCCGGAGGATCGACGTGCGGCGAAAGACCGGAGTGTTTCACCCCAAGCTGGCGCTGCTCCTGTTGGATCAACCTGCCGAACCCGGAGTAGCGCCGCGACAGGTACTCCTGGCGGCCGTTATGTCAGCAAACCTGACCCGCGCGGGCTGGTGGGAAAACGTCGAAGTCTGTCATATCGAGGAGATTCCAGATCGCGATGAAGGGGCTGAAAAGTGCCCTTATCGCGCCGACTTACTTGCGCTTCTGCGGCAGGTTCGCGCCGCCGGCGACGAGAATGAGAATCATGCCGGTTTAGATCGTATCCATGAGTTCCTTATTCGTCGGGCCACGCGCGACGCGCCCGTTCAGCATTCCGCACGAGGCCGATACTACACCCGGCTGTTCATGGGACAGTCGGACCTGCCGTCCTGGCTGGAGGAGCTGGGACTGGCCAAACATGAATGGAACCTTGAGATCATCTCACCTTTTTTTGATTCTGGTGAGCCAAGGGCGTTGCGGCACCTGATCGAGGTGATGAAGCCGACCCAGGTCCGACTATTCCTGCCTGAAGATATTGATGGAACTGCCCAGGTCGACCGACGATTCTATGAGCGAGTCGTGGCAGACCAAATCGCCAAGTGGTCCAGCCTGCCGGACACAATTCTTCGTCCCAGCGGGCGCAAAGCCACTCTGGGGGCTGCCGCCCGCAGAGTCCATGCCAAGGTCTATCGATTCTGGAACAAGTCGGGGCAGGAGATCGTCCTTTGCGGTTCGGTGAACCTGACAACGGCCGCGCACAGTCGCATGGGTGCAGGGAATCTCGAAGCCGCTTTTTTAGTGCAGCAGGACGAATCAACAAAGAAACTCGATTGGTGGCTGCGCCCCCTCGACGGTGAGCCGAAGGACTTCGCCGAATCCCAACCTTGCGAGGATGAGGCGGCGAGCGGCGTTCCAATTGACTTGTCGCTCCAATATGACTGGACCCATGGCGTCCTGTCCTACCGTTTGACCGAGGCACCTCGCGGGGCATTGACGATTGCAGCGGTCGATGGAGATGTCCTGTTCACAATCCAGGGTCCTCAATGTTGGAACTGGATTCAATGCACGTCGCGCGACGCCGAATCGATTCGTGAACTGCTACCCTCGACCAGCTTTGTGGAGATCCGCCACAGCCGGGGCACATGGCGAATTCTCATTCGTGAGGAAGGCATGATCAATCGCCCCTCCCTCTTGAGGGACCTCACTCCCGAAGAGATCCTCCTCTATTGGTCCTTGCTGACCCCCGAACAGCGAGAGAGTTTCATCGGTGAGAAACTCCAAGATGCGGCCCTATTGGAAGGGTTGAAAATCACCCGACGGAAGATTCAACTCCGCGGAGAGACGCTCTTCGATCGCTTTGCAGGGATCTTTCACGCCTTCGGGAGGCTTGAGGCGCATGTTTGCCGCTGCCTGAAGGACGGAGAATCGAAAGAGGCGGAGGCGAGAATGTTCGGTGCGAAGTATGACTCGCTCCCGGTACTTCTGGAGAAGGTTCGAACCCCCGGGCAGCCTGATCCTGTGATCGCCTATCTCACGTGCCTGTGCGCATTACAGACACGCAAACAGCTTTCAAAGGAGTTCCCGGATTTCTGGCGGGCGAATTCAACAGAGGCATGCCGACTGGATGAGGCGTTGAAGTGTCTTCCTTCACTCCGCCAAGCCCTTCCATTGGATATCGGTACGGATCGCGACACGTTCATGGTGTGGTATGAACAGGCGTTCATGACTCGCGCTCATGCAATCGAGGGCGGCCATGAAGCCCATTAGCATTGATAGCGCCCGCCAGTTGATTGATTTTTCGGGCTCGCTTGCCCGAGGGTCGAGCCTGCTCGCCGATCAGCAGCTGCAGGGCACTGTGGCCGCGTACAACATGCTGGCCCGCAATCGCATCGCCTATCTGGCGGACGAAGTTGGCATGGGTAAGACATACGTGGCCTTGGGGATCATGGGGTTGCTTCGGCACGTCCAGCCCTCAGCCCGCATTCTCGTCCTCGCACCGCGGGGGAATATTCAGGCAAAGTGGCTTAAGGAGCTGAATAATTTTGTGCGGGGCAATTGGAGATGTGATGACAATTGCGTGAAGTCGATCCAGGGAGCTCCCGCCCGGAAGGCGATCGCAGTCGAAAATCTGATTCATCTGGCCGACGCACTTGCGGTGTGCGACACGCACGATCTCTTTCTGCGAATGACGAGTTTCAGTCTTGCCACCAAGAAGGCCAGGGATCGAAAACGACATGCCGATCGCATTGTTGAGAAACTGCCTGCGATCGATGCCAGGTTTCTAAACGCAAATAATCCTGAAGAATTTCAGGATCGCTTTGGAGCCGCACTCAACCACGCCATTCCCAAGATCGACCTATTGATCGTGGATGAGGCCCACAACCTCCGACACGGGATCGGCAAGCATTCCAGCACGCGGAATCGTATTCTGTCGAGAGCCTTCGGGGGTGCTCCCGAACCGCTCGCCAAGTGTCCGTGGTACCGACCCAGGGTGCGCCGCATCTTGTTGTTGTCTGCGACTCCCTTTGAATACGACTACACCGACATCGTTCGCCAACTTGAGGTATTTGGTCTTGCCGACGGAAAGGTTGTCGACGCCCACGGAGACGATCCTCGGCCGATCCGGCTGCTTCAAGAGCCAGGTGTCTCCGAACAAATCAAACGTGAGACGCTCGGCCGTATGCTGATTCGACGAGTTTTCAAGATCACGGTGGGCAATCAGGAACTCACGAAAAATTTATACCGTCGCGAGTGGCGAAACGGCGGTTACGAACAGCATGACCACCCCCTGAACTTGGACGACACGCGACAACGCCTCATCGTCGCCCTCATGCAGAAGAAAGTTACGGAGTTGCTTGGGGATCAACGATTTAACAACAACTACCAAATCGGGATGCTCTCTTGCTTCGAAAGCTTTACTGAGACGTTGGCCCACCGAGAAGCCACCCAATCACCAAGCGAGGCCGAAGAGGAAGCGGCGTCCGACGAAGAGCGCGTATTCGACGGCGATCAAGAGGCGACCGCTGACGAAAAACTCGGCCTCGATTCCAACATCATTTCGAGAATTAGCCGTTCTTATCGCCAGACATTTAACGTTCCTCTTCCGCATCCCAAGCTCGACGCAACGGCCGACGACCTTATGGCCGCCATCGACACCGGAGAGAAAGCCTTGGTCTTCGTCCGTCGGGTGGCCACGGTGGGTGAGCTCAAAGAGAAACTGGACCTCATCTTTAATCAACGGCTTCGAGAGAAGATGAAAGGAGCCCTTTCGAATGAGTTGTCCTCAGAAGTGGATCGCATCTTCAGGCAATATGAGAAGGAACGAGGCCACGCTCGTCCACATCCGTCGAGTGCTTCATCTGCACGGGATGATTTAAATGTCAAAGGCGTGGGTCTGGACGATGACAGGGGAGGAACAGACACATTCTTCTCATGGTTCTTCCGTGGAGAAGGCCCCTCAGGAATATTGTCCGGTGCTGCCTTCCAAAAGAACCGCCTTTCCTCCGACAGTTCTGTTTATTCGACGTTCTTCGAGGAGGATTATGTCAGTTGGCTTTTGGGGCGTCCCGAGGACGTTCTAAGCAAGCTTGCGAAAGTCACGAATCTATCTCAAACCGATCTTGATGACCGGCTTCGATCGCGAGCCTTCGCCCTATTCCGAGCGAGGACCAAGCGCAAGGAAGGTTATCCTCGTTATTACGTCTTCGAGGCATATCAAATTGCGGCCCTGGAACTACTCTCCCCATTGCAAGGCGCTGTTGGGCAACAGGCAAAGACGATTCTTGATCTTCGATTTGAGGATTCAAGCTCCGAGGCCCAACCTCCGCCGGCAGGGTTCCCCGGACCGGAGGGCAATATCGGATTGGATTCGTTTGTGACCGAATTGGTCAAGCGGCCTGACCTGTGTCGGGCGATCTGGCCGGACGAAAACATCGAACCGTTTGCCGAACGGTTTCGCCGGCGTGAGCAGCGACGCGAGCTCCTGAGCGCCATGTGTCGTCTGGGGGTCAGCTTCATCGATTTGTATCTCGTGGCCATCAACCAATTCGGCTCGTTTGAACTGGCCGAACGCGGGGCCCGCTCGGCAACGGAGCGTCCCGAATTGGATCTGGCAAGGGGATTCATCGAACTACTGCAACGACAACAAACTCAGAAAGGGCTTCATGCATATCGAGAGCTCTCCGAAGCGGCCAAGGCATTCGACACCCTGATCGCGGTGAATTTCCACAAGGTTCAATCCAAATCACTCAACGAAGTCGCCGAGATCTTTGGCCGGGCGCTCCAGCACCAAGTTCCAATCGCCGGAATGAATGGGCAGGTGAATCGGCGCATTGTCGGCCAATTCCGCATGCCGGGCTTCCCGTTGGTATTGGTCACCACCGATGTGCTTCAGGAGGGGGAAGACCTGCACACGTTCTGCCGCAAGGTGATTCACTACGGTATCACCTGGACGCCGTCGGCATTGGAGCAGCGCACAGGTCGGGTGGATCGAATCGGGAGCCTTCTGCATCGTCAGATGGAGGGTCTTGATTCTCTGCCGGTGTCCGAAGACTTCATCCAAGTCCACTACCCTCACCTGCAGGACACGGTCGAAGTCCTCCAGATTCGCCGGGTCCTCCAACGGCTCAACACGTTTCTTCGGCTCATCCACCAAACACAACCACAACCCGACCCGGGCGACAGTAAGATTGATGTCGGTCGCGAAATGCTCAATCCAACTGGAGACTTCCAACAGCTGAAAGAGCCACTCAAATCGGGCTTCCCCATTCAACCCAAATGGCTTCAGGGCGAGCCTTTGACGATCCGCCGCCACCTCGATGCTAAAGGACTGCTGTCGCATTTCGCAGCTTGTTGGAACCAGTTCTGCCAGCGGATCCAAGTTCGGGAGGGATCTCAAAGCAATCCACGAATCCGCACAGGTACTTTGACGATGGTGGGCGGAGACGTTTTGAGGACGGGAACACCGGCGGATGCCCAATCAATTCGAACTCAACAGATTCGATTGCAGCTTCGCTCCCAGGCCCATGGCGACGCAACCCTTCTTCATTGCGTAAGCTCGGTCGGGTTGCTCAATCTCGATCGGGATGAGAACCTTGATGAATTGTTCAAGCTGCACAAGAAACTCGATCAGCCCAAGATCTGCATCCGATACATCAGCCGTCGGGCTTTATACGAAGTGAACATCGAGGGAGACATCCTCTTTCATCCCGACACGACCGATTTCTCCGAAGTGGAACACCTCGTCCTGCGTACCGCTAAGGCAGCCGATTACATCGAAGAGACGATGCTGGGATGCGACGCCGAGGCATTTACTCACGATGGAGAGGAGGCCGAACATGACGCGAGCGATTGAACTTGCCAAACGAATCGCATCGGGCCGACCCGACGAATGGACTGTTCGGGCAAACCATATCTCAGTTTGTTTTCCATCGTTGGATCGCAAACAAAGTGTTTACATTACCGCCAGCGAGAACGAAATTGTGCTGACATCGACTGTCCAGAAGGCTGGCGACATAAAGTCAGCAGCCAATCGTCGAAGACTAGCAAGAATGGCCTGGCGGCGCAACGCCGATCACGATCTCATCACTTTTGCGTTCGACGCGGTGAATAATCTCGTCGGGCTTGTTCGCCATCCACGCAGCACACTCGACCCAGCGGAGCTTGAGTTGTACGTTGACACCTTGGCTCGGGAATGCGATCGATTTGAACATGTATTGATGGGCGAGGACTCACAATAACGTGTAGCGCGTGATCAATATCTAAAGCGAATGACGTGAATTGGCGACTCCTTCCACGAGTCTCACTCTTCCCGCCTCGGCCCCTACATCATTTCCTGCATCGCCTTGTAATCCTTCACCGCGGCGTCAACCCGCTTCAGATCAAAGGCCTCGGGGTCGAACGTGCCGCCGATCCATTCGAGGAACGCCTCGTGTTCTTCGTGTTTTGGGTTTCGGATGGCCTTGAGAAACTCCGGATAGCCCCATACCCCCCCTACATCCTCAGGCGGGCAGGCCCGGGCACCGGCGATGCAACGCGGGTATTTGACGCCGGCTTCGGGGAGAAGAATCTTCTCGACCACCAAATCGTGCTCCCAGTTGTCGCCGAAGTCGTAGGTGTAATCAAATCGAATCCGCTCCCGCGGAACCAATTCATCGAGGCGGAATTTTTGTTCGTTTTCCAAGTCCAAATCGAAATCATCATGACGTATGCCGTAACTGACTTGGTCGATGAGGAAGCAGTGCAGGTGAGAATTCGTCCAGCCCATAGCCGCCTGGATCATGAGATTCAACTGGTCCAGACGGCAATTGCCCGGGACTTCGATGCGACGCCAGATCGGGGGCTTGAGGTCACACAGGGTGATCTTGAGCCGGTAAATCGGTGACTTGCTTTGACTGCCTCGCTTGGCCATAGCCGCTCCTCCGTTCCCAAAGTGAGCCGATGCCGCGTTGCCACGGCAGGCGCATCAGCCTATCCCCATTGGCGGCCGCGACAAGATGCATCAGACCGGGTTGTGAATTGTCCGGTCGACGATGAGTCTCACGCTTCCCTCGGCGGAAACATCACCTCGCCCCAGTCCTGCCCGATCCCCGACTCGATCATGATCTCCAGGAACGCCGGAAGCAGATCGACCATCAGCGTCGCCGAGTGCTGAAGCGTTCGCCGGTTCAGCTTGCCGCCCTTGGTGCTGGCCCCGTGAACGACCTGATTGCGCATCACGTAGAGCCGTTCAAAGAGCATCCGCAGGATGGGCTCACGATTGGACCGCGGAAACAGGAGGATCGCCGATTTTGCATCCGCCTTGACCTTTCGAATCGCCGGTGCCGGCTCGCCGTCCCAGAACGGGATGCTTAGGTATTGGTTCTCGATCAGGTTAAGGACCGCCGGCTGTCGCTTGCCGAGGATCCTGCCGATGTGGCCGTGGGAGTCGATCCGCCAGACCTGGGCCAGAAAGGTCTCCAGCGCCTCGCGTTCGCGATACGGTTTGGAATCGGGCGCCTTTCGGCCATACAGCGCGTTCAGCCCGATCCAGCTGTAGATGAAGCGGCCCTCCAGGTCATCGGCCTCCAGTCCCTCGGCGCGCTCCAGCCACGAAAGGCCACGCCAGACGCGGATGGCGAACGACTGATTCGCCTCCCGCTGGTCCTTGGGGATGCGTCTGAACTGGTCGCGAAGGTCCGCGGCGGTGGGCATGCCAGGATAGATTACCTCAGAGGTCGGACCCTCGCGCGGTCCCGTGGGTTTCCATAGGAATGGCGCTGACATGCTATTATTCGTAAACGCGCTCTTGGGCCAATAGGGCGAATCTCACGCGGCCCTGGCATGAGCGCATCAGCCCTTGGCGAAGGCATGGAGGTCACCGGCGATCTCGATCAACGTCTCACGCTGTTCTACATCCTGCCGCCATGTCTCGGGAATGGCCGCAACGCCGTTGAAGGCGCCGCTGATGGCGCCGGCGATGCAGCCGACGGAGTCGGAGTCGCCATCCATGTTCACCGCGGTGATAACGGTCTGTCGATAATCGCTCGGGGATTGCATGAAGGCGTACAGCGCGCACGCGGTGGCTTCATCAGCGGTCCATGCGCCGCCGAGCACGCCGTAGGCTGCCTTGGAATCGCGATGCAGAACCATCGGAACCTGCAGGACCTTGTCAGCGAACTCGCCGCTGATCGGGCGCGTTCGCTCAACCAGCCGGCGGAGCATGTCGTCGGGGGGCATGCCATCCAGTGCCCAACTTACAAGCAGCGCTGTGGCGACACCGCCCGCCGTGGCGGCGGGATGACCATGCGTCAGTTCGCTGGTCTGCGCGGCCATGCGCGTGATCTTGTCCTCGTCACCGTGCCAGGCCAGTCCGATCGGCGCGGTGCGCATGGCGGTGCCGCAGCCTTTGGAGTCGTTGTTCCCCGGTGCCCGCCAATTCGGGTCTTTTGCCAACGCGCGACAACCGGCCATGCAGGTCATTCCGGGGGCGCGGTCGTTTTCAGCCGACTGAGACCACAACACAAACTGCCGTGCAGATTCGGCGACGAATTCCGCCTCCGATTGGGTGCCATGAGACAGGATCGCACGGGCCAGGGCGAGCGACATCTGGGTGTCGTCGGTAAACGTGCCACGGGGGTGGCGTTGCGACGGGTGCAGATCGGTGATGCCGTCTGCGCCGAACTGGGCGCGGATCGCGCTGAGCCGAAGGAACTCAACCGGCCAGCCCAGGGCATCACCGATGGCCAGGCCCAGCACGCAGCCCAGGTAACGGTCCTGTGATGGGATCGTTGTCATGGTGAGTTGGAGTTCCCTGGGGCCTTGATTGTGCCCGCTCTCATTTCATTCCCCGTGCCACGGCCCAGCCCGCACAAGCAGCCAGGATCATCCACCCGATCAGGCTCAGCAGCGCAATGCAGCATCCACCGCCGGTGATCATCCGGCCGAGTTTGCGTTCACGGCCGGCCTGCGTCAGCGGGATACCGATCTTCCGCGACAACCGGGCCTTTGCCGCGGACAGTCCGACCGCCCGCTTCCACGAGAACGAAAATCCGAACTTGCGGCCCATGGTCTCCTCCCGGTGTGCCAACACGGCGGCCCGACCCACCATCAATGAGCATACCGCTGACGTCGGTTGATAACCGCAATGACAGTGGCGACCAACATCCCACAAGCCGGCTCGGGAATTGGGGTGATCTGCAAGATGCGGTCCTCGGTCTGGATTGAGAGATAAAGAGATCCATCAGGACCAAACGCAAGGTCCGCGGGATACCCCGTGAACCCCGTGCCCATGACCGTCGAATTCCCAACCGTATCAAACCGATAAAGCGAACCGTTCCCGATCGCATAGAGATCGTGGCCCCACGAACCGCCCGGACCGAATGCCATTGGAACGCCTGCCTGTGTCCCCTGCGTGTTCGTACCATTGAACAGGCCAGATGCGAACGACCCGTTCGCCAGTGTTCCATCCGGATTCCAAACACGAATCCCACCATCCAGGTCGCCGGTATAGATTCTGTCGAACTGGTCGACGGCGATATTGAAGGGAATCGCGGTATCACTGAACAATCGCGTTGGATCACCACCCGTGCTGACGTACACCTCCCCGATCCTGGGATCCGTAAACAGCAGCCGACCGGCTGAATCAAAGATCAGATCGTTGGGGTTCGTCCAAGAGGGGGCATAGCTCGGCCCGAAAATCGGGATGACGTTTTGATTCGGCAAGACCGCTGCAAGTCGTCCGCCTTCTCCACCCAGCCCATCAGGCTCACCTCCGCCGACCAAGACGGAACCAGGGGTCCCCGAAATCGCGCCAGTGGTGTCCACGAGAATCGCATCGGGATCCCGAAATCCGCTGATTCCGAAGGGCGTGAAGGAACCGCCTCCCGGTGCTATTCGAAACGGAAAGCTGGGATTGGGGAGAGCCTCGGTGTTTTGCCTCCCCACATATAACACGCCCGCAGAGTCGAAAGAGAGCATCATTGGATCAGGGATGCCGGTGACGTACTCCTGTACCGTGCAGCCCGCCACGATCGGGGAGGCAATTGCACGGTCGACCATCACCGTGAGGCAGGCTGTCAGGCCGCCGACGATCAAACCTGTTCCAGTTCCGCGTTTCATTTCCTCTCTCCTCCAGAATTTGGGGATATCGCGTCAGCATATCCTTATCGTCCGCTTGGCGGAGTCAGTGGCACCATTCACATCCCCATCGCCGCATTCACAAACAACTGCACATCCCGCCCATCGGCGCAGCCATCGCCGTTCATGTCCGCCGTCGCGATCGGCAACGGGGCATCGGGCAGTTGCAGGAGCGCGGCGGCAAAGCCGGCGGTGTCGTCGATGGTCACGGCCCCGCTTCCATTCATGTCGCCTGGCAGTGAGGCACCGATCTTCAGCACCTTGTTCTCCGACGGGATGCTGATGTGCATGTACCCCTCGGGGTCGAAGGCGATTCCCTTCGGGGCTCGGCAGGAGAGATACACACTGCTCGCGCCGGTGGTCATGTCCACCTCCATCACGCGATCGCCACACGCGACGAACATGTTCCCGTGGAAGATTCCCTGCGGTGCGATCGCCTGGCTGATGGCCCCGGTCAGTCCCGTGGCGAAGACCGGATCGATCACCATTCCATCCGGTCCGACCTTGCTCATCACGCCATCGACCGCGGTGGTGACGTACACGTTGTCGGCTCCATCGATCGTGACGGCCCGTGGTGACATTCCCGGCGCCGAGTAGAACGCCTCGACCGCACCCATGTCGATCACGTTCAGGCTGTCGCCGTCGACGCTGCCCACGAACAGCCGGCCCATCGAATCGATGGCCATCTGTCCGACATGGTCAAACGTCGGATCGGGGAACTGCTCGCAGATCGCGCCGTTGGCCGGGTTGATGAAGTAGATGGTATTGCAGGCGCCAACGATCAGGAGATTCGGCAGACTGCAGACGCCCTGCCACCGGCCATGGACATCGACGAGCACCGATTCGGGCGTGCACAGCGTGGGGCCGAACGACTGGACGATGCAGCCCGGCCGCACGCGAGTGAGTTTGCCCGAGGCCACGACCTCCTGCCCGGCGAACAGGCGGAACGACCGCTGCCCGAAACAGGAGCCGGCAATCGGCCCATCGTCGGCAAACCCGATGATGCTGGCGTTGGGGATGGCCGTGGGCGGACAGAGCGTGCCGAGGGCGTAATAGGTGGCGGGAACGTCGGAGTTGATGGTCAACGTAGCGGCATTGCTGATTGCCTGACCACAACTGGTGGTGACGATCACATCGTAGCTGCCGGCGTCGCCTATGGTCGTCGTTGGGATCACCAGGGGGTTATTCGTCGCTCCATCGATTGGCGCTCCGTTCTTCCGCCATTGGTAGGCGTATGTCCCTGGACCGGTCACGTTAACTGAAAAGCTCGCCTGTACGCCAGCGCAAACGGACAAACTCTGCGGCGATGAATTGATCGCTGGCGCAAGCCCGGTCTGGCAGGCGTCGAGTATCGAGTCGCCATTGCAGTCCGTGGCTCCTCCGGCGATTTCGCAGGAATCGAGGACGCTGTTGGAATTGCAATCAGCTGCGCCAGACGCGATATCGCAGGAGTCCGGGATGCTGTTGGCGTTGCAGTCGTTTGCAGGGTCGGGCGCGAAGATCGGTGCACCGGATGTAACCCACGAGGGGCTGTTTACCAGCGTTCCGTTCGCGACTGCCGATCCCGCCGCCGAATTGACCGCGGTCAGCCCGGAGCCTTCGTCGAAGCGATAATAGGCAACCAAGCCGCTTTCGCTTCCCTGAAGGCGGCGGTTCATCCAAGTTTGAATCTCAGACTGAGCGCGAGGGAGGTTCCAAATGCGAAATTCATCGATCATTCCAGCAAATGAGGCGAAATATTGATCCTCACGTAAACTTCCGATGGAAAAATCATGGGGCGATGACACAAACGGAGTCATTCCGCTCTTGGATGCTTCAAGTACTCCGTTGCGATAGATCCGCATGTAATTGCCGGACTGGCTGGCCACCATCGCAAAGTGATGCCATGCGCCGAAAATGGAAACCGCCGGCGTGTATGATAGGATCCCATTCGTTTGAGTGTTTCCGAACTCCCACCAGACCCTGCCGTCAGTATACGGAGCGAACGCAGAAATCCGATAGACCGACGGGTCACGATGCAAACCGCAGGTCGGATGTTCCCCCCCCGGGGTGGCGTATTGCCAAAACTCGATTGTGATCTCGGTGGTTGGGGCAATGTTTCCGAAGCCAGGCACAATCACATGGTCATCCACGCCGTCGAATTGGATGGCCGAGGCTGCTGCAGGAGAAAGCACTTCGCAGTCATCCGGGACCAAATTGGCGTTGCAGTCTTGGCTGGTTCCCGAGGCGATGTCACACGCATCTGAGACGCCGTTGGCGTTGCAGTCGGGGCCCGATGCAGGCAATTGAATCGGCGCGGTAGACGCCACGCGAGCCGGATCATCCGAAGCGGCGCCGGACGTGTTTCCAAGTGTCCCGTTGTTGGCGGACGGCGAGGAATCGATGACGGACTGATTTCCCAGAGACTCATCGAATCGCCAATACCCGACGAGGCCCTGAGTGTTCGGATCAACCTGTCGATCATAGTACGCTTCGATGTCACAGGGTGAACGAGCGATGTTCCATACTCGTATCTCGTCGATCAGGCCGTTCCAAAAATCGCCTCCACTATTATCTAACTGTCCAATACTAAGTGCTGCGTTGGTACCGGTGGCAGCAGCATTCCCCGCAATAGTCTCTACGAATGAACCATCCACGTAAAAGTGGGTGTCGTAGTCGCTGTCAAATACGACTGCGATATGCCTCCACACTCCGGAGGTTAAATATTGCCCCGTTGTGTCGAAGTCCTGAATACAGTAGGTGGTAAATCGCACCTTTCCGTCGATTTGACCGAACCCAAACCCGTTACACATCAGCGGAGTGTGCTTGGATACGACCCTCTTCGAGCCATTGATTCCGCCGGGGCGAACCCAAGCTTCTATTGTCAGATTACTTGTCAGGTTCAGGCTGGCCCCTCCGGGAACATTCACGGAATCATTCACGCCATCGAACTGCAGGGCGTTCCCCGCCACCTGCCCCAGGCACGGAATGCTCGAAACGAAAATGACGATGGATGAAATGGCAACGCGACGCATGAGAACCTCCTGAACCACCTCAGGGGCCGCGGCGTTGCTGAACTGAATCGAGACGGCGCTTGCGAAGGCGTTGGCCCCTGTCTCTGCCCACCATCATAATCGGATGGGCTGCTCCGACAACAGGGCCGGTGTCCTCGATCTTCCGTCAGGCAAAACCCGTGCCAGATTAATGCACAAGCGACCCAAGCAGCCCGCCCGGATCACAGGTAGTTACCACGCAAATCGTTACGATTGATACAAGGCCCCCAATTCAACGGCGGCCCACCGCTTCGGGTATGGAATGAAAACAGGCCGACCCGGCGACCATCGCCGCCGGACCGGCCCGCTTTGAAACACGTTCGTGCTATGGCAACACCGTATTGACGAACAGCTGGATATCCAGACCGCTCAAACATCCGTCGCTGTTCATGTCGGCCGTTATCGTGGGCAGCGGCGCATTTGGCTGCAACATCAGGGCGGCCGCGAACCCCGCCACATCGGCCAGCGTCACCGCGCCGTCGCCATTCATATCGCCGGGCAAAGACGAACCGATTTTCATCATGCGGTTCTGCGATGGCGCCGAGATATTCATGAATCCATCAGGATCGAACGCGATGCCCGCCGCCTCCTGACAGGGCAGGAACAGGCTGCTTTCACCGGTTGCAAGGTTCACCTCCATCACCCGATCACCACACGCCACGTACATGTTCCCATGGAAGATTCCCTGTGGAGCAATCGCCTGGCTGGCGGCACCGGTGAGACCCGTCGCAAACGCGGCGTTGAGCACTGTGCCATCGGGGGCCAGCTTTCGCATGACGCCATCGGCCGCGCAAGTGATGTAAATATCGTCCACGGCATCCACGGACACCGCCCTTGGTGAAAGCCCCGGAGCGGTGTAGATCGGTTGGACCACACCCTTTTCGACCACGTTCAGGCTTTCGCCGTCGACGCTACCCACGAACAGGCGGCCCATCGAGTCGAGGGCCATCTGTCCGATGTGGTTGAATGTCGGATCGAGGAACTTCTCACACACGGTCCCGCTGCTGGGGTTAATGAAGAACACCGTGTTGCAGCCACCCACGATGAGGAGATTGGGCGTGGTGCAGAGGCTCTGCCACCGCGCCTCTCGATCCACCAGGACCGACTCCGGTGCACAGAGTGTCGGGCCGAATTGCTGACTCACGCAGGTCTGCCGGACCCGCCAGATTTTCCCGTTGGCCTCATTGAAGACGCCCGCGAAGATGCGGCTGGATTTCTGGCCCCAACAGGAGTTCGGCACCGGACCATCATCGGTGATCCCGAACAGGTAGGGCGATGTGATGGTCGCGGATGGACAGTATGTTGCGAGCCCGTAATGCGCGGCGGGAATCGGATTAGTCACGGTCAAGTAGCCCGGCAGGCTCGTGACCGATCCGCACGGACTCGTAACGACGCAGTCGTAGCGGCCGGCATCGGACGCTGCGACAGGATTGATGGTCACCGAGGCGCCCGTTTCGTTTGCGATCGGGACACCGTTCTTACGCCACTGATAACTCAGCGATGGCCCGGCAGCTGTCACGCTAAACGTCGCACTGCCGCCCGCGCAAAGCTCCAGACTGCCAGGATGACCGGAGATGGTCAGGAGATCCGTGGACGTGAGTTCCCATGTTTCGCCGTCGTAGGGCGGCATGGAGTTGAGTTGACCGCCGAACATGACCAACCTGCTGCGCCCGGAGTCATAGGCCATCGCATGGAGCAGGCGTGGCGATGGGCCGCTGCTGGATCGCAGGGTCCATACGCCGTCATCCCATTCCCACGTTTGGGCGTTATAGACGCCGGTGTAATTTCCAAACATCACCTCCACGCCGCGGCTTGCATCGTAGACCATTGCCCCGGCATATCCGGCAGCAGGCCCGCTGGTCGACCGCAGCGTCCATGCCGCGCCGTTCCACTCCCAGGTTTCTCTGCTTGAGCCGTTCCCGTTCGCCTGCTCGCCCCCGAAGAGTACGGTGACGCCCCGGCCAACATCGTAAGCCACGACTGGTGAGTACCTCGCCGAAGGTTCAGCGCCGGGCGCGTTAGGACGAAGCGTCCACGTCGTGCCGTTCCATTCCCATGTTTCTCCATAGTAGACGATGCCGCTGCCACCATAGATGGCACCGCCGAACAAAACGGTCATATCGCGGGCGCTGTCGTATGCCATCCCCTGTAAGAATCGAGGCGATGGGCCGCTTGTGGCTCGAAGCGACCAGGCGCTGCCGTTCCATTCCCACGTATCAGCGAAGTAACTGGCGCCGTTCCAGCCGCCAAACAGGACACAGACTCCCCGTGCGCCGTCATACACCATCGTGTGGCGGGATCGTGGGGCAGGCCCGGTCGTGGACCGCAGAATCCAGTTGTTGCCGTCCCATTCCCATGTTTCCCCGTTGGCGGGGCCAGCAGTGCCTTCGCCGCCGAACAGGACCGTCACTCCACGGGCGCTGTCGTACGCCACGGCATGCCACTCGCGCGGCGAAGGCCCGGTGCTGGATCGCTGTGTCCAACTGGTGACCGGCGCCTCGCACGCATCGAGGATCCCATTGGTGTTGCAGTCCGGGCTGGTGCCGTTAGCAAGATCGCAGGAGTCCGGGACGCCGTTGTTGTCGCAGTCATTACCTGCCAATTCACAGGAGTCCGGAATGCTGTTTTGATTGCAGTCTTGGCTGAAGCCGCTGGCGATATCGCATGAATCCGGTGTGCCGTTACCGTTACAGTCTTGACTTGAGGTAGCCGGAGCGTATCCCCACGTTTCCCTGCTCAGTGCCGTATCGAAGCCACCGTTTAACAGCACGGTGCCACGTGCGGCGTCAAACGTCATCGCGTGGTCAAATCTCGCCGATGGCCCGGCGGCAGTAATCGATCGCCATGTAGTCCCATTCCAGGTCCACGTATCCCCATACTTCGTGGGATTGTCGATGCCGCCAAAGAGGACGACAACGCCGTGAGTGGTATCGAAGACAAGGGTATGTTCGGATCGCTTACCGGGGCCGGTGGTGGATCGCAGCGTCCATGTGCTACCGTCCCATGTCCAAGAATCGCCTTTGTTGGCCCCGTCATAACCGCCAAACAGGACCACCTGGCCATGCACACTGTCATAGGCCATGGCGTGGTCGGATCGCGGCGACGGACCGTTCGTTGATCGAAGCGTCCATGATGTGCCATCCCATTCCCAGGTCTCTCCATTGAGTTGGTTGCCCAACCCGCCGAAAAGAACGGTGACGCCACGCACTGCGTCGTAGGCCATGGCATGCCCCGCGCGGGGGCTTGGCCCACTGCTGGATCGAAGTGCCCAGGATGTCCCATCCCACTCCCAGGTCTGGCCATTAAAGTTGCCGTCGTAGCCTCCGAAGAGAATGGTGACGTGCCGATTGCTGTCGTAGGCCATCGCATGGTCGGTACGTGGTGACGGACCGGTAGTGGACCGGAGTTGCCAGGTCGTACTGTCCCATTCCCACGTATCACCCCGGCGCTCACTGTCCATTCCGCCAAAGAGGACGCCTCGATCGCGGAACGAGTCGAAGGCCATCGCATGATCCCGTCGCGCCGATGGTCCGTTTTCGGCGAGCAGTGTCCAGTTGCCGGTGGGCACCACCTCACAATCATCGGGGACGCTGTTGGCGTTGCAATCCTGGCTGGCGCCGGATGCGATGTCGCAGGAGTCGGGAATGCCGTTCTGGTTGCAATCCTGACTGGCGGTTGCAGGTGAATACACCCACGTCTCAGAGATCCCTCCGCCGAACAAGACGGTTTCGGCCCGTGCAGAATCGTATGAGAGAGACGCCATCCGATTAGGACTCGGGGGATTTGAGGTACGCATGATCCAAGCCGCGCCATCCCATTCCCATGTGCCCATGTCGAATGGGCCGCCACCAGCACTAACTCCCCCATACAGGACCGTGACGTGGCGTGCTGAATCGTATGCCAATCTGGGTAGGTAACGCGGGCTTGGGCCGGTGGACGATCTAAGAGTCCACGCAATCCCGTTCCATTCCCATGTTTCGCCGTTGAAATTCCCATCCCATCCACCGAAGAGAACGCAGACTCCTCGCGCAGCATCGAAAGCCATATCGGTAGTGGTTACAGCTGGGGCAGGAGCCCCGCTTGACCGCAACGTCCATATATTGCCGTCCCATTCCCAAGTCTTCATGCCTTCGCTGACGGGAAGCGAGCCTCCTATCATCACCGTGACACCTCGGGCCGAATCGTAAGCCAAACCGTATTCACGGCGAGCGGGAGGACCGCTTGTCGTGCGAAGCGCCCATGATGTTCCATCCCATTCCCAAGTATCGCCAAGTGGACTTTCTCCGAGCGCGCCGCCAAACAGCACAGTGACGCCTCGTGCTGAGTCATATGCCAGTTTGTGGTCGCCGCGAACGCTGGGACCAGTGGTGGCACGGAGCGACCAGTCGGTCCCATTCCATTCCCATGTATCATTCAAGTAGGTATGCGAGTTGTCTTCGCCACCAAACAGAACAATCACGTCTCGACCGGAATCATATGCCGTCGCATGCCGGGCGCGCGGACTAGGCCCGGCTGTGGACACGAGCGTCCACGGCATGCCGGGATTTGCAATATCGCATTCATCCGGTACGCCATTGTTGTTGCAGTCTTGGCCTGCGAGTTCGCACGTATCAGGCACACCATTAGCGTTGCAGTCCGCTGCACCAGCGACGATTTCGCATTCGTCAAGCAGGCCATCCTCATCGCAGTCTTGGCTGGTGCCGTCTGCAATATCACATGCGTCGAGAATGCCGTTTTCGTTGCAATCGTTGGCTTTCAGTTCACAGGAATCGAGTATGCCATTGCTATTGCAATCCTGGCCCGCCAATTCACACGAGTCGGGCACACCGTTTCCGTTGCAATCGTTTCCCGCCAGTTCGCAGGAATCAGGAACTCCATTGCTGTTGCAATCCTGGCTGGACCCTGACGCGATGTCGCACGCATCGAGAACATTGTTACCATTGCAATCTTGCCCCCCTTGTTCGCACTCATCCGGCACGCCGTCGGCATTGCAGTCAGGGCTTGTCGCCGCATCGGCAAACTCCCACGTCTCGTTGTTGTAATAAGTCGGCGTGCCGGTCTGGCCGCCAAAGAGCACCATCATGCCGCGGCCGGCGTCGTAGTCCATTGCATGGTACAAGCGCGGAGATGGTCCGCCGCTGGAGCGAAGCAACCACCTGTTGCCGTTCCATTCCCACGTCTCACGGTTGTAAACGCCGGTGTACCCGCCCGAGAGCATCGTCAGGCCGCGGCCCTGGTTGTACGCCATCGCCACGCCGTAACGCGGCGAAGGGCCGGTGCTTGAACGGAGCGTCCAAGATCCCCCGTTCCATTCCCATGTCTGGCCGCTGAAGCTGCCGTTGGGAGCTTCGGCACCGCCGAAGAGAACGGTGGTCCCTCGCCCCAGGTCATAGGACATGCCGTGCCCATAACGCGACGATGGTCCGGTGCTGGACCTCAATGTCCAGCTCGTGCCATTCCACTCCCACGTCTCGCCGTTGTAGGTGCCGGAGTCATACCCGCCGAACAGGACGCTTACCTGGCGAATGGAGTCGTAGGCCATCCCATGCAAAAACCGCGGAGAGGGCCCCGTGTTGGAGCGCTGTGCCCAGTTGAGGCCATCCCACTCCCATGTATCTCCAAAGATGTTTGTGCCGTCCCAGCCGCCGAACAGGACGACGACCGCCCGCGAAGCGTCGTACACCATGGCATGACGCGAGCGCGCCGCCGGACCGGCCACGAGGCGCTGGGTCCAAGCGCTACCGTTCCACTGCCACGTCTCGCCGTTGACGGGGCCTGTCGCACCTTCGCCGCCGAAGAGGATGGACAGGCCGCGGCTGCTGTCGTATGCCATCGCGTGCCACTCGCGCTGCGAGGGCGCAGTGGCCGTAGAGCGCAACTTCCACGACGCAATGTCGCACTCATCCGGCACGCCGTTGGTGTTGCAGTCCGACGACCCGGAACACACCGTGATGTCTGCGGTGGATCGCAGCAGCAGTTCATAGCGTCCGTCACGCGGCTCGGTGGTATCAAATTGGCCGAACATTCCTCGAAGGTTCACCGGGCCGCAGGGTATGCTGGTCCCTACCAGATTCAATGCGTTGGTCGAAATTCTGACAATGACTGTTGTTGCCCCGCCATCGGCAGAAACCGTGTAATCGCGAACCCCAGCGAAGAGTCCAGTCTCCAGGAATTTCACGCAGGACAAAACGACCAGGCGCCCCTCATGAAATTCAGCGGTCGGGCTGCTGTCTTGGAAATCCGCGGTTGTAACAGCATCCGGCATGGGGATCCCGACGAATCCGTGGTCAGCGACACGTGTGAGAGGATTGACCAATTGAAACCGACCCTGAAACTGGCTCGTCGTTCCGAGAAGATCAATGGAATTCCCCTCGCCAATGCCGGCAAGTACCGCGTCGATCTCGGCATTGGCCCCAAAGACGGCAAGCCCGCCCGTGGCATCCTGGAGATAAAACGACTTCTGAGTCGCGGAATTGACGAGATCTGTCGTAGAGGAGACCACGACATTGCAGATCTTTACCGGCAGCCCCAATGCCATGGACCTGACCGTGGCGATGTCAGCGCACGCACATGCCCCTCCCTCGTTCACCGTAAGGGTCGCAGCCGTGCTGGTTACAAATCCGCATGAATCCGTGACTACTACGTAATAGCTGCCTGCGCTACCTTGCGTGACCGGGTTGATCGTAAAGCTACTGCCAGTTGCCCCGGAAATGTCCATCCCACCGTATCGCCATTGATATGAAATAGATCCAACACCTGTAGCCGTCACTTCGAAGGTAACAGGCTGTCCCACGCATGCGGTCTGGTCAGCCGGTTGCTGAGAGATCGTCGGCCCGAGGATTGTTTCGCAGCTATCAGGAATTGCGTTGGCGTTGCAATCCTGGCTGGTGCCGCTGGCAATGTCGCAGGAATCAGGGATGCCGTTGGTGTTGCAATCGGCCGCGCCATCGGCGATATCACACGAATCGGGAATGTCGTTGAGATTACAGTCCTGGCTAAACCCGCTGGCAATATCGCACGAATCCATAATGCCGTTGCCATTGCAGTCCACCAGAAAAGGAACGGTGGAGGATCCCCGCGTCGGATCATTGGGGGCAACATTTTGGTCCGCGCCAAGCGTGCCGTTGTTCGCAGTCACGGACCCATCCGTCACGACCTGACCGGACGCCTCATCAAATCGCCAATAACCGATTAGGCCTGCTTCGTTGCCGACCAGCGAGTGGTTCATGTTAGCGTTGATTTGGGAAGCACTGCGGCTCGTATTCCAAATGCGAACCTCATCGATCTGTCCGTTCCAGGGGTGGTTGCCGTTCGATGTTCTGTAGCCGAAATTGAGGTTCGTAAGATTTCCGGAGCTGGCGGCCGCCGGTCCGGAACCCACTTCTTGCCCATTTCGGTACAGTCGCATTGTTCCGGCTGTCCGAACCCATGCCAGGTGGTACCACTGACCAAGATTCCACGAAAGTGATGGAGAAAAGATCGCCGCCCCTCCACCATGAAACGCCATCCGGGCGAATTGGCCGCCGTTATCAAGGGCTCCCTGGCAGTTGTCGACATTGAGATTGCAAAACAGCACGCGATGATCACCGGCAAGCGCTGCTGGATTCGCCCACATTTCGACCGAAAAATCACCCGTGCCGAAGGAATAGGTTGATCGGCCGGGAATATTCACAAACTGCCCAGCGCCGTTGAAACTCAGGGCACGGCCTTGCCCGCCCTCGCACTCGTCGGGTATCCCGTTGTTGTCGCAGTCCTGGCTTGTGCCACTGGAAATATCGCACGAGTCAGGAATGCCATTTCCATTGCAGTCAGCGGCGCCGATCGATATGTCACACGAATCGATAACGCCATTGTTATTGCAGTCATTTCCAGCGAGTTCGCACTCGTCCGGCACACCGTTGTTGTTGCAGTCCTGGCTGGTGCCCGCGACGATGTCCCTGATGTCAAGGACGCCATTGCTGTTGCAATCCTGAGTTGCAATAACAGTTACGGCGTCCAGATCAAATCCCGGACAACATGCCACGCTGAAATGCTGCGTGTCCACGACCCTGACGTAGCGGGCGCCTGAAACGCCCTTGCCGGCAATGTCTATCAATTGCGAGGCTGAGTTGTTGATGACCGTGCCGACCAGAGTCCAGCTAACGCGGTCAAAGCTTAGGTAGACGTTTGCATGCTCATCGGGAGGTCCGCCGAAGAAATGGTTCTCCTCCCATACGCCAAGGTCCGCTCCTGGTCGATCGATGACCGGTTGGCCCAATTCGAGCTCAATAGACCCAAAGTAGCCGAGGGAATAGGCGGCCCCATTGGGCGCTCCAAGGGCCCATGTCTGGTTGCAATTCTGACACCCTGCCTGCGGGTTATTGACGGCAAGAACGCTGGTCGCATACCACTGGGCGTTGGCGGAAGTCGTCCACAGAACCAATGACGCCGCGATAATGCCAATCCTGTTCATGATTTCCCTTTCCATTCCTGCCCCACCTGTTCTCGAAATGCGCCCACAAAGCGCCCTTTCAGATCAATGCAATCATCTGGGCGGACCGCCCTCTGAGTCGCCCGCCAACTCACTGTTGGGCATGGGCGCGCAGGTTCTTACACAAGAAATCCTGAAAATCGTCGATATGCCGCGTGATTGGCCCAAGTCCAATGGAACCTCCCTGATTGCCTGCAACACCGCCCTTGGCGATGCGCAGAACGCTCCCGCGATCGATCGAGGTTCCCGCCCGATGCGGCCACTATAACGGACAGAGTCTTCTGAATTCAACCAAATGCTGAGTCATTCCGAAGTTTTCTTCCGCTTCAGGCCAGCCGAATGGCACGCCGTCGGACGGGCAGGATCACTCACGGTTCGCACGAATCCAGGATGCCGTTCCCGTTCCGGTCCAGGTCCTTCTGGCATTCATCGGGCACGCCGTCGCGATTGCAGTCTTTGCTCGACCCACCGGTCACGTCGCACGCGTCCAGATTTCCGTTCGCGTTGCAGTCGTTGTTGCCGGGCGTGCGATGCACGATCTGCAGTTGCACGCCGACGAAGTCGCCCGCGCCGCTGGCCTTCGCGACCTCCAGCCGAATCTCATCCCCACTCTTGACGCGAATGCCCCGCAGCGCCGCCGGACCGCCCGAGCCCTTCGCCAGATCGAACGGCCGAAAGCGCGACCACGGATCGCCGCTGTAGAGCATTCCCGAGGTGAGTTGCTTGTCGTTCAGGTACAGCGCGACGGTATTGCGCCGACCGATGTCACGGCCCATCCATGCAGCGCTGCGGATATCGACGATTCCGTCGGCCGGGCAGGCCCAGGCTACATTGGCCACGCCGTTGCCGATGCCGTTGCGATCATCGGCTGAGTGACAGGCCACGTCCCCGGCATCGACTTCGGTGTCGCTGATGTGTTTTTCGAGCTTGCGGCTGCGATGCCAGACGGGGAGTCGGTCCTGGCCAGTCTCTGACCGGGACCATGCAGGCTGCGGGCCGGTGAACGTGGCCGGGTCGAAGTTGTCGACGTGAGGCAGTGGGTTCCTGCCCTCGCGATAGCTCCACGGGCCGTTGGGGTTGACCGTGTCGCTCCAGTCGGCGGCGAGGTCGTACAACTTGATCGTTTGTGCTCCTTCGCAGTCATCGGGAACGGCGTTGTTGTTGCAATCGCGACTGGCGCCCGACGCAATGTCGCAGGAGTCCAGCAGGCCGTTGGCGTTGCAATCTCGATTCGCGAGTTCGCACGCATCGGGTACGCCGTCCCCGTCGCAGTCGGTTTCGGTCCCATCGGCGATCTCGCAGGAATCGAGGATTGCGTTGCGATTGCAATCGTGCCCTTCGAGTTCGCATTCATCGGGGATGGTGTTGCCATTGCAGTCATTGCTGTAGGCGGGTGGGTGCAACACGGCGACACCGCACGGGTTGCCCGCGTTGCGAATCGCGATCTCTCTCTTCGACCCATCGAGGTTGGCACGTTCGATGGACCCGCCGTTCGGCCAGTAAAGCTTTCCTGCGGCGGAATCGAGCGTGAGCACCGAGGTACCGACACCTGTGAAAAGGTCCCGCAGTCCGCCGCCATCCAGATTCGCACGCTGAATGCGATCGGCGACGGCGATGTAGAGGAACCCGGCGTTGAAATCGGCGGCCATCCCGTACGGCTTGTCGAGCCCGGTCAGGATGTCCTCGATGTTCGAACCATCCAGATTGGCCCGCTGGACCTTGCCGCGGTTACCGTCGGACCAGTACAGCTTCCCGCGCGGAATATCGAGCGCGATGGACGCCGGATGGGTGAGTCCCGTGGCGACCACATCGACCGGGTTCGCTCCATCCATGTTCACGCGACGGATCTTACTGTCGACGAATCCCGGATCATGCGAGTCGGTCCAATAGACCTTGCTGTTGACCGGATCAACCGCGACATAGGCGCTGCCATTTCGGGCCGAGGCGATGGTCTGGGCATCCGAACCATCGAGATTCGCACGCCGAATCGAGAGACTACCGGGGTCTGCCCAGTAGATCTTCTTATGAACGAGATCGATGGCCGCGCCGCGGGGATGGCTGAGCCCGCGAAGGATCGTCTGCGGCGACCCACCGACCGCGGCACGCTTCAGGGCGAATTCCTCATTGGTCACATCGGTCCAGTAGATGATCGGCGGCGGCGCGACCAGGTCGCACTCATCGGGGATGCCGTTGGCGTTGCAATCACGGCTCGCGCTGCCCGCGACATCCTGAAAGTCCGGCGTCCCATTCGCGTTGCAGTCCTGCGAGGCGATGATCGTGATAGCATCGAGATCGAACCCGGGGGCCGCTGGATCAGCGGCGCGTCCGGTGTCGACGATGCGGACATACCGTGCGCCGGACAGACCCTTTCCCGCGATGTCGATTAGCTGAGATGCGGCGCTGCGATCGACGCCGCCCACGGACTTCCAGTCCACACCGTTGAAGCTGATGAACACATCCGCCGTCTCATCGGGTGCATTGCCGCTGACAAAGCAGTCGCCCTCCCAGATGGCGAGGTCCGGGCCGAGTCCATCCAGGATCGGCACACCGAGCTGCAGATCGATCGAACCGCCGACGCCGAGCGAACAGGTCAATGAGTCGGGCGCGCCAAGGGCATTCTTCGTATCGCAGTTCGCGCACGGCAGATTCGGGTTCTTCACGCCGAGCACGTGGAGGCCTGACGGCTGTGCATGCGCCGTTAACGCCGCAAACAAGAGCGTAGCACCAGCCCACGCCAGACTTCGTTTGCTGCACATTCGCCTATGCATGTTCCGCTTTATTGTCTAACTTGCCGTTCATCTCACGGCGCCCCGCTCGGCTTGAACTCAATATCCTTGAATGAACCGGCATCGTCGCCCCACACATGCACGCACAATTGACCCATGCCCGCCTCGCCGGCGATCTCTTGGAGCGTCGTTCCATTGACGCGGAAGATCACCCTCGTCGGGCCATACTCGATCTCCATCACCACGGCTTCACCCGGTTTGGGAACCGGTCCCGGGAAGCTCAGCCAGTTGCCGGAATCCGATGATGGAAAGAGCGACTTGTCCCCGCGCATCCACGTGTACTTGTCGCCCATCAACATGAAGAGTGGTCCGAAGGGTTGCACGTAACCAATACCGATCCGCGCGCCCTCATGGCCGGGAATGACCGTGGCCCTGAACGTGCCCGGCCCGAAACTCTGATCGCTCGTCAGTTTTTTGAACTCGGCGGTGCGCTCGCAGGTCAGCCGTCCCTGTCGCACGGCCCAGTTGCCGTGGAACGGGCGCTCCTTGTGCCAACCGGACAGGTCTTGTCCGTTGAAGAGGCGCGTGAACACACTTGGCGCTATCTGTGCCGGGTTATCTGACGTGCCGGGGCGCCGGGGAGGGGTCGTATACCATGTATACGTGGCGACCATCGTCACCATGAACATCGTCGCAGCTGCAAATGCCACCAACCTCTGCTTTCGAGGGCCACTCACGTGCCCGCTTGCAATCCGGGCCTCGGCAGCATTCAGCGCCGCCGTGAATTCCTCCACGTTCTGAAAACGCTTTGCCGGTTGCGGGTGACAGGCGCGGTTCACGACATCGTTCAACTCCGACGCCGCCCACTTCTGCGGCGATGTCAGTATCTCCTTGGGAATCGTCGGGAAGGATCGCGGCGGCAGGCCGGTGAACATGCAATACAACGTCTTGCCCAGTGCGTAGGAATCCGCCGAACGATCCATGGCCCCATTGGGCGGCATGAAGTCGGGCGTGCCCACCGTGGTCATGAGCGTGGCCTCGGGCGCAAGCAACCCGATGTCGGCCAGCTTCCAGATGCCGCCGATCCGCAGGATGTTGGATGGCTTGATGTCGCGATGGATCACGCCATGCTCGTGAAGGAATGCCACGGCGGCGAGGATCTGCCGAATGATGGCAATCGATTCGTCAATCGGGATCGCGCCGCGCCGCGCCAAATCATCTGCAAGAGTGTGAGGGCAGTAACCGGCAGGATCGTGTCCGACATGGCGTGATGCATCCGCCGGCGCATTGAGGTCATCCGCCAGGTCCATGACGTAATAGAGATGCGGGCCGCTGTTCCCGACGTGGTGGATGCGAATGACGTTGGGATGCTCGGGGAGATTCGTCCGCAGGATGCCGACCGCGCGTTCCTCGCGGTTCGTCCTCGAGATCAGGGCCAGCCGGCCGCGGTCGATCGTCTTCACGGCCACATGCTTGCCGACGGCATCCTGGGCCAGCCACACATCGCCATAGGCCCCCGCGCCGATCCGCCGCAGCATGGCATAGTCGGCAATGCGATCCCGAAGCTCGGGAGGCGGCTGGTTGTCGGCCTCATGGTCCATGCAGCTCAGTCGACCATGCTACCGCCCATGGCCGGAGAATTCCGAACTGATCTGATCGACGCTGCGTTTACGGATCTCTTCCTCCTGCTCCGGGGGCATGCGGATGGCGAAGGAATCACGCACCGCCGCTTCTACCTTCTGGGCCTCCCGCAGCTTCGCCAGCCGCGCCTGCAGGTCGGGGCTTTCCGGCAGGACGGCCTCCAGCCGCTTCAGCCGGCCCGGCGACAAGGTTCGGGCCAGGTACTGCTCCAGTTCAAAATCACTGAACACATTGTTCACGGCTGATCATCCTCTTTCGTTTCCTTCTCGACCCAGTACTTGAGTCGCTCGATGATCCGGTACTTGGCCACATAGACGGAGCTTACCGAGAGCTTCAGGAACTCGGCGGCACTCGCGGGTGTCCACCCCTCCAGCGCCGTCAACTGAAACGCCTGAAACGTCTTGGGCTCGACCTCCTTGGCCACCCGTGCCAGGCTGACCTGCATCAGATTCCGGCGCCAGTTGATCTCCCACATCTCTTCGGCATCGGGTCCGGCCGGATCATGCAATTGCTGGTGTCCGTTGCCGTCGTCGCCCTGATGAAGGCTGATGGCCGGACGCGCTCGGCGACGCTCGAGCAGGCTGATCACCTTCCGCTGCGTGACCGTTCGCAGATATCCGCGAAACGTACCTTTGCTGCGGTCGTACTCAAACTGAGGCATCGCCTTGAACACATCGGTCACCACTTCCTGCAGGACATCCTGGGCATCGTCGGACTTCAGTCCGCAGGCCCGGGCGAAGTGGTAGATCAGCCGCCAATACTGGTCGAAGAACTGCTGCCAGCTGCGCTGATCCCCGGCATCACGCAATCGAATCAGCAGTGATGGCGGGGTATCAGGCATCCGTCCTTCTCCTCACCGGCCCGGGAGTGGGGTTCCACTCTACCATTGGCCGGCGACAGGGACTTCTTACACGAAAAAAACAAAAAGCGGTCCCCCGCTCCCGGGTCGGAGCTCGATTGTAAAGAAGGCGATCCGCCGGTTGGCCCACGATCCGGGATTCGGTTTGTTTCATCGGCTGCCTGCCAAGTCTCAGAACGAGCTCGGCATGAATAGGAAAGGCACCGGCGTCGCTGGGACTCCGATGCCTTGGTGTCATGGCCCCCCGCTCTCGGGCCGGAGAGGAAGTAGCACTGTAGAAAGCGCTACTTGGGGGACCGAATGAATCGTAGCTGCGCATGGTGCGCATTTCAATCGCCTGAGCAGGTGGTCTCGGCTGCGGCGTTGCCAACGGCCGGACGTTTTGGAACCCGAAGGACCAGCGTCCGTGCTGGCAAGCCGGCTCGTTGCGGCGTACCGGCAGGGTATCCCACAGCTGACGAGTGTACGACTGAACCTTGCGACCCAACGCCAAACTTTGAACCGGGTTACAAATTTCAGGGCGGTGCTCCACCAGGCCGACGTATCAACTTGGCGGTCCATTCCAGGGTGTTCATCCGTGACCGCACGCGCCCCAACCGCGGTCATTCACAAAGCCCATCCACCCCCGCATCTCCTACCTCATTAAGCAGTGCGTCGGTACCGAGGGTCAACGCAATCCGCTTCAGCCGCTATTTACATTTGCCCGACCCCATCAAGCCGGCACATTTTCATCTTCGAACTGCCGGAACCCTTTGTAGAAACTTTGGCGCCGGCGCTTAGGGACCAGCTTCATGCATTTGGGCATGTGTTCATCGAACCATTCAAGCACTTCCTCTTCCTTTTCTAGCTGCGACAACTCATTAACCAGATCGTGCCACTCATGTTGGTCGGTATCATGAGGACAAAGATCAAGGAGATGTCGCGTCAACTCATATGCCGCGACAGCGTAACATCCGGCTCCGCCGGTGGACGCCGTCATGCAACACGCCCGAAAAAACGACGGAACCCCGCCAAACACCGCTTGTACACTTTGCATAGATTTTTTTTCCGTTATTGAAAGCTCCTGATCAATCGCCTTCACCACGAAGGCTGTAACACTGATGCCAAGCCTCGCGGACCGCTCCGCCAGTTTTTTCTTTCGCTCAGCGTCGATGCGCATAATCAAGGTTTCGTTTTTTGCCATTCCCCCCAAGTATAGGGGCGCAATTAGCCAGTGTAAATACACTGGTTCAATAAACGTTCGGCGCTTGACCTGCGAGCCACCCATGAGTCGCGGGCTTATCCCAGAGCATCGCCGCCGTTCAGTCCGCCGACCGGCGAAGAAACGTCTCGATTGCCTCGACAGCCCAAAGCTCCAGGGCGCCAAGTCCATCTCTGCCAGGGTGGAATCGTCGGCGAGCACCGAGCCTGTGCGGTCCACTTGATCCGGCTTCAAACACCTTTTGACCGGTGTCATTCATCAGTCAAAACCAGCCAGTGATTATCACTTGAAAACCGGCCGCTTTGAGGAGTTGTCGGTTCGTCTTGAAGTTCTCCCAGCCAGGGTCTGGCTGGAGGAGAACGTCGATGGCGAACCAACTCAAGATGGCCGAACAGCACGCAATCATCAGGCTGGCCGAGCACGGCTGGTCGTATCGGCGGATCGCCCGGGAGATGGGCGTCCACCGCGAGACCGTCGCCCGGTATGTGGCGTTGGCGCAGGGGGACGCACGCGCTGGGCCGGCCCCGCCGGACGGGATGGCCGATCCATTCGTTTCGATGGCCGGGGTTGATCGGGTTGTCGCCGGCGATGATTCGTCAAAACCGGCCATTTCGATTACCGGCTCCGATGGGTTCAGCGAGGTCCAGGGCAGCGGATAGTTTTGCCCGAGAATTGAAGCAGCTTATTTAGTTTGGCCTGACAGGCTTGAAGTTCCTCACGCACCTTGTCCGTCTGATCCAGCATGGGCCTCAGTATCTCATTTTGAAGCAGGTCGAAGACGTCTGTTTCAAAGGGGCCGCGCCATTCTTCAGCCGAATTCTTATCCTCGATCTGTTTGCAAACATCCCGCACGGCCCGGACGTACACTATCGCTAGGATCCCCAAATAAATAGCTACTACTGCACCAAGCCCCTTAAGAAAGGCACCCGCCCCGAGGGCGGACACGATCGCTGCTGTCGCTCGCAGGGCGTCGGTGAGATTGCGTGTGGCGGCCAGCTCCAGTACTCCGGCCAGTATCGGTTGCACCAGAAGAAACCAAAATAGTACGAACCAAATAGCACCGCGTGACAACCGCCCCGCAGGTTTCGGCGGGGCCGAGAGGAAAGCAATTATCTCATCTTCAAGCTTGGCAGGCTTCTCAACCAACTCCGCGGCGATCCTCTTCATCAACGGCGTTGGATCGTGGACGGAAATCTCGTCTACTAAAGGCTTCGGACCTTCGGGTAGCCTTGGCTTGATTGCCGAGGTCATTGCCTTGGCGCGATCATACAGGTCCAGCCCCTGAACTCGGTGCAGATCGGATCCCGTGAACATCGCAGCCGCCGATGTTGGAATCATCCTGCGGGAGATGAATCTAAAAATACTGGACAATGGCCAGTACACGGCCCCGAGTTCCGGCCATTTCACGATGCTTTGAGACATCAGGTCGTGGGCCAACTCTGTCGGCGGTCGTATCGTCCGCGCGAGCCGCCGACCAATCGTGTTGAAATAATTCTCGTCAAAGTTGGCAGCGAATTCTGTCTTCAGTAGTTTGTGGATACCATCACAGTGTCTGATGTTCTTCTCTACCTCGAAGTAATCCAACAGCCTCTGGGCATTGGCCTGCACCTGAGCATTTCGGTGATCAGCCTTTATGCGTTGAACATCCGCTCCCGAAAGCGGTTTCCGGAGCTCCTGGCGGAGGTTTTCTAATTCCTTTGCAGCAAGCTCCGCCAAGGCTGACACCTGCACCTGCTCGGGGCCCGTCATAGGCGGATCGTCGCCCCACTGGTCCTTAATGAATTTGATGAACGACGTGGGTGTTCCGTACCCGGCTGAGACCATGTAGGTCTGTCCCTCCTGGACGTCTACACCAACTACCCCGATGACGTCCCCGGTGAACCACTGCTTCTGCTTTTTCCAGAATGCCTCAGCATCCATCCCATCAAGCCCATCCTTCAGCAGTAGATCAAACTTGGCCATAACGCAGTATTTGTTGGAATGGCCGTGGACTACCCGCCGTGTCAGTTCAGCGACGGCTTGGTCATCAGCCTTTTTCGGATCAAACATCCAGATAACGCGTTCCATCCGATGAATGGCCGTCCTGGCTATTTCCAAGTGAGACGGAAAGCTACTGTCGATGTCGGGCAGATCCACAAGAACCAGACCCCTGATCGCATCCTCGGCATGTTCGAATGGCTGGTAGGGAATGGCTGGGTTGGTTTCGTGATCGTTGAAGCGCAGATCGAATTCTCGCCGGTCATCTTTGTGGACATACGCGACGGGCCCCGAGGTTCCCTCGCCGACCAATTCGTGGTCCTTTGATATTTTCGCTCCAGCCAAGGCGTTGATGAGTGTGGACTTTCCGACGTCTTTGCAGCCTAAGATACCGCAGACAATGAGCCTATCCTGTTCACCGATACCGGCACAAGAGGCCAGGTCATTGGGTGGCTTACCAAGCAGTCGGCTGAGCCGACGATTCAGATCGTCTAGTTGTTCTCGTGGATCGTCGGTGGTTGTTATCATGGCGACACCCCCGCTGAATTGCTGGAGGAGTCCACGGGGAGCTGGGCAGCATCAGTTTCGGCGATGGCCTTCAACGCGATACACAATTCTGATTCCGGCTTCAGGACGAATGATTCGAGTCGGTCCAGGAGTCGCTGCATTGATTCGTCGATCTGTTTGTTAAGTTCCCGGCGGAATTTCTTAACGGCCTCTGTAAGTCGGACCTGGGCCGCGCTTTTGCTGAGTTCCCTGATATTGCTTATGCATTGTTCGAGCCGAATAGCAGCCGCGCTTCCGAAGAGCCCGAAGATTATCGCAGCGGGCACTGAAACGCCGCCGGTTGTTATCGCCAGTGCCGCGCAGATTGCTGTAAATCCGCCGGCTTGGATCCCTTCAGTCTTGGTGACTTTGACCAGAACAGAAAGGATCTCTTTGTGGGCATCTTTAAATGCCGTAACCACCTCACTCCAATCAGCGACCAGGAGTCTGGCATCCTCCGTCGCAGACATGGTGTTTGTCACCGCATCCAATTTCAAGTCCTTCGGTGACCCTATCTCTTTGTAAAATAGGCTGTCCCGCACGATTATCAGCATATCGTTGATTGCAAGGTCGCGCTTATGTTCAAAGGTTTTCTGTCCTTCGGCTTGGCGATCATAGGTTTCGGGTTGGCAATCGACGGTCGAACGCATGTCCAGAAACGGGATTTTGGGCATCTTTTTCTGGAACCAGTCCCACGCCCGCCTAGCGTCCAGCGCAACGCTGTCAACCTTTTGCCAAAATGGACTGATAAGCTTTCGCTCCTCTGGGCTTAATAGAATGCTTAACACATATTGTTCGTCGGGCACCGCGCGGGCAGCAACCTTCTTGAGTTCGTTTTCGAGTTTATGGAATAGGCGGAGTCGATTCTCGTTCTGATTGAGGACGTGATTTGCTGCCTCAGAGATCTGTCTCTGTAGCCGCCTGAGTCGATTACCCCCCGATGATTCCAGAGGCGGGGCCAACCATGTACGTGTCTTGTCAAGGACTCCTGGGGGAAACCTCAGAAATCCCCTGCCGGCACGGTACTCGATCAATTCATAATCGGCCTTGAATAGTTTCGCCTGGTCGGCGAGCTTCCGGATATCCTCCTCCAGCAGATCTCGGCCATCTTCGTTGCAGTTGAACAAAACCAGCCGATCAGAGCCAAAGCGGTCCAAACACTTCAGCAATTTCACAAACGTCTTCTGGTCATACCATCGTTGGGAGTCCACCACGATCAGAACGCGATCGAACCAAGGCATAAGGCGCATGGCGGTGTCACCCTCATCGAGCGATCGCTGGGTGCTGAAGTCTGGGGTGTCCACGAGCATCAGCCGGTCGGCACCTCGAAATTCCACGAATACCGCCGCGATCTGTTCGGAGTGTCCTTCCACAGGGGCGTCTACCTGGTCGTAATTGGGACGGGATGTTGGAAAGAGCACCCGGTCATGGTCGAACCAAGTGCGAACCTGCGCCTCCAACCCATATGAGGCAGCCAGGACTGGACCCCTCGTGGTCCGGGCCTTCATGGTCACATGGCTAACGTGGTTGCCCCCGATGAGGTTGTTGAAGATCGTACTCTTGCCGCTGCTGGATCCTCCGACGATTCCAACCAGCTGAACATCCGCGTGCTCCCGTTGACGAAAAATCAGAAAACGCAGGGCCCCGGCCATCTGGGTTTCAGTCGGAGTCCAAGAACTGAACCCAAACCGACTCGCAAGGGCGTTGCCTTGTTCCGAAAGGATTTTCAGGTGCCGGTCCACAGAGCCCCTTATGACGAATAGCTGAAGTTAATACGATAATCTTGGGGAAGTCAAGAAGTGGAACATCGGGGGCCGAGCGAACGAGCGAAGAGGGGCCGCGGTGGACGGGAAGTCAGGCCGATGTCTTCGCGCCCCGAGGCAAACATCCGGCAGGGCGGGCGCGGTGGAGTGCATCAGCCCACTTCAACGGTTCGGATTCTTCGAAAGCTCCTCAAGGAACCTCTCAAGAGATTTGTAAGCATCAAACACTGCGTCCGCGATTCCCGAGCCCTTGTTCTCTCGAACTGTATCGGTCAGGATCGCGCGACTCTTTTTGATCGCGTCGCGCATTCCCGCAAGATGGACACGCAGATCCGTCACAAACTTCGTCAAGCTGTCTGTCGTGACCACGTCAATACTCCCTTCGGCGCTATCCCAGGTGAACCCACCCATCGAAAGTCCCTGGCGAATGTCTTCCAAGAGTCGGAAGATCATCAGATCTTGGCGGTCAAGCAACGGCGTCGCCGGATCCTGAAAAGAATCCCCAAGACCAACTTCAGTTTCGGCGTCTGCAACTGAGACAAGCATTCTCGAGAATACGTCCCTGGCCCCTTCTTGATTCAGAGCGTCACGGGCTTTCTTAGCAGCCTGTCTCAGATCGGCATACTGCATCCAGGTGGAGAATAGCCACCTGCGCAGGCGTCTAATTTCTTCGGCAGATCGCAAGGGACGATCCCCGACAAACCCGCGGAAGGCAACAGCGCCTTCGATGCTTGGCGAAACGCAATACCGATCAGAACCGTTGCTTGCCGCGACCTTGTTGAGCATCGCAAGAATCTCACCGTCTTCCAGTCCAGTTTTCAAGCTCAGGCCATCAGCCTCTCGTCGGCGGTCCCAGTTGCCAGCTCTTTTCAGCGAACGTATGACCTCTTCGGGAGTGCATTGCCACTCGCTCGCCAATTCCCGCACTCTCGCTTCATTGGTCAGAAGCAAGGGTTGCTTCTGGGTCTTCCCGCTTTCCGTTCGGCTAACCCGACGCCCGGAAAACAGCCAAAGCATTCCAACGCAGGCCAGGGCAAGGGTTGCGATGAGTAACCACTTCGTTGGAGATCGAATTGGCGGCCCTGATTTTGTGGAGCTACTAGCGACAGTCAATTCCGAAAGCGGTAAGTCGCCAAACAGTTCGCTGGCGACCCAATCTCTTAGCTCCTCGCAAACGATCACCGTTGACCGGTTGCCAGAGGACCAGTTCATCGACTCGATCAGGCTGTCCAGCGATGGCAGAAGCTTGGTCAATTCTGATTTGACTTGTTCAATTTGTTCTGGCTGAAGTGCACCAACATCGACACCACCCAAAATCATCCGTTCGGCGCCTTCACGAACAGCGCCATTAGGCAGCCGCTGTGTGACCTGGCGGGAAACAGATATATAGCTTCTCCCAACCGCATTTTGACTTGCGGCAGCCGCAGCAAGAGCGACTTCCGATTCGACAGTGTCATTCCGGGAAATCAGAAAGCGATGGCCAGCTTCGCCGCCGCGAGGCGTTTCGACAATCAGACGAAGCCCAGTCATGGCGACTCCTTTGTCCACTCGGGCAATTCGAGTGTGTCTTCAATCAGTGGAAGTCGAACAGTTAGCGTCCCCTCTTGTCGCGGCACACCGGTCGATCGCAACGAAACGTGCGTGACACCCTTTGAATGCGTGCTCATCTGCAAATCGCCGACGAAGCGTGTTGACGTTTCCAACAGAGCGGCATCGTCAGCTTCTACCATGACCTGGACGGGCGCTGGCAAGAATCGCCCGGTGATTCCAAGGTGCGCCATCACAATTACCAGCGGGCGTGAACTTGAAATGACGTCAACTGACTTGACCTTGAAGCCGATCTCGCGCCCGTTCACTGTAAACTTAATGATCGATGGCCCATCGAATGGCACATGGATACTGATCACCTCGGCATCAATTGGTTTTCCTGCCCACTCGATCCAGCGATTCACGGGTCGAGACATGGACTGCCGCCGTCCGCGTGCCCAGTACCACTGTGCAGCTTCACCTCGCTCCTCGTCGTTGGATTGGCGATTGGACCCGTACAAACTCCGGTCCTCTTGGTCGATCGACTCGCACCCCTCTCTTGCCCCCGCGCCGCTACGTTGTGGAACACTCCGGCCGATGGCGATGAACTTCTCACCAATCGAAACGTTGCGGTCGGAAACTTCAACGAATTTGGCGATCTCGAACTCCGAAACCGCAAGATCGGCGGGCACCAAAAAGCGGTGGCCGAGCTCCCCAGCCCGCGGCGTTTCAGCGAAGAGGGTAAGGTCGTTCATCGTTTCTTCCACTCTGGCAGCGGCGGCTCAGGTGGAAATCCTGTCAGCGAAAACGTGGCTTTGTTCGTGAATCCATCTCCGCTGAGGTCGATTGTGACACCTGACCGGAGTTGATATGGGGTTCCGGTCCAGGTCCCAGAGCCCCCTGACATCGTCGATTTGACCACCCATCCATGCTTGGCCTCAACAGATACTTCGATGGTAATAGTCTCATTAAGGCCTGCCTCCAGTTTCGCGTCGCCGAGATCAACGCTTCGCGTGTTCGCCTTGCTCAGAATCCCCGTTCCAATTATCACTGGCTTGCCTTTGACTGTAACTGTCACGTCATTGTAGTAGTTGACGCGCCATGCCCAGTACTTGTCGTGCCACTGGATGCTGGCCAGGCTCAGCGTCAGATCCATTGTCCCTTTCCTCTTGGTGACCCAATCTCTGTATTCCTTGACTTCCGCCTCCATGGCCTTCAACGGCGCTCGGGATAGGTACGCACCGATCTGGTCCTCACACTGTGGCTTGTATCGAAAGATCTGGTCATACAGGTCACGGTCTTCGGCCACATCGATTTCTTGGCCTAGCTTGTGGAGTTCCTTGATCGCAGGCCCCGGAAGCAGCTTCACCACATTCGGGTTGTCACTCAGTCGGGCCGATTCACGGGCAAGCTGCCAAAAGCGTGCTTTCGAAGCGTCTTGCACCTTGCCTTGGATGATCGACGGAGCATGTTTTGCAAAATCCGCGACGAGGGCTTGAAGGTCGGCTCCCTTTGGAATCCGAGACTCAAGTTCTCTCGCCGCATCGCCGACATTTTTGTTCTGCATCAGAGAGAAGTATCTCTGCTTAAACGTCTCCCAGTCGGCCTGCCTTTCCGCTTCGGCCACTTGCGTCTGCTTCTGGGCAATCCGCACTCTCAACGCCTGCTGCAGTTTCACAATTGGTGCCGACGACACATCGGGATAGGGGATCGTGCCGATCTCCTCGTTCAGTTTGTGTAGGATATCGAGCTGTGTGGTCGAGGTAGGCGGAATCGCGTTGATCTTGAGCTTAAGTTGACTCAAGTATTCTGCGTTCTTCGTTTCTTGCGCCTGCCGCTCTGCGTCCGCGACCAAGGTTTCGGCTTCAGAGTGGTGCAGCCCCTTTGGAAACGAATCGAGGTACTTGCGAACGAGATTCAGATGTGTCTGTGGGTTCTGGGCATTGGTCACCGTTTTCCAGAGAGTCTCGTCGCGTCGCGTTCGGAACTGGACAAGTAGACTATGAGCCTCCGAACGGTCAAGGATCGTTTGGCACGAAAGCCAATGACAGAAGCCTGGGGAGACGAAATATTGATGAAGCCACTTTTCTCCTTGTTGTAATTTTTCGGTATTAGCGGCCGGGTCATCACGTGTTGCGAGAATCTTGCGATAGCTGACCCCATCAAATATGGTCTCGACGCCGACAAACAACGCTACCAGGACGAAGAAGCAGACGACAACCTGGCTGGCGAGTTTCAAACCAAGCTTGCGCATGGCACCAATAGTTCGAATGCGGAGAAGACTGTTTTCCGGGAAGCGCTGACGGAGTTTCCAGGCGGTTTTGATGGCGGAAGCGGCAGATACTCCGCGAAACCAGTTTTTCCATGCAGATTGTTCCCTTCCTGCTCCCACCTCTGTCGTGCCAAGGAGTATCTGCTGGAATGCCCACCAGGAACAGGCGGAAGTGGCGTCTTCGAGTCGTTTCACTCGCAGGGCATCACACTGCTCGGCCACCCAGATAAAGCCATCCTCAAGTCCGCGGGATTCCAGCAATGGTCCGTTCAGTCGTGGAACTTCCGCTCCATCACTTCGGATTTCGTGAGCGCCAAATGCACTCACCGGGAAGCAACGATAATTGTCATCGCCAACAGCGTTCCGGATTGTGTTCACCAAGGATGCGTGTGGGGGCTGCGGCGATTGATTAAGAAATGCGGCAATCATTCCCCTCTTCTGGGCATCGCCATCACAATCGTCGTCGGCACGCCGGTCCCACTTGTTGAAGAGCAACGCAATCGGCCATTCTTGCATTGGCCCAGCGCCCCGCTCATCCAGCAGCAACAAGAACGCCCCCTTGAGTTTCTCCAGGTCGTCCGCCAAGGGTGCGTGATCGCGGCCGGGGTACGGAACCTCCGCAAGAACCAGAAGCCCATCACAGTCTCGCATGTGGTCACGCAGCTTGGCGGCCAATTCGCTGGCCGACGCGGTGATGAGTTCCCCGGAATAGTCCATCAGTTCGACATGCAGGGTTCCGTGGTTGCGAGAGCCGAATTCGAACAGAAACCGCATGACGTTTTCGCGGTTCGGATTCGGGGCAGGAAGTTCGCCGTTCTTGAGGCGACTCCGTTGCTCGCTGAGCCATTTCCAGCCGACGTGAAATGGATCATCCGTCGTCCACGTGACTGGGTCGCCCGACGGAAGCGGGTGCCCCGGCACATGTTCGATCCAGGAGCACGAAAAGCCCTCAGGGTGGGCGACCCGAGGTAGCGAGAGGGCGGACAAAATGCAGGTCTTGCCGGATGACCGAACACCGTAAAGCGCCAATCGATAGGCTTGGTGCTCAATAGAATTAAGACCGATTGCCATCTGAATCTCCAGGAGACTTAAGGCTTGGACGTGTTTGAATCCGCAGGCTCTGGTTCAACCATCGGAGCGGCCGGAGCAGCCAGTGTCGCACTCGGCGAAAGAGCAATGACACGCCTCCTAGAAAGGCAAGAGTGCCGACAACAGCGTATATCCCATTTTGTCCAATAAAGAAGGTATCCCCGATGGCATGGCTGACTTTCTTTGCAGCGCTTCCCGATCCCTGGCCCATCCCACGGATTGCCGCGGCCGCCACTGCACCGGCAAACTTGGTCAAATGTTCAAAGCCGGCTTCCGTGAGTTTCCCGGCGGCGTCCTGAAAGTACTGTGGGTTGGCGAGATAGGCAGCCAGTGCGCCACTGGCCGCCCAGATTTTCCAGTGGGGTTGAACGTACTCTTTCCAGAACCCCCACGAGGCCTCGCCAGATCGCGTCATCGCGCCCCCGAAGTCTGCGAGGGTGATAGCGCGTGTCCCGTCTTTGACAATGACTGATCCGCCACGGAGCGCCTCATCCAACTTCAATGCAGCCCGAGCGGCGTCAGGGCCAAACATCCCCACCGCTGCTACTGTCTCCGGCCCCCCCTCGCGCAACAGGCGGCCCCGCGTTGCAAGATCAGGCACCGTCCCTATGAGGTCTTCACCACCCCTAGCAAGTACGAGCGCAACATCGCGTGAGGATTCATCCAATTGTTCGATCGGACGAATCACATTTGGGTTGAGTTCAGACGTTGCTGAACGCAACAGTCGCAACACTTCGTCGGATCTCGCCGCGCCACGAGCAACGTCACCCGTTCCGACGATCCGGCCCGCCTTCCGAATTTCGGCGTCGACAGCCCCTCGTACGGCCCGAGACTTCGATAATTCTGCTACGAGATCGTCGACCTTCTTCACGGGGATATCATTGGTCACTCGGGCCGTACCACGCACGAAATCCTCCATGACACCCCGCACGCCTTGAGCAAGCACGGGCGAATACACGCCAAGCGGGAGCAGTAGTAGGATGAGTGCGCGATAGACCCGCATCCGATAACAAATTACCATCATAGTTACGCTCCTTATCGCGGCACTTCTGTGCCTTCAGGTTGAGCTGTATTCTGGCACGCGTTTCGAAGCCACCAAGCCGACACGTTTTGCTGCCACGCTTGCAACTGCTCTTTGGACGAGAGGACGCGTTTGACAGCCTCATGTAGTAAATCTTGCCCCGGTTCACTTTCGAACGCCGCGCCAAGAGCCAGATCCTGTGCCGTGCGCTCGAAGAACGCGGCGGTGCGGCTGCCAACGACTGCACCGGCCAGATTTGTAATCCGAACGAAAACCTTGGCGTCGCCCCGCATGAAGAGCCGCGCTTCCATCCCCGTGATGCGCTTCCAGGTTTCCCGGCCCACTCGACCGTACTGGAACATGAATTGAAGAGGCCGAGTGATTTCGAACGCCGTCGCCATGCCAATCGTTGTTCGCACTGCTTGTTGCATCTCTGAGAGGGTTCCGGTGATTGTCCAGTTGACCAATTCCTTCTCGCCCATCTTTTCGGCGATCTCTTTACCGACCTGCTTGCGTGCGAGTTCCAGACCCGTGTCTCGTAGCGCAGTGACGAAAAGTTGCGCTCCGCCTTTTTCCGCGAGCTTCCGCGTCGCTACTTCCGTTACCTCCTTGCCGCCAACAAGCAAGGCCTTTCGGCCAACTGCGGTACCTCCGCCGGTATATATGTCTAACACAAGAAATACGGGGTCGACCACTGCCGAGAATAGGTCCATCCCGCTGGGGTCTCTTCCCTGCAGAAGCTTTTGGGGAACCTCGTAAACCGTGTAGTAGAAAGGTATCCAGGTGACGATTCCTGAATTGGGTGGTCCGACTTCATCCGCCAGGGCTTTGTCGTCGATCCGCGCGTAGAGTGCCAGCCTGTCTGGGTAATTGGGGCCGGCATTGAAAAGTTGCGCTAGGGCCGCCGAAAGTGTGTCCGACGACAGATCACGCTGCATGAACTTGTGGAACAGTGGCTCGCGTCGGAATTTCATGAGTGCATGAATCGTGCGCTCCTCACGTCGCAACAGCATCTGCACAATCTTGTCATGCAGGACTTTTGGATACGGAACGTGATCGATTTCCGGATATCCATAGAGTAAGTCGATCGGCAGCAACCCACATCGCTTCAGCAACTCCTCACCGTTGTCGAGGGCCAGCAAATCCCAGATTCGTTTCTCGTCGAGGTATTGCTCAAACATCGCGTGCTCGCCATCGACTGCTCGGGAAAGTCGAGGCCACAATTCGCTCCGAAGCCGCCGGCGAAAGTCCTCGCTGTGTTTAAGCCGATCGCGGAGCGCAGGGCCGTGGCGCATAGCCAGGTTGACGAACGATGCCAATTCAGCGTCGGACGCCGCGGATTTGGCCTGGATTGCCTCGCGAAGCCATGTCTCATACTCCTCGGCAGCCACGTCCTGTCGGTCAAAGATGAAGAGCACTTCGCAACCGAGCAGTCCCCGCCTGTGCAGTGCGCAGATCAGGTCGCGATTCGCCTTCAGTGCCGCAGCAACATCTGCAGCGTCGCGCGGCGCGGCGTGCTGCACGTAGAGTCCTGCAACGATTTGGTAGTCCTCGTAGGCGGAATCAAGCCCCGCTGCGATTAGTTCAGGATCGTCAGCAACAGCCAGCAGCCCCGCTGTTTCTGGATGCTCTGAAATGAATCGAGCCAGCGTTGAATGCTGGCCCAAACCCTCCAGCAGCTTGAGCTGAAGCTCGAGACCGGCAGGGTTTTCTTCCGTCTGGATTTCGAACCACTTACTGTTCAACTCGACGACCGCCCTGGCGGCGCGACTATCCCAACCGGCGTCGGTGAGACGGCGAACATAAGCCGGGGTGGGGACAGGCATAACGGCCGGAGCGACCCTCGGTTTCTCTCCTGTCTCGCGAGTACGAATGGGCGTTTTCGTCCACAGCACGACCAGCATGCCACAGACAAACACCAAGACCATGGTCGACAAAAACGCCTTGAGGTGTTTCCGGGCCATCTCCTGCCTCCCTCTGTTGGACGCCCCGCGAAGAACAACGTCGCAGTACTTTATCAATTTTCTGGCCGAGGCATAGCAATTGTTATGAACCTGAAATTCGACCGACTGTGCAAACGCAACAACAGTTAATTCTGGCGTGCGACCAAACCACTGAGGAATTCTTTAGTCCAAAAATGCCCGACCTCGATCGCAATCGATGTAAATGTGAACGGCTGTTGAAAAGTGCAGTGCTGGGTGGGGCCGTCGGTCGGTTGAAAAGTGTAGCGCCCTTGGCAGCCCCAGATGTGGGTCGGTAACGATACGCACCCCTTGGGGTTCGAACGCCCGGGATGTACTGCGTTGCAAGCCACAATTCACCTGTTGCGAGTTCGCCGCGCTCAATGGCCCGGACGATATTTGGATGATCGAGTCGGGCTAGAACGTCAGACGCTTGCTCAAATCGAGCGCGTGCCCGGGCGTCCCCTATTCGATCCCGGTGGATTAGCTTGAGGGCCACTCTAGTATTGTTGGCCAGGCGGATGGCCTGAAAAACACGCCCTTGCCCTCCCGAGCCCAGGTGATGAACCATGCGATAGCCAGGAACAACCGGCAGTGAACCGGATGTCATTTCGCCATCAGATAATTGGAGCGGAGTGTTTAGATTGAAGTCAACCTGACGGCCCATATCAGATGTATTATACCAAATCGTGCGGCATCAATCCGGTCATGCATTCGTTTGCACCGGGAGATGCTCAGCCGATGGGTCCACTACTGATCGCCGCGACCCCACGCCAAATTTTGAACCAGGTTACAAAATCTCCGTACGGCCTCACAGACGATGAACCAGCACGCCCACTGCATTCAGTCTCCTGGCCCGTCCTCGTCTGAATCCGATACCTCTTTAAGAAGCGCGTCGGCGCCGAGGGTCAGCGCAATCCGCTTCAACCGAATATCCTCTGGAGTAATCGCTTCGCGGCCTTTCGCCGGGCAATCCTCCATCGCATCCCAGGCCTCGAAGAACTCCGGATCATCCAGGAGCGGGCGGATATCGAAGAACAAAAACTCGAACCAGTCGACCACCTCTGGGATCAGCCTAAGCCGATCGGCGATCTCGTCGGCGGGCAAGTCCGCATACAGCAAGGCCTCAACCAGCGTTCGCATCCGCGCCTGTGAAGGGTCTTGCCACAACCGCCAAGCCCGGCCGATAGCGGAACCGAGGATCGCATCGCTGGTCGTCGGAGGAGGCGGCCACTCGCTGCAGTCCAAGTCCAGGCAGAAGCGACGGGCCGCCAGGATGCGCGGATCTGACTTCGGCAGATCGTGGGGGAGTGTTTCGCATTCTTCGAGGCATTCACAAATGTTGTGCCATCGCCATGCCAAAAGTTCCTCGAACATGGTTCGGGAGAATAAGACGTCTTCGATCTTTCCCATGTCAGTCAGTCCTTTCGTGTTCAGCGGAAGCTTTGCCGGTTATTTTACGATGGGATGCGCCAACTCATCACCAAATTTGTAACCCGGTCACAAATTTTCGAGGCTACATTCATTCGTCAGATGTAGATCATCGATGGCGGTTACTCAAGTGAGCTGGGAATGCCCGCCCAACCACCAGCCACCCCCCGGGGGTTGCCCACCGGCTTCGCCGGGGCAAGCCCCCGCGGGGGGGATTTCATCGTGCCAGCCTAAACGGCCCACTGCTATGCCGGACTGAGTTGGATCTTGTCCTTTTGGCCCCTCAGGCGCCACAGGTCAGCTGCTGCCGACAGGCCGCTCATGCTGGCCAGTAATCGATCCCATGGCTTTCGGGCCAGCGGGTTGTCCAGTGAGATTTTTCCTTCGTGGATGCGCCGTGTCACATCGTCCACCAGCCCGCTCTCGATACCGCGCAGGAAGGAAAGCCAGTGAGGTTTTTCATCAGGCTCCGGAACCAACCGAAGCAACGCCTCGGGCCCCAGGGTGATTGCGATGAGCTTCCACACCAGTTCATCGAAAGGCACCTCGTCAAGGGCGTCGTCCGGTCGTGCAAAGACGCAGTCGCTGATGAGCATGAAGAGTGGAAGTTCCAGGAACGGGCGGGCGTCGTAAAAGAGGTACTCGTACCAATCCAACATTTTTGGACTGAGCTTGAGCCGGTCGGCAATCTCACTGGTCGGCATGGCCCCCAGGATGCAAGCCTCGACCATCCAGCGTGTTCGGTGCCGACGTTGATCCCCCTGGAAACTACAGGCATCGATAAGATCGCCGCTGCACAGGCTGGGGTTGAAATACAGGGTTTGCAGCGGGATCTCCACCTCCTGCAGCCGCTGCTGCCGTCCTAGTTCAGCGCAAAATCGGTAGGTCTCCGCCAGGCGCGGTTCCGCTGCCTGAACAGACTCCGGGATGGATTGCCCATCGTTGAGGCAGCCGCGGATTTTTTCCCACCGCCACCTGAAGGGCTTCTCCGGGTACGAGCACAAGAATATATCCTTCACAATCCCCATGATTCCATAGTCCTTTCTGAGCCTGCAGGTGCACGGCCAAAAATGTACAACACGATTCAGTGCGCCAGCGACCGCCGGCGACAACGTAATTACCCTGCGAGGCGACCTTTCGTGGGCCGCCCACCACGCCTGCGCAGATGCCGTTCGCGGGCAACCACAGGCCACCGACGGATCGCCGCCCACAACGTGGGCGGGTTGGCCAGGGCCGCCTTCATGTGGTTGATGAAGGCGCGGCGATGTCGGCCTTTCAGTGATTTCGAATGTCCCATCAGCATCTTCCATGTCTCCCGAACCTGCGGTACCGGGGAACGACCGGGGTGGTGCTTGATTTGCCAGGTGAATAGAAGCTCCTGGGCCCGTCGCACCAGCTCTTCATCGCTACCCAGGTAAATAGCGCGAAGCACGGCCCTGCCGGACTCCCGGGGTTCCCGGAACCGGATCGAGGCCACAGGGGCAGAGCGGTAACGCCAGCGAACTACATATCCCCCACGCTCAAGCCGATGCTTATGACGTTCCATCGCGGAGCGAATGCGATCCCATTTCGATTCAAGGTCATTCGGTGAAAGGTTGGTCATCGCAGTCGCTCCGTCATGGCGTTTACATGCCGGAATTTCGTGTAGGAATCGCAGAGCCTGATCATCAGATGCGACAAATCAGTCATGGCGGGCAACAGCTCACGGACCTCCGCCGGCAAATTGAGAATGTTGCACGCATTGCGGCCGCCATCGACGGTCTCGTCGACGCGCCCTAATTGCCACGACAAAGCAGCCTGCAGTCGAAGGGCCAATGTCGCGGCCGTTTCGATGCAGGCCGACAGACCGGCATCCAAAACATGATGCGCTCCAAGTCGGCTGAGTTGCAGGACGGTGCGAGTGATCTCACCGACGAGCTTGACGTCGAAATCCAGGACCATTCGGTTGCCCTGGTAGGCCTTCTCCATGTGATCGTGGAGCAAGGCGCGCAGCGCATTGGGATCGAAGGTGGGTGCATCGGGCTCGATGATTGCTTCGGTGGTGGAATCGGGCGGTGCTTCTTCGGTAGCACGGGGTCCTGTCTTGGCATCTGTGTTGACGACCGCGTCTTCGTCAGTAGTTGGGTCTACGACGCGCAGGTTTGCGGCAATCATTAAGGCATCGAGTGGATGGGAATTTCGATCGCTCGTAGCCATGACTGTTTGCATATTGCACCTTTTCGGGAGGACTTTTGTTCACCCAGCAATCACCTACCGAACGACGGTGGTGCGTGCCAGCGACAATAGAAGCAGGCTACCCAGGAGACGTGCTGGAACGAAAAATCAGCGACCACACACGCCACATGGAATCTGGGGGCGGCAGGACATGTTGACGGGCGACGGGGGGGCGCCCGATGCAGCCAACACTACCTGCGCTGACCTGCGCGCTGTTTCACATTGCGCTCGGGGGGGGGGGGGAGGTCTAAACTCCCCCCCACTCCTTTCTCCTGTGATAGTTAGAGCAAGTCCCGCATGTTCGCGCAGGTCTCGTTGTAAATCCTTGCTGCATCAAATCCCCGTGCCTGCGCGGTCCGCATTTTCATCGCGCAGGTTGTGCGCAGGTGTCCGTAGGTTGCACACCGACGTTCAGATATCCATTGAGAGGAAACGGCGCGTTTACAATGCCAATGCCCTGATAAAAGCGATCGTTGTCGGTGCCCACACGCACCTGGATTTCAGGAACCGCAGCGGCCAAGTCTCGGCCAAAGGATTGCTTCGTGCCTACATAGTCACGGCCCTCAGCCTCACACCAAGCCTGCCATCGTGCGTACAAAGCGCTGACCGTGATCCTAAGCTCCGGCTTCACAACGCAACATTCCCGAACAAACGCTCCGACCGGACTCGACAACTCTTCAAGACACCGCATTTCGTTCTCGACACTGGCCGGCTGAATGAAGCGCCCTTGCTCACGCAGGCGGTGCCAGCCCTTAATGGCCCAGCAAAGAATGCCTGGTAGTTTGGCGAGCAGCTTGTCGGTCAGTGCCGTATCCTCCCGTCCGTAGAAACTCTTCCGCATCCGCAACATCATGAATCGGCCCGCAAGGGCGCTTGAGCTGTCGTTAAAGCGCGGCAACTCATTGCTCAGAAACAAAAAACGTGTCGGAAGTTTCAGCGTGAGACTCCCGACGTGCTTGCGATCCACCGTCAGCGTGTCCTCGCCCGAAATACAGAGTAGCCTTTCAACAACAGTTGGAAGATTAGGCCCCGAAAAGCGAGCATCGCTTACGATGGCGATCGACTTGCCGATTAGCGGCTGCAGGCCGAAAGTTCCGGCCAAACCTGAAATTGTCGGGCCACAAACATTGCCAGGGCCCACAAGCTTGGCCAGCACGCGGGCGATAGTGCCTTTGCCGCTTCGTCTTGGCCCGATGGCCAAAAGCATTTTTTGCTGCGACGTATCACCGGTTAAGCAATATCCAAAAAACTGTTGCAACAACTCCACCGACGGTACATCACCGTCAAACACCTGATTGAGAAATTCAAGCCACTCCGTTGGTTCTGGCGCATCTGGTTGGAAGTCATAGTCCAGGGCGTTTACATTAAAAAACGCGGGCGTCGGATGAATGAGGCGCATCGTCGGCAGGTGCAAAAGCGACGACCGGCAAGGCAAAATGTCGCGCGGGTCGGGCTCACTGCGCCCGTCCAGCCACGATGGCGAAGTCGTTGTCGCCGGCAGGTGTGTGAGCGTCTTTATTGAATCAAGTGCGGCTTTGATGGTTTTGGGGTTGGCTGGAAAATCGCGTGGCTCCCAAGATTTATTCTCGAGATTCCACCTCATGCACACTGCATTATGCATCCAGGGCTGTAGTTGGTTTCGAATGGCATCGTCTTCAATCTCTTCATACCTGCTCCCATTCCACTGCATCAATGCCCCGGCATAGTGACACAATGTATTGCGATTCGGATTGCGATAATACTGTTCGACAAACGCACGCGCGGTGGGCAATGTTATCGTCGGGGACAGAATTAGGCGGCCCGTCGAGGGGTCTGCGGTGCCTGGCGCTGGCGCGCCGTTCAGCAAGTGCGCAGAATCAGCAACTACGGTCTGAATTGACGAACGAGCCCGGTTTCTGCTGGACGGAGGCCTGTACTGATCGGTGACCATTTCCAACGCACGTGATATCGTTCGCTCGCCGTATGTCATTCCGCCGCGCTTCTCGTCCCACTTTTTGCGAAACAGACCTGAGCGGCGAAAAATCCTGTCAATTTGGACTGGGTCTTTTGTAAAGAATGCGAGGCGGAATACCAGAGATGAGTCGGCTTCGCTCTGCGAAGTAAAATTCTCGTTCCAGTCGCCATTCATTAATGATTTGAACTTGTCGCCGGCCTTGCCCTTGCCTTGGGCAAGCCGAAGAATCGCGTCATCGTCAAGCAGGGGTCGATCGAGCTCGTCCATTGCCAATGAAATGGGGCTTTGTGGGGACTTCTTGTTGCCGAAGACATCGGCATACAATCGCGCGATTTCCTCCTGGCGTTCTTTAACCTCCACTCCAAAATCGGGAAGGCGATTTCCAGTCACTACAAAAAATCGGCCCTGATCATAAATTTCCACTTCACCGTCATGGTACTTTTTTCGGCATCGTTCACCGGGCTTTCTGGCACGCAAAAATGTCTTCACTCCACACCCGGAGGGACTGATTTCTGAATAAGAACTCAGCTCGTTTAGAATTCTTGTGGCCCATGGTTTGACCTCGCCAGTCGCTTGGTCAATGCAATCGTCGAGATCGACGCCGCAGTAGTCGTCATCCGGGGTAAATACGAATCCAATGCCCGCCAGATCGGGACATTGCTTGCACTTCTCGACCGCTTGGTCAAACGATGCCCATGTCGCCGAATTAATTGACGATGCTTGCGCTCCTGTCATGGGATTGACCGGGCACTTTGTTTGCTTGCCGCCGCGCTTGATGTATCTAAAGCACACCCACTGTCGCCGATCGCGAAGGCAGGTGGGCACGTTTTGCAAGATCGCATCGGGATCAAACTTATATGGTCGCGTGAATTGAAACGGTTCGTGCATTATCGACTCCACGTGCACTAATTATTCTGAAGAGCCTCATCCGCCGGACTTTGTTCTACTTCTGCAACTTCACGGTTACTCCGAAAAAGTCGCTTCTTGAGTCAAAGACCAAAGTCTTGGAGTTCTTCTTCCGCCGCAGCAATTTGGCGCGCTCTTACGTTAGTATTCACAGTGGTTGAAGTACTCTTGTTGGAAAGTGCGTTAAAAAACCGCTGGAGCGCCTCTGTGCTGGTGCATCGCGATCCACCGATGCGAATTGTTTCGAGACGAGTACCGCGCAGACCGCGCGTTACCCATCGATAGAGCGTCGCAACGTGAAGGGGCCTGCCGTTGCGACACCGCGGGAGCCGCTTGGCCGCTTCGCGTAATGTCAGAATCTCGTCGACGAGTGGGTCGATCATCGGAACACCGAACCGCGCGCATGAACCGCCGCCGCGCTGATGCGACTGGTCAGTGACGCGGCACGGCGACGGTTTATTGTTTCGAGTTCGACCAGTCGCAGAGTGGGTAGTTGATTCGAAGTTGGCTTCGATCGATAAGGGGAAGATCTAAAAATCTTTTCCCCCCATGATCCCGCAGCGGTCAGCCGGCGAGGCGAGATTTGATGAATCCGCGGAGATCCTGAACATCTTCAAGGCCCGGCCTATTCCCTTCCGGCCCCGGCTTTTTTGGGGAGAGGAACTGGCCGAGTACTTCTTCAAGGCGTCCGATGTTCCCTTTGAGATTTCCCCCCACGCGTGACTTGAGAAGCTCCCAATAGAAGTTCAAGCGAAATAAACGACCGAGCCGCGCGGAGCCCAGTGGTTTGCGCTTTAACTTAAGTGATTGTCTACGCCATTCCTGAAGATGCCCGGGAGCCAGATGCTCGAGAAGGCTCTTGGCCATGGGCTCAAGGCCCATCTCTCCGATTACGATGAGACTGTGCGGCAGGAATAAGTAGTTCCCCATTTGGGCAAGTTGGTCCCATTGGTTCTTAAGCAGGGCGGGAATTTGCGGGCCAACAGGAACGGGGAGATCCCATGTGCAGAAACCCTGCAGGCACCATCGCTGATAAAACGTCCGAAACGATTCGTACATCTCAGATTGCGTTACGTCGGCTTTCTTAACACCAAATGACTCAAGTGACTCAGAACTATGTGGGATCAGCAGTGTCGGTATGGCGCGATCTTTCATGATGCGGTTTTCCCATTTGCGACGCAACTCATCCCGTTCATCGATGAATGTCTTGTTGGTCATCAGCCAACCGAGATAGCCCTGAAGACGAGAGAAGATCGCCTGGCGTCGGATCTCAACTTCCCCCATCGCCTGTTCTGTGGTGCCGATTTTGCTCCTAAGGCTTTCTTCGCTTGGCGGGGGACCTTCTTTTTCTGACGCAATCGTATTTTGCTTGTGCCACTCTGCGATCAGGTCATGTGGGATGGGCTCGAACGGGATGACACTTTCACCAAGGTACTCAAAAATGAGCGGTTGACCAAACCAGAAACCGATACAATTGGATTTCTTACATAGATCTGCGAACGCTGCCTCAAAGTCGAAGCTTATGTTGGGGGGACATTTTTTTCCGAAGACTCTGTCCAGAGCCTGCAATAATGCGGCCGGCACCGCATAATACGGTTTTGTTGCGTCCCAGTTGATGTGTGGGAATCGTTGCTCCAATTTTTGCAGTTCGTTGCCGACGTTGACGAATCCCGGTGGGACTTTATCCGTCGTGAAAAGCTGCATGGCCTCTTGATCGCCTAATTGCGTAGCCTTCTTCGCCATGATTGTGCTCCAGCTAGTAATCCGCTTCCTTGGATCAGTCCTGCAACCCGTGATTCCGCACCGGACCTCCTCCCGCCCAAATAATAGCCGTTCGCATGTTTCAGCCGCTGTGCGTATTCCCCAATTGGGAAAACGAGTGGTCTATGGCTGCTTCTATCCAACCTCTGCCATGATCCTTGTGGCCTGGACCTGATTCACTTCAGCGTAGATCTGGGTCGTTTCGATGTTTGAGTGTCCTAGGATGCACTTCGCGGCCTCAAGGCCGTATTTCCGGCGAATCTGCGTTGCTGCGGTATGCCGCAATTGGTGAGGGTGAAAGCGGTGATCCTTTTGCCACGCCGCAATGTCTTTGGCCAACATTCCCTCCGGAGCTGGGAAGGCCACATCACAGCCGCGACAAATGGCACGTCGGTAGCTGTTGGTGTCATATCGGTCACGTGCTGGGCGGGTGCGGCGGCGTTTGCGACTGCTTCCGGGTCGGTTTCCACAGGACATTGGAGTCGTTCGAGCAGCATGGCGGTTCTTTAGTCGCACCGCTTCGGCTTCTGACGGAGAAAAGAGGTACGCAGAGAGGTCCCGGTTCAAGAACGGATGAATAACCTGCTGCGCCCGGGGGCCCAATGGGATGAGGCGCTCGACTTCGTGATGCTCCGTCTTGTGGTAGGCGGGCCGGTAATTCCATACCTCCCCGGACATGTCGAGATCGATGCCTCGCATGATCGTCACCTCGCCTGATCGCATGCCGGTGAGCAGCTGCAGACGGATCATGGCGGCGACCTGATCTGATACGTGGGCCAGGATAGCCTCAACATGATTTTCGGCTACCGGTTGCACCCGTCTAGGCTCGCGAGCGGCTGATCGGCCCTTCCTCAGGCCGGCAACGGCACGAAGTGCCTCGTATTTGTCCGCTGTGAGGATTTCATTCTCAACAGCCCACTTGAACATCTTGCGGATACGCTGGATGCGACCGTTTACTGTGGTGCGGGCCCATCCCTTCTTGATCATCTCTTCGCGAACTGTCTTCAGCTTGAGTGGGCCGAATTCTGATGCTGGAAGTCGACCGTAGAGTTCGCGAAGCGGCCGCATGGATTCGGCAACGCAGGGTACTTCGGACGTGGGCTCACCATTCTTGGTGTAATAAGTTTGGCAAAAACGCCAGTATCTTGCGATCAGTTCAACCAGCGTCAGGCCATCGTTCGGGTCGGCCGGCATGGAGCGCCGACCGGATGCATTCCATTCCGCGATGAGGCGCCGGTACATGGCACGACTTTCGGTCGATCCGTGCCTACCCAGGTAATGGTCTCTCCCATCGATTGTGACGACGGCAAGACCAGAACGCTTGTGATGACGATACTTCGGTATACGGTGAACAAGTCGGGGCATTTGGCGACCTCCCAGCTTCAAAGACGATCCAACGGCCATTGATACCGTTTTGATACCGTCTTGCGCTTGGGTTGTAGGCCGCACTGCCCAACACAGGCAGGTACGCTTAATTCCAGCGTTCGGCAGGATTTACAAACACTCGGGGCGACTAGATTCGAACTAGCGACCTTCTGCACCCCATGCAGACGCTCTAGACCAGGCTGAGCTACGCCCCGTAACCTAGCCCTTATGATAAGGGATTCTCGTCCAAGTTCAAGATTGGACGAGCGAACCGGGAGATTGTATCTGCAATCGTGTGCGGAATGTCTCGCGCCCCTTGTCGGTCTTGAAAAACCGCACTCGCATTAGCGCCTCATGTCGCGTGCCAAACGTCTCAACATGAACGACTACCCAGGGGGGAGGCCGTGGTGCGCGGCCGCAGACCGACCCTGACTGTGACGCATTAAATAATTGGTCTGGTTTCCCGTCGAGCCAACCTAAGTACGAAGAGTCAAGGAACCACGCAACACATAAACGAAGAACGACGATGCCATGACCGTAGCGAGTTGAAGCAAACAAGCGACCTGTCGCCGCGGCGACCGCTCTAGACCAGGCTGAGCTACGCCCCGTACGGTCGGCGATGATAGCGGCGGCGGGCGGATGGCTCAAGACGCCCGCTGGCCGTCAATCCAACCACCACGATCGCTGCTTCAGCCGCTGCGGCACATAGGTTTCGGTCACGAAGCTGATGCTCTTCGTGAGGAGACTTTCCACTTCCATCTTGAAGCCGTGGCGAAGCATGAGCGCGACTTCTTTCTCCCATTCTTTCTTGCCCTTGAACCACGGGTATTCGAGAATTTGATTCGCCCGCTTAATGTCCTTGTCATCGACCGCAATCTTTACGTCGTCTGACAGGCCGAACTCTTCGAAGTCCTTGCTGCGCACGCCGATGAATTTTGCATCGGGGATCGCCATTCGGTTCGATTCGAATGCCAGGTTGATCGAACCCTGTTTGATGACGCTGTAGATGTAGAACCCCCAAGGGTCGTTATCGAGCAGGCAATACACAGGAAGCTTCAACTCATTGTGCATGCGATAGAGCAATCGCCGCACGCCGCGCGGGGGCTGTCCGCCGCCATGGATCAGGATGCAGTTGTGCTTTTTCCAGAACTTGTCCTCGTTGAAACGCGACCAGACCGTGCCCTTTTCGACGTGCAAGATGAACTTTGCATCGCATTTCCTGAACGTGAAGACGTCCGGCTCCACGATGCTCGGGATCGAGTAGCCTCCTGCGCCCATTCGGCGAAGGTCGATCTCGTCCCCGCGCGAGGTCACCGTCAGATTCCCGGCGATGCTCCCGCGGTTATCCGCGAACACATGCAACTCTTCGCGCAGCGATCCAATGGCGACTTCCAGGTCCTCGATGATCGGGTCGCTCTCGCCTTGATCGTTAAACGTTTTTTCGCTGGTGCCGGGAATCGTGTGCTTCAACAGATAATACAAACCGCGAATGCTCACGGTCTTTTCGTCGTCGATCAGTCTCTTGCAGCCACTGGCGATCAGCAGCGTTTGCATGAAGCTCTTCGCGGTGCTGAGGTTGAAGAAATTGCGGCTCTGGCTTTTGCCGCCCATCTCGATGATGCGGCGATCCTTGTTGTATTTCGCGTTGGAAAGCGCCCGCAGCGGAATATCCACCGTCGGGTCCTTCTTTTTGCCGGCCAGCGCCACCACCGATTCGGCCAATTCGACAATCTTGTCGGCTGCCGGCGCCTTGCGTGCACGAGACTTGGTTTTGGTTGCCATCCGTGGTCCTCAGGAGTGAACGTCGATGTCGCTGGTGGGGATTATCCGTCGGTGGCGGGCGGCGGACAAGCGGCCTAATTCTCGCCAAAGGCCGTATCCTCGCGAAGCCGGGCCAGCGTTGCCTTGACGCGCTGCCACTCGGCCCCCGTCAGCGATTCCCCCGCGTACTGCGCACGATAATACCACTCGGTGAACAACGGAATATCCGCAAAATCCGCGTGCTCAGATGCCAACTCATCGGCGAATTCGCGCGGCGTCAAGTGACTCGGTTTGATGTGGCCGCGACTTGCCAGCAGCAAAAGCAGGCGATCGTAGAACTTTGCCTCCGGCCGCCGCACAAACCCGCGTCCCGATCGCGATCGCCCCGGCAGATACTCCCGCAAGACAAGTGACCCGATCCAAAGAACGCGCAGGACCAGTACGATGACCGATACAAACAGGACCAACAAGAACCAATAGCACACGCGCTGCCAAATCGGAATCATCTCCGGGCCCCACAACAGCGCCATCACACTTTCAAGAAGCGACCCCGGGCGATGTCGCAGCTCCGTCAACACGCGTATCCACCCCTCGACGCTCGAAAGCAACTCCTCCCGGCTTGACGAATCGAACGTCACCACTGAGGTTGCCCATCTGAATCGCGCATAGTCCGACAGCCGATGAAACTTCGCGTAGACGTCGTCGTTGCGCTCGGCCTCTCTTCCGGGTGATGGCGGACTCGCGTCGTACGTCACCCATCCCGATGGAGGCAAAAAGACCTCGACCCACGCATGGGCATCCTTCGCGCGAAACTGGTAGTACCCACCGACCGGGTTGAACTCGCCGCCGTAATAGCCATTGACGGCCCGCGCCGGAATGTCCATCGATTGCAACATCAGCCCCATCGCCGTGGCGAAATACTCGCAGTGTCCCTGTCGATTATCAAAGATGAAATCCTTCATCCGATCAACGTCTTCGGGTGTGAAGCCGCGGTCGAGCGAATAGGCGTAATCCCCGTTTTTCAGATATTCACACACCGCATCCGCAATCGCCCGGTGCTGCGACGGGTCCCGAAAGTCGCCTGCCGAACTGAAGAACTCCCGGGAAAACTGCTTAATCGCCGGATGAATCCGCGAAAATCCGCCCGACCAATCACGCAGCGCCGGCGGCGCATCTGGAACGCGCGTGAACTCATGCCGCCCCGCCACCATGGACGTCACACGATAGGACACTGCGCGGCGCGTCGTATCCTCGGTGTAAATCGTCAGGTCCGTCGGCCGCTGTTGGATGCCGCGCAGATCCTTCGACGCCACGCTCACCGGCGGATACATCGAAAACAGCGCGCCCTGGGTGACCGCTTCCAGCCAGATGTCTGCCTCAACAACGCGATCGCCTCGGACCGGCACGGGCACATCCGGCAATACACGAAGTACATCGTCGCGCCGTGTCGCCACTTCGCTAATAAGGACGTTGCGCGTTCGTCGCCACTTCCCATCCCGGTACTTGTCGTGCGTCGCTCCGCGCAGGTACGGCTGAAAATCGTCGCCGCCGAACGGTGCTCCGTTCTTGAGAAACCTGGCCCGCATAACCAGGGATGGGTCCTCAATAATCCGCGCGTCGCGGAGGGTCATCTCCTCGGTAAAGGCCGTTACGGCAACCGGCACGACATTTTGAATTCGGCCAAAAATTCCGCGCCCCCATCCTCGGGGCACGGAGACAAAGGTCACCGTCGCAATCACCGCCATGATCAGCGCCATGGAAATGGCCGGCTGCCATTGCGATGCGGCGGGTGCCCCCTCGGCCGCGTCGGTCCGACCGGACGTCGGCAATCGAACGTGCTCCAAGGCCCGCTGTTGACGCCACTGCACCGCGAAGGCCTCGCGATCCACCTGAAATCGCATATACCACATGACGCCGTACGTCGCATCGAGAAACAGCGCAATGCCGAATGAGGGACTTGCACTGACGAACGCGCCGATAATCAGGAGAAGGTAGCAGATCAAGAGCACCAGGCCGATGTCGCGATGGGTTCGAAGTTCAAAGAATTTGCAACACGCCAGAAGTATGATGAAGTGCGAGAGGTCGACAATGTAGATTGTCTCCGGTTGCATCATCTCATAGCCTGTCACACAGACCGACACGAGCACTCCGAGGAGGACGATCGATGACGGCATGCGGCTTCCGCCATCCGCTCGCCGCAAGACGAGCGCCAAGATCGCGCACACGACCGCGACCGCGAGCAACTGCCATGAATCCGCGGCCTCGATGGCCGGCATCATGTTGACCAGCGTCAACAGGATGATGCCCACCTGAAGTCGGCGCGAGGTCGTGGTCATACGAATGCCTCCGCTCGCTCCCGACGCAACGGCGCCCGCGCCGGCACCCACTCCGCCTGCATAAAGAGGCTGTCAAACGCCGGGGTTCCCGGAAGGCAAATCGTGGTGGGCCCTATCGCACGCTGCAACGCCCGTGCGGCTGCGCGCACATCATCCGTGTCGCGCGGGGCAAACAACAGACACCCGCCTCGCCATCGATTGGGCCAGGTCAATCGCTCAATATGCGGCGCCAAATCGTCGTGCGTATTTCGCGCACGCAGCGCCAGCTCGCGCAACAGACGCGGCCGGTGGGCTCGACCACCACCCGGCGGCAGCACCACCAGCGGCTCTCCGTCACAAATCAAACCGACGCGAATCCCTTTTTCGAGCGCATCGCACACTGCGGTCGCCGCCGCCGAGATGGCGGACTCCAGCCGCTGCGAATCCATCGGGTCCTTCGGGTTGATCCGCGTGCTGAGCACGCACCAATACTTGTGGTCGCGCGTTTTGGTCATCTCGCGAACCATCAACTGCCCGGTGCGGGCGCTTTGCCGCCAATGGATGCGCCTTGGATTATCGCCGGCGCGATACTCGCGCACGCCATAGAACTCCTCGTCGCCCTTCACCGCCGCGGGTACGCCGCCGGTGAGCGCGGTGTCGGCGGCCCGTGTCGGCGGGCGAATATCACCAAGCAACCGGCAAAGCCTCGGGAAAACCACGATCTCGTGTTCAATTCGAACGGTGACGGACTTGGCAAAAATGCCGAATGGAAACGTGGTAATGCAGCGGACGCCGGTCAGTCGCACGCGGCCCCTGTTTCGCGCCGCCATTGGAACCGTCACGATCAACGTCTCCCCGGCGCGCAACATCGGCACGTAGGCCTCCGGGGCGTTCAACACGGCGCCGCGTTCAACGGAATCGACAAGGTGCAGATTTCGTACCGCGCCCCACCGCGAGTGATTGCGAACCGTGTAGCGAATCTCGAAGGGCTGACCGGCCGTCACGCCGTCGGGCGCAACCCGCTGCACGTGAATGCGCCGCAGGGGCCGCCACCCCACAAAGCCGGACAGCAACACCGCGCCGAGGCAAAGGCCGAACACCATGAGCAGGAGGTTGATACCAGCATCAATGGAGGCAAGCCCAATAAGGGTCGTGCCGAAAAGGAAGAACGCCCCTCGAAGCGAAAGCGAGGCCGACTGCAGCGCGCCCAGCCGCTGAATCAGCAACCATCGCAGGAATCGTCTCATGGCGCGGGCCGTCCATTCCCCCGTTGCGAGCGCGATGCGTCGCGCGACCCATCACGTCGGCACGGGTATCTTTTCAAGAATGTCACGGATGATCTGATCGTTGGACGACGCTCGTCCATCGCGCAAGTAGGACTTACTCACCACGCGATGGGCACACACCGCCGGCGCAAGCAATTTGAAATCATCGGGCACGCAGTAATCTCGCCCTTGCAGCAGGGCCGAGGCCCGCGCCGCCCGCATGAGCGCCAAGGCTCCGCGCGGCGAGACACCGACCTCAAACAGATCATGCCGGCGCGTAGCCTCCACGACGTCCTGCATGTAGTCCACGAGCGCGTCATCGACACGCACCTGATCCGTCATGTCCTGCAAGGCCAGCACTTCCTTCGCCGACATCACCGACTGCAAGGCATCCAGCGGCTCACGGCCGGGCTGCTGGCGCAAAATCAACTTCTCATCTTCCCGCGACGGATAGCCAATGTGAATCCGCAGCACGAAGCGATCGAGTTGGTTCTCCGGGAGGAAATAGGTTCCTTCAAACTCAAACGGATTCTGCGTCGCCAGCACCATGAATGGCTGTTCGAGCCGGATCGCCTGACCATCGACACTGACCTGGGATTCGTTCATCGCCTCAAGCAGGGCCGATTGTGTGCGCGGCGTGGTTCGATTGATCTCGTCGGCAAGCACGATGTTCGCAAAAATGGGTCCGCGCTTGAAATCAAACATTCCGGTCTTGTCGTTATAGACGCTGATGCCCAGGATGTCGGAAGGAAGCAGGTCAGGCGTGAGTTGCACGCGCGAGAATCGACAATCGATGCTCTTGGCCACCGCACGGGCCAGAACGGTCTTACCCACACCGGGAACATCTTCAATCAACACATGCCCGCGCGCGAGCAAACCGATGAGCAATTGGCTCACGGCCTCGGGCTTGCCGATGAAGACGGACTCCACGTTAGCCCGGAGCTGCTGAAGGCGCTCGAATAGACGTTCGCGTTGGGGGGGGGCGGCGGTGTTCATACTCTGCACACCATTATACAAGAAAAATGAGTGCGTCCAAAGTTCCCGCGCGCTAACGGGGCTTCTCCTGATCTCCCGGGGGCCGCCACAGATCGAACACCGTCGCCACGATCTGCACCCCAAAGGCAAGGCCAAATACGCCTCCCGCGGCGAGTATGAAATACGCCCCCAGCCCCGAGACACGTGCCAACCACCAACCGCCGAAGTCGAAGATCAGCGTAAGCATCGGTAGTGGCGTGATCAGACCTTTCAGCCATGCCGGCGTGAACCGAATAAGCGAAAACGCAAGCCCAACCAACAACGTGAATATCGGAATGGCCAGCATGTGCTGATGGCTGAAAAGTATCAGGCGGGGAACAGTGTATTGCGGAGGAACGGCGGCACGTTCTCCGCCGGTCGCGGGGGCGGACCCTGCGAACAGAGCGATTTTGTCGTAATCCACTTCAAACTCGTCTGGGCCGAACGGAGACTCTTTCGCAATGCCTGTGCCGGTGCTTTGGCCGTGGCAACGCAGGCAGTCACGGACGATGATCTTTCGCGGCGTTCGCTTCCCCTCGCCTTGATCAAAAGCCTCTTGCTTTGCACCAGTGGTCAGCCATGACTCCAGTGCAGCAAAGTCGAGATCCGACGAGAAATACTGCCTCATTTCGCTTCGGATCATTGTCAGCATCCGTGATGAGGCCGCCGCGCCGGCGGTCTTCTTGTATCCGCCGAACACCGCACGAATATCATCGAGCGACAAGCCCGGCTTGCCGTCGGCCATGCCGTGCCGCTCCTGAATATTTAAGAACGCAATGACATAGCCGCATCCGATTAGCACGATGAATGTCGTCAACAAGGCGCGAACGCCCAACGGAAGCCGGGGCAATACACCGCCGGCGAAGACTTGGCGCACCGATTCATTCATGCCCCTGCTCCGCCATGGCCGTGATCATCGCCTCGGCGACGCGCTTGGCCACGTCGTCGATCGTGCCGCTCACTTTCGCACCGGCCGCACGGGCGTGACCGCCGCCGCCAAAGGTCGATGCAACAGCCGCGACATCAACGCCGCGCTTGCTGCGGAAACTGACGCGGATCGGACCGTCATCCGGCGGCTCGGTCAGCAGCACGCAGGCCACCACGCTCCCGACGCGTTGCGGCTCGTTAATCAGATCCTCCGTCATTTGCTGCGTCGCGCTGCATCGATTCAAGACGTCGCGCGGCAGGCGGACCATGGCGAGCTTTCCGCCGGCGAGCAATTCGAATGACGACATCACCGCGCCGACGAGCCTTGCCCGCGGCACCGGTTCGTTCAGGTACAGCCGCTCGTACAACTCGTTGGGCTTGGCCCCCGCGGCTACAAGGCGAGCAGCGGTCTTGTAGGCGGCCGCATCCGCATTGGAGAATCGAAACCAGCCCGTGTCCGTCGCAAGCCCGACGTAGAGCAACTCAGCCGTCACCGGATCAATCTCCCAACCGGCCGTGTCGAACAAGTGCGCGATGATTTGGGCACAAGCCGCGGCGGTTTCGTCTGCATAAACGTCGCGCACGATGTCGTCGCGCGTAATGTGATGGTCGATTGCGAGGGAGTGTGTCGTGGCCGCTTTCACGACGTCGCGTATCGGTTCGATCTGTGCGGCCGAGCAGGTATCGAGCACCAACAGCAGGTCCGCTTCCGCAAGCTCGGCCGCCGCCGTCTCCGCGTTCCATGTTGTAAGCAGTTTGTGCGGATCGAGAAATGCGTATCGCTCGTTGACCCGCTCATGCAAAAAGGCCTGAGCCTTTTTCCCCTGCATTTGCAAAACTCGCTGCATCGCCGCGACACTGCCGATCGCGTCGCCATCGGCGCGGGCGTGCGTCGTGATCGCAATGCGGTTCGCCTGTCGAATGCGATCGATCGCTGCTGGAAGATCAACACGTGCGGACTGTTTCATGTCGAGGCCTCCTGCGATGTAATCGCGCGAACTCGCTCAACATCCCGGGTGATCTGCTCGGTCAACGCTTCTCGGTCGCCGAATTTGACCTGGTCGCGCAAACGGTGCATCAGTTCCAAAACTGCACATTCCGCGTACCAGTCGCCCGCGTCATCCAGCACGAATGCCTCGACCACAAGAGCGTTGCCGCCGAGCGTCGGGCGACGGCCGATACTGATGGCGGCTGCGCGGCGCAACCCCGCCACCTCCGCGAATCCGGCATAGACCCCTTCGCCCGGAACAAGTTGCTCGCCCACATCGAGATTTATCGTTGGGTACCCGAGTGTTCGGCCATCTCCCGCACCATGAATCACTGTTCCAACAAGGCGATACGCGCGACCCAGACACGCCGCCGCGTGATCGACCTGTCCTGTCGCGAGATAGTTCCGCGTCAGCGTGCTCGACACGATGACTTGCTCATCGCCGATGTGGGTGCGATAGGGCTCCACCACGCGCACCTGAAACCCGCCGCGCTGCGACATCGCCTGAAGCGTGTCGACATTTCCCTTCCGACCCCGACCGAAGCCGAAATTCGGCCCTTCGACGATGTACGACGGATGAATGCGTTTGATCAGAATCTCTCTGACGAAATCATCGGCTGCGAGCGACAGGAGTGGCCAATCGGTGTCCAAACGAACAACCGCATCGGCCCCGGCGCGCTCCAATTGGTGAAGTTTCTCCTCCCACGGCGTCAGTCGCGGAACGACGCGATCGGGTTTGAGCAAATTGATCGGGTGGGGTTCGAAGGTCATGGCGATGACCGCAGCACTCGAGACCTTTGCAAGCGCGTGGGCCGTGCGGAGGATGCGCTGGTGCCCGAGGTGTACGCCGTCGAAGTTGCCGACCGTCAACACGCCGCCGCGCAGGCTGTCGTCGATCGAGGCTACACCGCGGAAGACCTTCATTGCGCCATACTCCGAGTGACCAAGCTGATTTCACTCCGGCTGGAAGGCCGCTCCACGGCGTTTCAACCGAAGGGCGTTCAACACGACCGTCAGCGAGCTCAGCATCATGGCCGCGGCCGCCCACGCCGGGGGCAGCCGACCCATCGCCGCTGCCGGAATCATAATTACATTGTAGACGAAGGCCCAGAACAGATTCTGGCGGATCACGCGTACGCTCGCCCGTGCAAGATCGACGGCATCGGCCACCAAGTGCGGCGTTGAGCCGATGAGGTTTATACCCGCCGATTCGCAAGCCACGTCGGCGCCGGTCGCAAAGGCAACTCCCACATCGGCCTCCGCAAGGGCTGCGGCATCGTTCACGCCGTCGCCGATCATCGCAACCCGTCGGCCCTTTTCGCGGAGGCGGCGAATCTGGAGCAGCTTGTCCGACGGGGACTGCCGCGCGAGCGTCGTGCCAATGCCGACGGACTCGGCAACCTCGCGCGCCACCGGCTCCGAATCACCCGTCAGAAGCGCCACCTGAATGCCGCGCGACGTCAGCCGCTCGACCGCCGATTGTGCTGACGGCCGAATCGTGTCGGCCAACCCGATGAAGCCCTGAATGACTCCGCTGCGTGCCACCGCGGTGATCGTGTAATTACCCGCCGGAAATTCCACGCGCCTTGCGCGATCCACTTCGACCCCGCGCGATTCGAGGAACGCCTCACTTCCCACAAGCACCTCGTTGCCGCCCAGCGTGGCGCACACACCGCCGCCCGGAATGAGTTCAAACGCCGTCGGAACGTCCAGTGCGGCGCCATGGCGCCGAGCCTGTGCCTCCAACGAGCGTGCGATGGGGTGCGACGAGAATTGTTCGGCGCTCGCGGCGAGGGCGATCAACTCTGCTTCGCTGATGGATCCGATCGGCCGAGCCCATCGCACAGACAATTGCCCCGTCGTGAGCGTTCCGGTCTTATCCCACACCACGGTATCGACGCGACCCATTGCTTCCAGCATGGCGCCATCGCGCACCAGAATACCACGCATCGCCGCCATTCCGGAAGCGACGACCGTCACCACCGGCGTCGCCAACCCCAGCGCACACGGGCATGCCACCACCAGTACGGCAATGGCGGCGCGCAGGCCGTTCGCCAGTTCCGTCCGACCGCCGATCACCATCCAGGTCACAAACGTGCCCACGGCAATCGCGATCACAATCGGCGTGAACACCGCGGCGATCTGATCCGCGAGGCGCTGCATGCGCGTCTGACCTGACTGTGCATTCGCCACGAGTTCGACAATGCGGCCAAAGGTGGATTGCGCGCCCACCGTGGTGGCTCGAAGCGTGATCGTTCCGTCCGTCACCAGCGTGCCGGCCATCGCAGAATCCCCCACGGATTTCACAACAGGCATAGACTCGCCGGTCATCATGCTTTCGTCCACACCCGACCGGCCTTCAACGACCACGCCGTCAACAGGAATTGTGCTCTGCGGAGGAACGATGACGAGATCACCCACCACCACATCGTCGACCGCGATACTCTCAATCGCCTGACCGCGACGTACTCGCGCCGTCTTTGGCGCACGCCGGGCTAACGCCTTCATTGCCGACGAAGCGCCCAGTCGCGCCTTTGCCTCGAGATAGCGCCCAACACTGACGACGGCGAGGATCATGGCGGCCGCGTGAATATGAACGAACGCCTCGTCGCGGGCCACGAACATTCCAAAGATGCTGCTGATCGTCGCGACGAAAACACCCATGCCGATCAGGGTGTCCATGTTCGGCGAGCGTCGGAGGACGGCGCGCAACCCTCCCACGAGGATCGGTGCACCCGCGGGGCTTCGCAGCAGCATCACGAGCAGCACAAGCTCCAGGATGAGTGCGGTCGTCTGGCTCGCAAGGGTGTGCGGCCAGAGCACGTGCCGGAAATGATCGACGGCGAGAATCGGCAGCGCGAGCCCGAGGGCCTGAATTAATGTTTGTCGGTGCTGACGCAGCGACTCTTTCGCATCGCGATCCCCGGCCAGACGTTTCAGCATCTCCGCACCGGTCGCGGAGGCTTCGGCGTCATAGCCCGCCGCGCGAACCGCCGCGATTAATCGAGACGCAGGAACATCCTCCTTGGAAAGCGTGACACTGGCGGATTCCGTCAAGAGCTGAACGGACGCACTGGCGACTCCGTCGACCTCGCGCAATGCCCGCTCAACCGATGCCACGCAACCGGCACAGTGCATTCCGATGATTCTCAGATGTCGGTTTTCGGTCATCGTAATCCCGGCCGGCCTGACCGAGTGGTGGTCGATAAAAACACTGAAATCCGAAACGCCAAAACACCAAAAGCTCGATCCATGCGACGCACTCTCACAAGTTCAGCCAGGCCATGCGTACTCATTTGACAGCGCGAATTCTTCGCGGGCTGACCGGCGACGGCATCTGCTCCGGAGCAGAGTCGGCAACACGCGATTGAGTCTTACGTACGATGGACGAGAGAATTCGTGTCAGTTCATCCGATTCTTCGCGAAGCTTGATCGCAGCGCCCCCGGAAACAAGGCCAACGCATATTGCCAAGTCGATCCAGTAGTTTGTTTCTGCCGCTTCCTTTCGAGCGATGCTGCACTTGTATGCGAATTCGGAGGCCGTGTGCGCGTTGTCCGCTTCTCGAACATTCGCACCAACTCCACAGCCTGACCGAATAAGTTGCTTTCCAATCTCCCAGCCTTTTATGTTTTTCGGGAGGGTATCAACCAATTCGACTATTTGGCGAGCGAAATGAAAAGTCCGCTCCTTCAAATCTCCTTGAATTCGCGACATACCCTTGCCTAGCCCTCGTATGGGTCCCTGAAACTCTTGGTCTTTCGCGTCACAACGCCGGGCATTTTGGCTCTTGGCGTTTTGGCTTTCCGGCTTTATCCCTCAGACGACGAATGCTTCATGACAGAGCGATTCTAGCAGGTTCTCCAGCAGATCGACGGCGTTGACGGCCGTGAGCAGATCGACGCGCTGCGCCGGGTCGCCGCCAAGTTGCGGCTTGCACCGGCCCGCCTCGGGGCCAGTCGTGAGCACATCGAGCCTCATGCGCGTGCGCATGAAAAGGTCCGGCCAAAGCAGCGCGGCCGCGGCGACGGCGTCATGGATGTGCGTCTTGCCGACGCCGGGCGGATGATCGGCTGCCAGTGCTGAACGGAGGAGCGTCGCGAGCGTTTGCCCGATTCGTGTGCCGCTGGCCGAAAGGTGAGCGACGTGCGACTCGTCAAGCGCGAGAAACGAGGTGACATCGAGCGGAGCGACCGTGATCGGCAGGCCCGACGAAAGCACCTTTGCGGCAGCGGCCGGATCGCGATGGAAGTTGAACTCGGTCGCGGCGACGTTGCCCTTGCTCCACACCGCGCCGCCGGAAATTGCGACGCGGGCAATTTTCGATTTCAAATCCGGTGCGTCGTTTACGAGCGCGGCAAGATTTGTCAACGGACCAAGCGACAGGATCGTTACCTGGTCCCCGGTTAGTTCGAGGCAACGGCGATACACCGCTAGGAAATCGTGCTCGACGTCGGCCTGTCCATCGGGAAGGGCGCAGTCTCCCAATCCGTCCTTACCGGTTGGAAAAAACCTGCCCGCCTGTACTGATGAACTTGGCTGCAACCCTCTCGCAATTGCCGGCATTCGCGCCGGGGCAAACGCGGTCAGCACGCGGCCGATGTTGGAGGCGACTTGATCAACCGCCACGCGCCCGCCGACGCCGATCACTGCGCGAACCTCAAGCGCGGCACTGGAAAGCGCCAGCCCCACGGCGACGGCGTCGTCGATTCCCATATCGGTGTCGATGATCAGAGGCGTGGCCATTTGAACCCACCTGCTGTGAGGACTGAAGCGTACAATTGCGATTATCCAACGAGGTGCCTGCATGGTCAACGTGAAGACACTGGTCGAAGAATTCCGACGCCGATTCCCGCATTGCACGCCAGAGGTGATCGCGCGGGCGCCGGGCCGCGTGAACCTCATCGGTGAACACGTCGATTACAACGGCGGGCTGGTGATGCCGTTTGCGATTCCGCTTGCGACGTGGGTGGTTGCGGGGCGGCGGGATGACGATCGCGTCGTCGCGCAGAGTCTTCAATCCAAGGAGGCTGTCCAATTTGACGCGCACCAAATCGGGAAGCCATTGATAGGATGGGGCGCTTATGTTCAGGGAGTCCTACACGAGTTGCAGGTGCGAGGTCTTCCCCGAAACGGAATCAACTTTCTAATCAACAGCGATGTACCGTCGGGCGCTGGGTTGTCGTCAAGCGCGGCACTGGAAGCCGCCGTTGCGCTGGCTGCAATTGAATTATTTGGGCCCAGGCTAACGCACGATGAGATTGCGGATGCGTGTCGTGCCGCCGAGCATGATTTTGCTTTGGTTCCTTGCGGCATCATGGACCAGATTGCAAGCGTGTGCAGTCGTTCTGACCACGTCATGCTATTGAATTGTCGCAACGGGTCGTTTGAGCATATTCCGTGGCCCCGGACAAATGTTCGCATCACCGTTGTGGACAGCCGGAGTCCTCACAAACTGTCAACGGGGGACTATGCACTGCGGGTAAGGGAATGCGAACTCGTACGTTCCTATCTGAAAGAACAAGCTAATTGGTTCGTAGGCTTTCGAGAGGCGTCGCTCAGCAGGCTGGCGGTGCATGGGTCAAAAATTCACCCTACGATACAACTCCGCCGCGCCCGCCATGTGATCACGGAGATCGCGCGAGTTCGCGACGCCGCCGATGCCCTGCGGCGCGGCGATTTCCCAACGCTCGGCCGCCTGATGAATGAAAGCCACCAGTCGCTCGCCGAGGATTACGAAGTCTCCACACCGCAAGTGGATGCCCTGGCCGACTGCATTCGAAAGGTGCCCGGCGTATTCGGTGCGCGATTGACCGGCGCGGGGTTTGGCGGATGTGTCGTCGCAGTCGCAGAGCAATCCGCAGTGAACGCCATCGAGTCCGCCGTCCGGCGCGACTATGATCCGCATTTTGGTGTCACCGCGCCGGTGTGGACATGGCATCCGTCGGAGGGCGCGACGGTTCAACGGTTGGATACCTGACTCCAAAAACAATATGAATCAACTTGTGAACATGGTGATCGATGGTATGACGCTCTCGGAAGCCGAGAGCCGCTCGCTGTTTGAGTCCATCATGAAGGGAGAGGTCGCGGATGAGGAATCGGAGCAAGTCCTTGGCGCCATGAGCGCGCGAGGCGAAACGGTGGACGAAATCGTCGGCGCGGCTTCGGTGCTTCGCCGACACGTCACGCCGATTCCCTGCGAATTCCCCAACGCCATCGACACCTGCGGCACTGGTGGCGACGGGATCAGCACGTTCAACGTTTCAACCGCCGCCGCAATCGTTGCCGCCGCCGCCGGGGCCAAGGTCGCCAAGCACGGAAACCGCAGCTACACACGAAAAAGCGGCTCGGCCGAAGTGCTGACGGAACTGGGCGTGAATGTTGACGCGTCTCCCGCCGTCGTTGCGCGGTGCATTTGCGAAGTCGGGATCGGCTTCCTCCACGCCGCGCGACTTCACCCCGCCATGGCCCGCGTGGCGGAGATTCGCCGGCGCATCGGCAAACCGACGATCTTCAACATGCTCGGCCCACTGGCGAACCCGGCCAGCGTGCGCCGACAGATCATCGGGGTGCCGCGCGACGCGTGGATCGACAAACTTGCCGCCGCGCTCGCCCGACTAGGCACGGAATACTCATTAGTTGTGTGCGGCGAGGGCCGACTCTGCGACTTCACCATCACCGGGCCGAGTCGTTACGCCGAGATTCGTGGATCACATGCCACCATGCAGGAGATATCCCCCACCGCGCTGGGCATGAAACTCGCACCGCTTGAATCGCTGATTGTTTCAAGCCCCCAGGAAAGTGCGTCGGCGATTCGCGCTGTGCTAAACGGTGAAACCGGCCCGCGCCGCAATCACACGCTCTTCAATGCTGCCGCTGCACTGGTTGTCGCCGACGTTGCCGTAGATTTCGCTCAGGGTCTCAACGATGCTGCTCGCGCAGTCGATTCTGGAGAGGCGAGTCGCACGCTTGATTCGCTAAGTCGACTTTCTCACGCCCCGGCCTGAGCCATTGCCACCGCCGCCAATAGCGCCTTCGCCTTATTCAGCGTTTCCTCATACTCCGCCTTCGGCTCGCTGTCGGCCACAATGCCCGCGCCGGCCTGAATATCCACCGTCCAACGCCCGCTCGCGCCCGGCGTGATCACCATGGTTCGCAGGGCGATGCAGGTGTCCATGTTGCCTGAGAAATCGAAATAACCCACCGCCCCGCCGTACGGCCCGCGGCGCACCGGTTCCAGCTCGTCGATGATCTCCATGGCGCGAATCTTCGGCGCGCCGCTCACCGTGCCGACAGGCAGGCACGCCTTGAGGGCATCGATCGCGGTGCGGCCGTCGGCCAGTCGTCCGGTGACATTGCTGCTGATGTGCATAACGTGGCTGTAGCGCTCAACCGTCATCAGCTCCGTCAGCGCCACCGACCCCGGCCGGGCCACGCGGCCGACATCGTTTCGCCCGAGGTCAACGAGCATGATGTGCTCGGCGCGGTCCTTCGGGTCAGCGAGAAGTTCCGTTTCCAGCGCGACATCTTCTTCGGTCGTCGCGCCCCGCCGTCGCGTACCGGCCAATGGGCGATTTGTAATCACCCCGTCTTCGACGCGACAAAGTATCTCCGGGCTGGCTCCGACAAGGATGCACTTGGGGCTTTTGAGGAAAAACATAAACGGCGACGGATTCACGACGCGCAGGGCACGATAGATGTCGAACGGGTCGGCCGCCGTCTCCACGCGCAGCCGCTGGCTCAACACGACCTGAAAAATATCCCCCGCGACAATGTATTCCTTCGCCTTCCGGACGGCAGACTCAAAACCGGCCTGCGTGAACGTGCTCGCAAACGGCACGTCGGGCCGTGCATCCGGTGACAACTCATCCGAGAGCGACGTCACCGGTTCGCGCAGCCTGGCCACCAGCTCCTCTATTCGGCGACGCGCGCCGGCATACTCCGCCTCAGCCGTTCCGCGCGACAAATCGGCGTGCGCGACCACAAGCATCGTCTTGTTCACATGGTCGAAGATAACCAACGAGTCGTAGATGCCGAAGTCGATGTCATCGAGCCGCCGATCATCCTGCGGCGCATTGGGTAGTGCTTCAAAATAGCGGACCGTGTCGTACCCCGCGAAGCCCACGGCGCCGCCCCGGAAGCGCGGCAGACGAATGCCGGGCATGGCGATGGCCGACGATGTTCCCCTCTCGTTCCGCAGCTGTTGCAACACACTCAGCGGATCGCCGACGTGGCTCAGTAGTTCAACCGATCCATCGGCCCGGGTAATCGAAGCGGCGTCACCGCGCGCCGTCAGCACCGTTGACGGCGACACGCCCACCATGCTGTACCGCGCGATCTGCTCGCCGCCGACAACACTTTCCAGAAGAAAGGCCCGATCCGCGCCGCGCGAGAGTGCGGCGAAGGCGCTCACCGGTGTCATTCGATCCGCCAGAAGTCGGCGAATGACCGGCACCAATCCGCCACCTGCACTGCGAATCGCATCCAATGTCGGGTGATAGACCGTCACACCATCTCCCTCGTTCCATCCATGATAGCGGGGCAGCGTGCGGCAGTTGAGTCGCTACTTCTTCGACAGCAGCTTCTTCAGTATCTTCTGAGCCTGGCCCATCTCCGTGGCTGTTGCGAAGGCGATGTAGCAGACGTTGCGACGACTGATCGAGGCCGCCGACAGACCGCGGATGTTCAAACCGGCCGAGGCCAAGCCGCGCGTGAGATGCGCGCCCAGTCCCGGTCGATCCGGACCTTCGATGCGTAGGGCGTGCATTCCCTCAGCCTTTTGCAATCCCACATCCTTTGCGGCCCGAAGCACCTTCGCGCCCTTGAGCGGCGCAAGAAAAACACGGGAAGTATTCTGCGAAACCCGTCTGGCGATCACAAATTCGAGATTGGCCCCCGCGTTGGTCAGGGCCTCAAGTACCCTCGCCAGCATCCCGGGTCGATTCATGAGGTCCGTTGCATACGCTTCGACTGCTTTAATGGAATACGCCATAGCGGAGCTCCTTCGTGTGCGTTCGACACGGAGCCTATCCGATAGGTAAGGAAGGATTCAACTGGGCGACAAAAATGCCGCGGGGCCGCACCCCACCCCATCGTCATTCACGAAGAAATTCTCGTGCAATCCGTCAATTTCGCGAGCTGAACTCATCGTCCAGATCGGCAGTACCAAAGGAATCATCTTCATTCGCGTTCATATCCGCCCGATAGCCCCCGCTGCGAACTTCCGTATCACGCTGACGGCGAATCGCCTCCCACTCCTTGTCGGTGATCAGCACCTCGCGAGCCTGGCTGCCTTTGTATTCGCCGACGATGCCGGCCGAGGCCATTTGATCGATCAGACGGCTGGCTCGCGAATAGCCGATTTCGAGACGGCGCTGCAGGAGACTCACGCTGCCTCGGCGGGTCTGCACGATGATCCCTACCGCCTCATCAAAGAGCGGATCACGCTCGCCCGATTCGCCTTCACCCTCGGGGCGTAGTCGCTGCAATTCGTGATGAAACTCCGGCCTGGCCTTGCCAGAGAGGTCGGTGATAACGGCCCGCAATTCCTGATCGTCGATCCACGTGCCCTGTGCGCGAACCAGCTTCGCCGAGCCTGGCGGCAGGAAGAGCATGTCGCCTTCGCCCATCAGCACCTCGGCGCCGTTTTGATCCATCACGATCCGGCTGTCCATGCGACTCGCCACGCGGAATGCGACTCGACACGGGAGATTGCTCTTGATCAAGCCCGTCACGACATTCGCCTGTGGCCGCTGCGTGGCGACGATGAGGTGAATGCCGACGGCCCGGCTCTTTTGCGCGAGGCGCGACAGGTGATGCTCGACTTCCTTGCCGCTGGTCATCATCAGGTCCGCCAACTCATCGATGATGATCACGATGTAGGGCAGGTGCGTGGGGATCTTCATCTTTTCTTCGTCGTTAGACGGTTGGAATCGCTCGTAGATCTGCTCCTTGGTCATGCGGTTGAAGCTGCCGATGTCGCGCACGCCGGCCTCGGCGAGCAACTCGTATCGCTCGTCCATCTTCGTCGTGGCCCATTGCAGGATCATCTCAGCCCGCTGCATGTCCGTGACGATCGGGCACATCAGGTGCGGGATTTCTTTGAAGATGGAAAGCTCGACCATTTTCGGATCGACGAGGATCATCTTCACGTGGTCGGGCCGCTGCGTCATAAGGATGGACATGACCAGCGAATTGATGCAGACGCTCTTTCCGCTGCCGGTCGTGCCGGCGATCAGCATGTGAGGCATCGTCGCCACGTCGCAGATCAGCGGATCACCGCTTGAATTCTTACCGAGGAATACCGGGAGCGCCATCTTGGTCGGCTTCACGCCGCCGAGCATGATCAACTCTTTGAGACGCACCTTCTCCTTGTCGAGATTGGGCACCTCAATACCAATGGTGTTCTTGCCGGGGATGGGGGCAACGACGCGAACCGCCGGCGCCTTGAGCGCCCGGGCGATGTCGTTGGCGAGCGAGTTGATCTGGCTGACCTTCGTGCCGGCCGAGAGTTCCAACTCGAACATGGTGATGACGGGTCCGGTCGTGATTTCCACAACGCGAACCTCGATGCGAAACTCAGCAAGCGTCTGCTCAAGAATCGCCGCCTTCTCACGAACAACGTTTTCCTGGCTGACGTTGTAGCGCGCCTCGGGGTCGCGCAGGATCGAAAGCGGCGGCAATACATAATCGCCCAACTCGGTCGGCCACGCGCTCTTGGCAGTCTTACCCTCGACGCGATCCTTGCCGAGCATCTTGACGATCAACTGCCGCTCCGGCGGAAGCTCTATGTCCTCCCCCGCGCTCTTCACAGTCGACAACGTTTCCGGAGTGGCCGTTTCATCCACCGATTCAACTTCATCGGCTGCGTCACCATTGTCTTCGTTGCCAGCCGCCTCGTCGTCATCCAATTGGACCTCGACCGTGGCCGGAGCGGACGCTGCGACCGGCCGCAACGGCAATGGCGAAGGCTTCGCCGTGTTCCCCGCGCCGATCATCACGGGCGTTAATCGCCCCTGTGGGGTTGTAGCCACCTTGGCCGCCAGTACCACAGCACGAATCTTTCTCGATGCCAAACCAATCCACGAAGGCACCGCGAGCAATACATCGTCAATCGTGAGCAGCAGGCCGACCACCAGCGACGCTGAAACGACGAGCAATGTCCCCATTGTGGAAAAGCTGCTCTTCAGAAGTGTTGCGACTGCAATGCCGAGAATCCCGCCGCGCCCTTCCACGAAACTCGCGCCGCCGTTCGGGTGCATCAGCGCCACGACCGTCGCCGTCACCGTCACCAGCAGCACCGCGCCGATCACGCGAAGTGAAACGCCGCCGATCTGCCGGCGCGCCATTCGCGCCAAGGCCGCGCCCGTCAGCAGCATCAGAATCGGGTACACCCCTTCGCCGAAATAGTGCAGCAACTGGAACGCCACCCATGCCCCGGCCTTGCCGCAGGCGTTGTTCGTCGGGTAGGCCTGAGGCCAGACCGCCGGGTTGGGCCAATCGGCCGCGTTGAAGGTCAGCACCGCCACCCATGTGAAGGCGAGGCCCACGCAGGCCCCCACCAGGCGACAATTGCGCAGGGTGGCCATCCGCCGCTCAAAGGCCGGATCGTCGGTAGTCTTGGTCCTTGCGGCACTTACGTTCTTCGAGGTCTTTTCTGCCATATCTCCTTTGATATCGGCAGGATACGAGCGGGGGCTGGATGGGCCGGGGACGACATCAGGAAGAACCTTTGGAACAGAAACCGAAAGCTACTTCGAAAACGGAAGCAACTTACCACAGCTTTGGAATACGGACACAAACCGGGGGGGGACGCGAAGGCCGGCGCTTTGGAAGGCCCAGACCAGTATCACTCAGCGGCAGGGCTGGTCAAACAACAATCCGAGATGGAGGAATTCAGTTGCAGATTTCGAAAATAGGAGAGAACGTACACGATCCTCAATCTCACTTATCCCATCGATCAATGCCCCGGCGTGGGCTTCGCCGAGGGGGAACGGGTAATCGCTGCCCAACGCCACGCGCTCCGCGCCGAACAATTTGATTAAATGCCGCAGCGCGTCGGCATCGTGCACCAACGAATCCACCCAAAATCGTGCCGGCGCCACGCCACCCTTGCCGTCCGGCCGCGCCAGGTAATCTCGCGGATTCACGCTGTTGTCTTTCGCGCAGAGGTCGGGGCGGACGTTGAAGCCATGTTCGATGCGGCCGATGGAGCCGGGGAATGCGCCGCCGCCATGCGCAAACGCGATGCGAAGATTCGGCAAACGCTCCAGCACGCCTCCAAAGATCACCGAGCAGATCGCCAGGCTTGTCTCCGCCGGCATCCCGACCAACCACGGCAACCAATAATCCGGCATGCGCTCCTTGCCCATCATGTCCCACGGATGAACGAATACCGCCGCGCCGAGTCGCGCCGCGGTTTCGAAAACAGGGAACAATTCCGCATCGTTCAGATTCCACGCTCGCGAGCGGCCGGTGAACGTGTTGGCTTCGACGTGTGTTCCGATTTGCACACCGCGCATACCCAGTTCGCCGATGCACCGCTCCAACTCGCGGCATGCCATGTCGGGGTCTTGCAGAGGTATTGTTCCCAGCCCCGCGAAGCGCGTCGGATACTGCCGCACTACGCCCGCAATGTGGTCGTTGAGCAAACGCGAAACGTGAAGCGCGTCCGCCGACTTCGCCCAATAGCTGAACATCACCGGCACGGTGGAGAGAACCTGCATCGTGACGCCGACACGATCACACTCCTCGATTCTCCGCGCAGGGTCCCAGCAGTTATCCGTGATCTCCCGGAAGACCTCCCGCCCCTTCATCATTCGCGCGCAGCACGGCTGGTAATGCTCCAGTCGAATAAAGCCCGAATACCCGAACCGCGCGTCGAAATCCGGCCACTCGCGCGGGAGGATGTGCGTATGCAGGTCGATCTTTTGCGGCGCGAATTTGCTCAGCGAAATACCCTCATTCGCCGGCTCTTTGCACGCGTGCATGCGATGCCCAATGTCAACAAACACACGCTGCCCGGTTCAGGTACGTTGATCGCCGTCAACTGTCCGTTAGCCCCTGCAATATACAAGGCGTCAGGTCCAAGGGTCAGGTTACCGCTTGCGTTATATGACCAATCAACTTGGTGAGAGTAGATGTTCAGCGCATAGACCTTGCTCGACGTACGCACAAAAAGGTGTGTGTTCGTGGCAATCATGTTTCCCGTCAATATGCCTCCCGCTGGAGCTTCCCACGCCCAAAGTGGCGAGCCGTCGGATTCACGTCGAACCGACAAGGCACCTCCAAGAATGGTGAAGATGTTACCATTTGCAACCGTCGGCTGCCCAGTAAACGCACCCGCGATCTCATAACCGATGGATCGTGTGTCCAATTGGAAGTCAATCAAACGCCCGGAGTGAATAGCGATCACGTTGTTTCGCGATCCCAGAACCGGAGCGAGATTCATACTCCATCCGTTCCAGTTGAAGTTCGGATCCGGAATGGTGAATGCGGGAGTTCCACTTAACCGATCGAACACATACAAGCCGGGGGAATACTCACCCACGTAGGCAATGGAATACGCATTGTTGACTGCCGGCGTCCAATCATCGTACTGTTGAAGCCCCTGAAACCAGTTTTGGCTGCCGGTGTGTGCATCGAACGAATACATTCCGCCGTAGTATCCGCCATTGACATAGACACGGTTTTGAAACACGGTGGGAGCATAGTAACTCTCCCATTGGGCTGAATGCGGAGTTCGGAATACAAGATCACCGGTATCGGCATTGTAGGCGCGAAGGTAGGTATCACTACCGTGATTACACGTCTGAATGTAAACGTTTCCGTACCCAACACTCGGCGGGTTTACGGAAAAGGGGGCGCCAAAATTCTTGGTCCATAGCGTGTTGCCGGTTTCGGAACTCAACGCAAAAAGAGCGTCTCCATTCGAGTTGCCCTGAGACACGAACACCTTTCCATCGGCCGCACTTACGGGATTCAATTGACGCCCTCCGGGAATGGTCTTCTGCCATCGCAATGCAAACTGAGACGGATCCAACCCAATGGGAACGTATCCGTCGTGAGAGGGGTTTCCTTGATAAGTGCTCCACGCCATTTGGCCCACGGTTGGTTGAACCAATGATGCGAGAAGGACTGCGATCACGACATGAAACCGAGTTCGAGACATGTGTTTCTCCTTTATCATGAGGGCCCTGTTCAAAAGCATGGGTGCACTGCGACCCTAGATCAGTGCAGCCCCCAGAAAGGCATTGTAAACCAAGTAATTGCGTAATGTGAACTGCATCTCGAAATGCCGAGCCTCAAACACTTGCCGGCATTCACCCTCCCAAACTCCGGCCGTAGCACGCAAACCAGCGCTCGCCGTAGCCCCTTTACATCCTTTGATCCGCCTTACACGACGTGACCAACGGATCATTGGCCATGATCAGGGTGATTTGAACTGCGTACGCCCTTGATTCGCCGCCAGACCGCTACAACATGCGACGGGCCTTTTCAATGTCTCGCTATTAGATAGTCGCTGGTTCTGCTTTTCGGCCCAGGCGATCGGCCAACACGGAGTATGTTGTAGACAGCGAATAAAGCCCGAATACCCGAACCGCGCGTCGAAATCCGGCCACTCGCGCGGGAGGATGTGCGTATGCAGGTCGATCTTCACGATACCGGGATTGTACCGATGGCTTCGGCTTCGTGCCCCCAATGAACTGAACCAACAAGCACGGCGGCTTACGAACCCTTGCCTACAAGCGCCGTGCGGACGCCTTTCACGATATCCCGGCAGGCCTCCTGCGCCGCCTGATCCGCCGCATTGGTTGCCACAACCACGGCATAGTCTTTGGTGGGCACGATTTGAATGACGGCAAACCAACGCCCATTGCTGCCGCTGTGGCCCAACGTCTGGCCGCCGGCCCAATCTTCTTTTCGAATCGCCCATCCATAGGCGTAGTCCTGCCCCGGCGCGACCTGGTGCAACTTCGACATCGTCGCCGCGCTCAGCAACGGCGTTCCGCCGACCGATCCTTTCAAATGAAATTGCGCGTACTTCGCCCAATCCGCGACCGATGCGTGCACCATTCCCGCCGGCGCGATCACCGCCGGATTGTCTGACATCGGACCAGCCTTCACGGGAGTATACGCGCCGCCGAAAGAATCATGACCGCTGGGTTGATTGACATCGCCATCAGATCCCGGTGCGCCAAAACCGGCTGACGCCATGCCGAGCGGCTCGAACAGCATCGACTGCATCAGTTCTTCATACGCCTTACCCGTGGCAGCCTCACACATCGCTCCGGCAATGACGAATCCGCTGTTCGAATAGGCAAACGCCGTCCCCGGCGCCGCCACCGGCGGTCGCGGCAGCAGGATTTCCATCATCGCGATCCGCTGCTGCGGCAACGGGCCTTTGAGCGCGCGAATCTTCGGCCAAGTCTTCATGTCCGGGGCGCGATCCTCGGGAAGGCCCGATCGGTGACACAGCAATTGCTCCAGCGTCACCTTGTGCCAATCAGGATGAATTGTCTCAACAAGTTTTGGAAATGCATCAGCCATGGTGCGATCCCACGACAACTGGCCCTTTTCCACGAGCATCGCGCAGAGCGTCGCGGTCATCGATTTGGTGCACGATCCGAGATGAAAACAATCGTCGCCTGTAACGGGGTTCTTCTTCGACTTTGCTTTTCGAAGGCCGACGGCATCCGCGGCGACCAACCCATCCCCCCGAACGACCGCCGCCGCCAATGCCGGCACCTTCTTCTCGTCGCGTGTCTTCTCAAGGAGCGAATGCAGGGATTCAGCGCTATGCCCGGCAGAAGGCTTGGCCTCCTGGGCAAGCGAAATGGTCGATGAACAGACAACCGCCGCAAAAAGAACGAGTCGTGATTTCATAGGTGCATTCCTCAGAGAAGACCCAACGGAATGCACAGGACCGGCTCACGAAAATCCTGGGGGTTGCGTGTGAAGGCGCCTGATGCCTACGCCAGGATATTGAGAATCTGCCCGATGAGGTCGGCGCCCCCGGTCAAGTCCGTCGTCGACGGCTGACCCTGCGGGACGTTGGCCGGCCACTGCGTGGGCCATACGCGGCTGTTCAGCAGCTCGGCTGCAATATCGATCGGGTCACCCTCGCGCAACGCAATGGGCGTGAACAGATCCTTCAGGCCGGAGAGAGTCTGCGAATTGACATACCCGGATGGGTCGACAAGCGATTGAGAATCTCCGCCGCCCAGGAAAAGCGTATTCAGGTATTGCCCGGCGTCGAACTGCCGACGGTACGCATTCTGACCGGCCGGCCACTGCGGCAATCCATACCAATAGCGCGACGTTCCGATTGACGTGCTTACAACCGACGAGCCGTACATGGATGAATTGACGCCACCAATCATGATTCCCCCTCGCTTCGATGACGGCCTTCGAACATGCGATGAAACGCATGAGCGAAGGTCCGCAAATGCAGAAAAGAATGGCTCTTTCCCCTCGACGCAATCCACTTGCAAGGTCCGTGCCCGTCGGCGAAGAATTCACAGTATCCGACGCTAACCCGCGCAACTCGTGACGCCGCAACAAGATCACGAACAGGCCCCACTCACCCTCACAGAAGAGGACGTTGTCCGGCATGTTCCCCGAATGCAACGCTGTTGCCGCGCAGCATCATCGACGGCGTCACCCCGCTGGTTGCGACGCGGCCTCGCGTAGGAACTGCTGCATCTCCTCAGACATCAGCCCCGCCAACACCAGACTTGTCGAGTCAATAAGGGCATGCGCGATCATGCACGGCCACAACGACCGCGACCGCGCTGCAACCGTCGCCAGAACCAATCCCACGATCGTCGTTTGGCATACGCCCATCAGCCCTTGCGTAAAGTGCAGCGACCCGAAGATCACGCTCGAAATCACCACCGGTCCTATGACACCCTTTGAGAGCGCCCGCAACCGAGTTAGTACGAACCCCCTAAACAAAATCTCCTCGTAGATACCAACGAAAATCGAAAGCGTAAAAATCAGCCACAGGGGAATGTCCGACACGCCCCCGAGAAACTCCTCCCGCTCCTTAACGAAATCCACCAGCGATCGCTGCGTCACCAATGCATAAATCAAGTTACTGATCGCCCCACCCACAAAGCACACCGGCACCGTCAATAGGCCGATGCCCAGCCACCGCCAATGCCAATTCGTTAACCCGATGGACCCGGCCCGCTGTCGGCGATGCCGCACCAGCGCCGCCACGGCCCCCATGCAGATCGCGCCGTTCAGAAACGCGGGCAGGATGACGGCGATATCGGGGAAACGCTGCGCCAGCCAGTGCGGAAACCCTGTTTCAAAAATCGCGGTCATAAACGCGATCGCCAGAAATACAACAATGCAGAGGTCGCGCAACGCGTCGCCGCGGGTAAGCGTGCTATCGGGAAAAACCTTGGGAGCGTCGATCGCACGCGCGACCATGTAAGTGACTGGGAGCGGCTGCGGCGTTTGGGATTCGGATTCTGAGGCGGACGGCGGCATCATGCCGCGTCATCATACCGCGTCACTTCGCCGGCGCAGCGCCCAACACCCGGGAGGATAGCCAGTGGTACAACATCGATGCCCCCACGAGCAAAACTCCCAGCGCCATGAAGAGGACCACGCGATAGCTCGCCTCCACATAGGCAAGGTCGAGCACCAACACCTTCATCAGCGTCACGGCGAAAAGAATGATCGACATGATCCGCAGACTCTGCATCACGCGCATAAGCCCTACAACGAGGAAAACCATGGCACTGCCCGCCCAGAAGATCGACAGGCTGACCTGGAATGCCAGATCGGGTTGTGAAAACCTTGCTCGAAACTGCTCATGCCCGAATGCCCGCAGGATCTCAAATGTCCCGGTCCACGTGAACAAAAACGCCGCGAGGATCGTTAAACCCAATCGCCACGCGACACCACCCATGCGCCGGTACATGAGTGGCGACAACTGCCGCACCCCGGTCCGCGCGATCATCACCAATAGAACAAGCAGCAAGCCCATTGCCGTGGCGCGATTCCAGATCGGGTCAATCAACTCCGCCCAATCCACATCGAAGAACGTCGCCAGCGTATCCCACGCCAGGTACTTTACTACCGCTCCGGCCGTCAACCACAACGCGCCAACCGCGGCAACCGGGAATCGAAGTGAACCCACGCACCACAGGGCCGCCAACATCATCCACCAGGCCGTCGCCCAATAAGCATCGGTCTGCATTGCCGACACCACCAGCAGCACGATGCACCCAAGTCCGCAAAGCACCGCGCATACACGCCGCTCCCACGGCCCTGTTGTCCGCCCGCCGACCAAAAGCACTGTCACCAGACACGACGTCAGCGTCAGCCCCCCTGCCATCACCGTCAGCCATGTGTAATCAAAAAGATTTCGAACCGTCCACAACTCCGTCAGCGTTTCGTCGGCAAACTCATACATGAACAGGTGGCTAAACGCTGCGACGACCAATCCCGCGACATACAACGTTGGCAACGGCCCGAACATTCGACGACAGATCAACGCCATCACCACGGCCTGCACGCTCCACCCCACTGTCACCAGGTAACCATCCCAATACAGCGGCACCAGCCATGCCAGGAAAACCGCCCCATCGACACGAATCGCCCGCCGAATCGTCCGAGGCGCCAGATCGAGTCCTTTAATTCGGCCGGCGAGAATCCAGACGCCCACGGCTGCCACGATGCAAAACGCCATCAGCCTGCCCGGCGGTGTATCACGCATCAAATGCACCGCAGTTCCAAATACCGCGATGTTGTTCAGGTGCAAGACCGTGCAAATTTCCCACGGGAATTCATCCGACAGGCGCCGGCTTGCCACCAATGCCTCGATGGTGAACACCGCATACACACTCGCCAGGCACGCCAGCGCTCCCCAGCCACTGGGTACTTCCGTTGTATTTAATGAGGCAACCGCGATCGTCGTCGCGCAGGCTCCCCACGCCACGATTCGAATCGACTCCCACCGCTTCCACCATCCTGCGATCAGCAAAACCGCGCCAACCCCAACCCCATACCCAACCATTTCAAGCGAAAGCCCATGCTGCACGCCGACTCCGATCGGGCCGGCTCCCGCGCATATCCCCGCGAACAACGCCAGTGCCAGTGACTCGCATTGCATCGCCGCGCCGGCCAGCAGCAGCGTCGTGACCCCATACCCCAACAGCGTCAACCACACCGGAAACAAGGCATGAAGATCGTGCGCCCATGCAATCGTTCCGTGCACCATCATGCCGCCGACAAAAAAGACCACCGCGACCTTTCGCCAGCCGAACAGCAGCATCACTTCGCCAAGACAAAACGTAGCACCGCCACAGAACAGAAACAGCATCGACAGCGCAGCCGGCGTGAGCATTCCTTCGTCGTATGCAAATTTCAGAAGAAAAAAGAGGCCGAGCAGCAGAATCGATACACCGGCACGCCGCAGCCACCGCTCGCCGATGAGCATCTCCATGACGCTCTCCTGCGATGGTCGACGAGACAGATTGCGATTCGACTTCTCCGTCAGATTCGCGCTCACCCGCTTTCGACGCGGCGCGTCATCCGACGACTCATCGTCGTCGGCATCCCGGGCCAAGGGCGAACCCAACGCGCGCGGTGGCGACGCCTGCACGGTCGACTGCGTGCCGGGGTGCACCGGGACCCGGGTCGGCGCCGTCGGTCGACTTCGCATCGAAGCAGGCGGGCGCGTGGGCGCGAGTTGCTCCAGTTTCTGAATGACGCGCAACAGCGCCGCGAACGCCGACTGCAGATGCAGCGCGCTCTCCTTCAATTCGCGAAGGTCGTCCTCAGTTGTCGGACGCGGTAAGGGCATAATGCAACTTTCACGGGCTATCGACCCGGCAAGAAAAGCCCGGACTTTCCCGCCTATTTTACGCCTCGCGCCGCCAAAAGCGATAAACCAACCCAATTCCCTCGCGCCGACTATCAGACCAACCCCGATGGTTCCCACACCCCTTCGACCGGAAATGTCCCGTCAATTTGATCATGCCTCCCGCCAAGCGGGCGATAATTCGCCGACCCCAAGCCCGCCTTGTATGATCCACCTCGCGCATGAACGTCTTCGATCCAATTATTGAAATCCTTCGCCGGCGCACATGGACCGATTTCGTCGAACTGGCCATCATCGCGGCCGGCGTCTATTCCGTCATGCGATTCCTGAAGGGAACGCGCGGCGCGAGACTCCTCCGCGGCTTTCTTTTGCTCCTCCTTGGCAGCACCCTGGTGCTGAACTTTATCGCCAACGCATTCGGTCTCGAACGCATCAAGACCATCTACCCGCTATTCGTCGGCGGCCTCTTTCTCAGCGCCCTCGTGGCCTTCCAGATCGAACTGCGCCGCGCCCTCATCCGCCTTGGCGCTGCCACCTGGTTCGGCGACACCACCAGCGACGTCGATCGTGTCATCACCGAAGTCGTCGATGCCGCCGGCCAACTCTCCAAACGCCGCATGGGCGCCATCATCGCCTTCGAGCGAGCGACCGAATTTCGCGCGCTTGAAGAGACTGGCGTTCGCCTCGACGCAGAATTAACCAAGGATCTTCTTCTGACGATCTTTTGGCCCGGTACTCCCTTGCACGACATGGGCGTCATCGTCGCCCAGGGCCGCATCACCGCCGCCGCCGTGCAGTTTCCAATGGCGGACGCCGAAGGCTTCGACGCCGCCATCGGTGCCCGCCACCGCGCGGCTTTGGGCCTTTCACAGGAGTCGGACGCCATCATTCTCGTCGTCAGCGAAGAAACCGGGATTATTACACTCGTCGAGGATGGACAAATGCAACGTAATCTGACCGCCGACAATCTTCGCGATCTTCTCCACCTGAAACTCGGCGGCTCAGAATCCACTGAAGCGCAACCAACCAGGGCAACCGCCTGATGCGATTGAGGTTTTCCGCCATGTGGGAAAAAATAAAATCCGCGTCAGCCGTCACCCTTATTACGATCCTCATCTGGATCACAGCCGATCAGAATGTCTCTGAGGAACAGTCCTATTCAATTGCCGTCCGAGTCTCGTCCGCCGTCCCCAGTCGCTATGCCGCCCCGGCGGAACCGCCCTATCAGCTCTCGCTCTCGTTTTCCGCCGTCGGCCGCCGACGCCACCTCAAAGATCTTGCCGACACCATCGCTTCCAAGCAGATCTTTGATGCCGTCGTTGACGAATCGAAACAAGCGTCTCCCAATGAACAGAACATCTCAACGCGCGAATTGCTCGCCCTAATCAAGGAAATCGCACAAGCTCCCGTGCGAATCAAAAACATCGACCCTCCCACCGTGGCAATACGCGTCGATGAGTACACCACCGTCTCCGACATCCGCGTTGCCTGCGCCGTCGGAGATCTAAAAATCAGCGGCGAACCCGTTCCGGCCAAGGTCGCCGTTCGCCTTCCACGATTCGCCGCAAGTCAACTTGCCGCCGACCCTGTGGCCCGCGCCGATGCTGAACAGCGAATCCGTAACGCGGCCAAGCCAGACGGCAGCTTCTCCGTCAAGATTCCGGTCGTCTTCGATGCCCTCACCAATCTCGATCCGGACATGAAGGTAGACATCCTCCCCGCCCCGGAAGTGACCCTCACAGGCCGCATCGAGGCCCTCACCACGACACGCCGCAAAGGCCCGATCCTGATCAACTGGTCCATCCCGCAGCAAGTGCAGGACGACTTCCGCATCGTCATTGAGAAGGGCACCAACCTCCGCCCCGACATCGACGTCACCGGGCCAAAGGACCTTATCGAGCAACTCGACCCTCGCGACATCCGCGCCTTCGTCGATGTCCTCGCCGCGGATACCGAGTCCCCCAGCGCTCAAATCCGAAGGCCGGTGCAGTTCGTCCTGCCACCGGGGTTCTCACTTGCCCCCGGAAATCCGCCATACGAAATCGCATTTACCCTCGAGCCGCGCGCCACCAAAACCGCCGCGCCGACGCAATAATCAGCGATTCCGTGCACAGCGACACAGGGTTTTTACCTAGGCGCTAACAGCCCTGATTGTTCCTGCAATTCCTGATCGTGCCCGTTATAATGCTGCCTAAAGGCGCGCGGCGAACGGCGCTTTCCGGAAGTGGGAACCAGTTGACTCAGCGGGCCTAATTCCTTTCTTCGCCGCGGGCCTTTTTTATTTTTTACCTCTCCACCATGAACGCCCTGACTCTATGCGTAGTTCTAGCCATCCTCGTTAGCTCCTTCGTCATTTGGATGCGTAGCACTACCTATAAGACGCCACGGTTCGACCACCAACCGCGCTGTCCCCGTTGTGGTGCTCCCCTCCCGTTCGCCGCCGCTCCCCGATGTCCGGCCTGCGGCGACTCAATCTGACACCCGTTCATTAGTAGTACGCTGTGCGAGATGTTCATCTTCGGGCAATCTTGCCCGTTCTCTTGCGCGGCGCGTCACTTGATTTGAGATGTTAGTTCGTGCGCTTGGCCGATCGCCCGCGAAATCTATGCCGATTCCGCATGGGTCGCGGAAATGTGGCCGCCGAGGTTCTGCACGCGGCGGACTTCGCCCGTCGGGAGCCGAATGTCCAGCGCCACGGTCCGACCGTGGTATTCCTGGCTCAGGATGTGGCCGTATTTGCTCAAGTATGCCAACAGTTTGCCGTTGCCCGCGTCGGTTTCGATGCGCAGACGGACGTAGCGGTTACGCATGAATTCGAGAACACGGTCGGTAAGGCGGTCGACGCCTTCGCCGGTGGCGGCCGAGACTTCGACCGCGTCAGGCAGGCTGTGGCGAAGAATGTGAATCGCCGAGAGGTCGTCGATGCAGTCAATCTTGTTAAGCACGTTGACACGCGGGATGTCATGGCAGCCGAGGTCAGTCAGTACCTGTTCCACTGCAAGAACCTGCGCCGGGGCGTCGTAGCCGGCTGAGTCGATTACATGCAGAATTAAGTCGGAGTGAATCGTTTCTTCCAACGTGGCACGAAACGACGCAACAAGATGGTGGGGCAGATTGCGAACAAAACCAACCGTGTCCGAGAGCAATGCTTGCTGGCCGCCGCCGAGATCCCACTTGCGCGTCTTGGTGTCGAGCGTGGCAAAGAGCTTGTCCGCAACGTAGGTACCCGCGCCCGTCAGCGCATTCATCAGCGTGCTCTTACCCGCGTTGGTGTAGCCGACGAGGCTCACGGTGAAATAGTCGCCGCGTGCCCGAACCTCGCGGATTTTCCGCTTGTCAATCCGTTCAAGCTGGCCCTTCAGAAATGAAACCCGCTTCGACACAATGCGACGGTCGATTTCAATCTGCCGCTCTCCCGGCCCGCGTGTGCCAATGGCACCGACCGAACCGGCCTTGGTGCCACCGCCCGCACCGGCGATGCGCTCAAGGTGGGTCCACATGCCGCGGAGGCGCGGAGCCGTGTACTCAAGCTGCGCCAGTTCGACCTGCAACCGGGCCTCGTTGGTCCGAGCACGACTCGCGAAAATATCGAGAATCAGCTCTGCGCGATCAATGACGCGAATCTTGCAAACTTCTTCAATATCGCGAATCTGGGACGGCGACAGCTCATTGTCAAAAATAATGACGTCCGCTTCTTTCGCGGCGGCATACTCGGCGAGTTCGACGGTCTTGCCCTTGCCGATATACGTGGCCGAGCAAATCTTGGGTCGTTTCTGGATAATGCGACCCGCCACCGTCGCACCGGCCGCCTCAGCCAGCGCGGCGATCTCCGCGAGCGGGTCGTAGCGCGTGCCGGCCGGCGCCTGGCCCGGCAGGATCAAACCCACGAGGACGGCGCGTTCGGAGACGACGGTATCGGCTTGTTTTTTGTCTTTCATTTCGGCGATTCTGAGACTGCCCGAGGGGCTTCTTTTCGCACACTATTGTAGCAAACCAAATATGACACGGCGAATCAACGCCTTGTGATCGGCCCTTGCGTGAAGATCATATTTAGGGTGCGATTCTCTCATAAACAAACCGGAGAATGCCATGACCGACAAATCGGTGCCGCCCCCGAATTGCCCCGAGGCTTTTCGGGTGACCAACCTTGTGCCGATGGTTCACGTAGTGGACGTGGACCGATCGGTGGAGTTCTACACGCTTCTCGGCTTCTCCTGCATTAGCCGCTTTTCCGGCCACGACGGCGTAACAAACTGGGCGGACGTCACATCGGAGCGAGCCGAGATCATGTTCGCGCGGGCCAGCGAGCCGATCGACCCGGGTCAACAGGCCGTGATCTTCTATCACTACTGCCCAGACGTCATGGCGCTTCGAATGCATCTGTTGTCGAAGGGGTTGGCCGATGGGGGCATACCGCCAGGCGAGTACAAACCGGACGAACCGCTGGGTTCGATGCCGCAAACGAACGCCGTGTTTCGGCCGACCTTTCCGTTCTACATGCCCGAGGGCGAGATACGCATCCACGATCCCGATGGGTACTGCATCCTCGTCGGCCAACTGAAAAAATAGCGTCGCATACGAGCCAAACCGTAGGGTCCGCTGTGCGGACCAATGATTAAGTGGAGCGGGCCGGAGCTTACACGCCGTGGCGGGCGCCCGCTTTCATCTGCGGAACACTCTGATACCATCAGCGTTGACTATGACGGCATCGGCGCGGAAACCTTGGTTCGTCATCGCGGGCGGCGGCACTGGCGGACATCTCTACCCCGGCCTCGCCGTCGCCGAAGCCGTGCGAAAACTTCAGCCCGACTTCGATATCACCGTCTTCGGAACGACTCGGCCCATCGATCAGCAACTCACTGAATCACGCGGCTATGAACTCGTCGCTCAAACCGTGCGCGCATTTCCGAAGCAACCCTTCGCATGGCCCGGCTTCCTGATGGCGTGGAATCGTTCGGTGAAGGCCGCGCGAACGCGATTCATGGAACGGCCGCCCGCGTTTGTTTTGGGGCTTGGCGGCTATGCATCAGGTCCTCCCATTGCCGCCGCGTCGAAGCTCGGCATCCCGACCGCCCTCTTCAACCCCGACGCCGTGCCAGGCCGGGCGAATCGGGCGCTCGCGGCGAAAGTCGATAGAGTGTTCGTGCAGTGGGAGGCGACCGGCGAGCACTTTGCGAAGGCGAAGTCCCTCGTCTGCACGGGATGCCCCATTCGAAACGGTTTCGCGACGGCCAAGCTGTTCGACGGCCAACGGGCGTTGAAGCTGAACCCCGAGAAAAAAACGCTGCTCATCACCGGTGCATCGCAGGGTGCCGCATCAATCAATCAGGCCGCGCTGGAGCTGTGCGAATTGTGGAAGGTCGCCGAACAGTGGCAAATCGTTCACCTGACAGGAACGAAAGACTTCGAGGTCTGCCGCGATCGGTACAAAGACGCCGGTATCGATGCGCGGGTACTCTCGTACACCGAGCACATGCCGCTGTGCATGATCACGGCCGACCTGATCATCTCACGGGCCGGCGCCTCGACATTGGCCGAGATCACCGCGATGGGCAAGCCGTCGGTGCTGATGCCGTACCCGTTCGACCGGAAGCGCCACCAGGAGGCAAACGCCAAGGTGCTCGTCGATCAACAGGCGGCGGAGATGGTGCGTGATTCAAACGATCCCAAGGACAACGCCAAACGCCTGCGCGACGTGCTTCGCGACTTAATGAAATCGGACGAGCGCAGACGACGCATGGCCCGCTCGGCAGCGGCGCTGGGGCGGATGGACGCGGCGGAGTCGATTGCGCAGGAGTTGTTTGAGATGGCGAATGGACGATGATCAGGCGGGATGACATTACTCCTTTGATCGAAGGGTTCCACACTTGCGGCAATAGCCGGCACGGGGCGGCTCTAGTTGCGCCCCACACTGGGGACAATAGACGATGTCGTCCGACCGTCCAATTGCCGGCAACTCAGAGAGGAACAGCGATTTGCCGCAGAGAATAAACGAGAATACGACGAAGTAATACGTGAACTGTGACACGCAGGTTATTAATAGTACATGGGGCGTAGTAATCGGCATATTCATGAATTGGAAACTCTGCAAGTAATTGAGCGGCAATAAGAAAACCCATGCGAGCGGAGCGAGTGCTTTGAACGGACTATGGTTGCCTGCGCAACAGCCCATCCCGCCGGTGATCAACACAACAAAGAATCCAATGAACGTGCCCGGGATAAAGGAAATGGAGGCAAGCCAGAATGCCCGCTTTAGACGCTCAGTCAGCACACTATTGAATGAATCAATCATTCGAAGCCTACTTGATGCCAACAATGCTAAGGAAATTCCATTGCTGCCTCAACCCATCCGAGGTCTGTCACCAGATTAATGCTGGACCCCTGCTTCATTCAGGTCGACAATTTGACTACACATGCTCCGGCGGCTGAATCTTCGCCACTTCCCCCGCCGCCAGCTTCTTTTGATATTCCTTCCAACTCATCTTCGGCAGCGTGCTCGGCATCTGCTTCATGCTGATGCAGCCATCGACCGGGCAGACGAGGGAGCACATGTTGCAGCCGACGCAGGTGTCCTGCTTGATGCTGAACACACCGACGTAGCCGTCGCCTTCGCCGGGCAGCGTCACTACGTCGCCGCTCTTGGTGAAGTGCATGTTGGGGTTCACGAGTGCGTGGCCGTTGCCGTTTGAGGAGGCTTGCGACTTGAGGCTCGAGGCTTGAGGCACGGCGGCGTGCGGCGCTGCATAGTTCTTCGTGAACTCGTCCGTCGGCACGCGCTCCCACTTGATCGACTGATGGCACCCGTCTTCGCAGGCGATGTAACACAGCCCGCAGTGGATGCACTTGGCCTGATCGATCTCGGCGACGACCTTGTACGACAGATCGAGATCGCCCCAATCTTTGATGTTGGCGACGCCCTTGCCCTGAAAGTCGGCGATCTTCTTGAAGCCCTTTTCTCGCATCCAGTTCTTCAGGCCGCTTTCCAAATGCTCCACGATGCGGAAGCCGTAGTGCATGACGGCGGTGCAGACCTGCACACTGCTCGCCCCCAGCAGGAGAAACTCCACGGCATCCTGCCACGCCTGAATGCCGCCGATGCCGCTGATCGGAATCTTCCAGCCCGGATCGGCCGCGATACTGCTGACCATGTTGAGCGCAATCGGCTTCACCGCCGGCCCGCAATAGCCGCCGTGCGAGCCGAGGCCGTTGACGGCGGGCTTCGGCGCAAAGGTGTTGAGATCGACCCCCATGATGCTGTTGATGGTGTTGATGAGGCTGACGGCATCGGCGCCGCCCTTCTGCGCAGCGCGGGCGACAGCGCGGACGTCGGAGATGTTCGGCGTGAGCTTGACCATCACGGGAATCTTCGCGACTTCCTTGCACCATGCGGTGATCATCTCGGCATACTCGGGGACTTGCCCAACGGCAGACCCCATGCCGCGCTCGCTCATGCCGTGGGGGCAGCCGAAGTTCAGCTCGATGCCATCGGCGCCGGTGTCCTGCACCTGTTTGACGATGTCATGCCACGTCTCGCGTTTGGACTCGACCATGAGCGAAACGAAGAGGGCGTGGTTGGGGAACTCGCGCTTGATTTGGCGAATCTCCGCGAGGTTCACATCCAGCGTGCGGTCGGTGATTAGTTCGATGTTGTTCAGCCCGACGACCTTTCGCCCGTCGTAATCAATCGCGCCGTAGCGGGATGAGACGTTGACGATGGGTTCATGGTTCAGCGTCTTCCACACCGCCCCGCCCCAGCCGGCCTCAAACGCGCGGCGGATTTGGTATGCACTGTTGGTGGGCGGCGCCGAGGCAAGCCAGAAGGGGTTGGGTGCTTTGACGCCGCAGAAGTTGATGGAGAGGTCGGGGGTCATGAGGTCTCCTCGCTTGCGCGAATGGGGTAAGTATAAGCGGAAGGGCACCCAGAATGGTATAATGTAAGGGGTGATTGACGGAGTGAATCTCATGCATACCACGATGCGACCCGAGCCGATCCGGCTGACCTACGCGGATTTCTGCGCGTTGCCGGAGGATGGACGGCGGTATGAAATACTGGACGGAGACCTGTTCATGAGTCCGTCACCAGGCGAAAGCCATCAGACGATTGTGTTGAACATCGCCATTTTTTTGCGCGAGCACGTACGCCGAAACAAGCTCGGCCGGGTTTATGTCGCACCGTTCGACGTGATCCTTGATGAGCACAATGTTATCGAACCCGATGTACTGTTCGTCTCCAACGCCAACAAGGGGATCATCACGTCACAGAATATCCAAGGCTCGCCGGATCTGCTGATTGAAGTACTGTCGCCGACAAGCGTTGAGCGCGATACCCGCGACAAGCGAAACCTTTATGCTCGCTGTCGCGTCAAAAACTATTGGATGGTGGATTCCGAGGGTCGAACGGTGACGGAGCTGGAGTTAGTCGACCGGGCCTATGCGGTCGCTCAAGTCACAACGGGCTCCGACGTATTCCGTCCACGCTTGTTCCCCGGGCTTGAAGTTCAGCCGGCGGACTTGTGGGAATAGCCGCGGCAACAAGCTTTGCGGAATCACTTCTTCAATCGAACCATCACCGGATTCGAATAACACCACAAATCTTCCCACGGATTGATCGTCGTCGACGTGTCCATCGTCGGCTCGGGGAGGTCGCGGTTGGTGGCTCGCAGGCGGGCGTAGAAGCTCTGCTTCACGTTCTTGAAAGTGTGCGCAAACGTAAGCCACTCCCCATCGCGCTTGGCAACGGCCGCCTTGAATTGTCGGACGACTTTCGTCGTCGGGTTCGTGATCTGCGTGCGGTCGGAAGCAATCCCGGTAATATCACCGGCGATCAGGTCCACGTGATGCAGCGTCACCTTCTTGCCGCCGAAGTTTGATTTGGTGGGCACACGAACGCGGATATGAATGGTCACATCCTGACCGGCTTTCTCTAAGGCAAGTGTGGATCCCATGATCGCCACGGCATCGCCGCTCGTCGCGGATAGTTCCAGTCGGTCCAACAAATCGCCGTGCGAAGCGAACATGCTGCCGCTGCGAAGCGCGGTGAGGATGTCATCAGGGTCGGCCGACTTCGCATAAACCCAGGTCTTGTTGTACTCGCCGGGCCAAAAGTCGATGTTGTCAGACTTATCTGCTTTTTGCGTGGTCGGTGAAACCCGGCCCTGCGTGGCGTAGGTCAGCGTGTTCACCTTGGTGAGGTCGGTGTAGTGGCGGTGGCTGTCGGAATTCGTGGTGATGTACCACGCGCGACCTTCACCAAGCAGGCTGTCCCAAAGGCCGCCAACGTTTGCTACGTACCAGTCGTAACCGTTCCACGTTTTGTATGACTCCTTCGGATAACCCGGCCACGAGTCCTTCGCCTGGCTCTTTTCATAATGCCCGCGCGGCTGTCCCACAAGCGTTGCGGCCTGATGCCCCGCCGCGCCCTCAAACCCCTTGGCCACATCCGGCCCCGCATCGGACCAATTGCGAATCTCAATCGGGCTGTTTCGACCACGACGCGCCGGGTGATTGGCAATGAATAGCGGCGCGGGCTTGAGTGCTTGCAAATACTTCACCCCTTCCACGGCGGCGGCCTCGGTGTTGGCGGGTGTGTCATTCCGCGAAATATTGAGTTGATCGTAGCGAACCTCGAACTCGGCGATGATCTTCGCTTCATCGATCGTCTGCGGAATGATGATGCTCCCGTGTTCGGCCTCTGGCACGTTCCACTCCAAACCCTGAAAGATGACCATGTCCGGAAACTTGCTGCGCGCCGCGAGGAGTTCGGGGTAGGCATTCTCGACCGCGAACTTGTCGTGCATCGGCCCGCCATGGTCGGTGATGACACACCACGATAGCCCGTGGGCCTGTGCCTCGGCGACTTGTTTCATGATGTCGTACTGACCGTCGGGGCTGAATTTGGTGTGGATGTGATGATCGCCCGCTAGCCAGACGCCGGACGAGTAGGGATCGGTGGCGACGGCGCGAGGCGCGAGCGCAAGCAAGCCTCCGATGATTCTGAACAGAACAACCATTCGGCTGTTCATGGCTGGTACTATGTGCATGGTTCAATTCCCGTATTCGTGGCCGGAAAGCGTAGCGGGGCGATGCGGCTGAGGCCAGTCAAACGAACGATGCTCCGGGCCGTTCATTGACACACCGCAACGCAATTCGATACGATTTGCCCACGTCTTCACACCGGAGGTGTCGCATGGCCGTGAAACCATCATCCCTTGGCAAGCCGCAGTCGCCGCCCGATGCATCCGACGCGGGTTGCGAGGCGCCGATCAACCTGATGCAATGGATCGCCGCGAACAAGGATTCGTTCAAGCCGCCGGTGAGCAATAAGTATCTGTACAGTGGCCGCGATTTCTTCGTTATGGTGATCGCCGGGCCGAACGCCCGAAACGATTTTCACCTCGTCAACTCCGAAGAATATTTCTACCAGCTCAAAGGGGACATCATCGTCCGCACGCGCGTGGGGGATCAGATTGTCGATCATCGCGTGCGCGAGGGCGAGACGTTCTTCATTCCGCCAAACGTGCCCCACTGCCCGATGCGCCCGCCGAACACGCTGGGCGTCGTGGTGGAAAAGACGCGCCACGCCGGGGAGAAGGAGCACATCCTCTTCTACTGCGAAGGCTGCGGGCACATGGTGCAGGACATCCTCTTTGATTGCCGGGATATCGTCGATCACTTCCGCGAAACGATGGAGGCGTTCTGGAAGGATGACGCGCGGCGCATCTGCGGGCACTGTGGCAAGCGCGTGGAGAAGCCGGGGCCGATGATGCCGATTTAGCTCCGCTTTCGGCGCAGTCTCACCACCGAGATCATCAGCGGAAGCATCGTCACCATCCCCGCCCCGCACGCACCGCCTCCTGCGCCACACGCGCCGGGGTTCGGCTGCGGGCCTGGCGCTGCGATGGGTGAGGCGTCACAGGCGTCGCCAATTCCATCACCGTCGCCGTCCACCTGGGTGGGATTGGCGATCGCGGGACAGTTGTCGACGCAATCGGCACGGCCGTCGCCATCGGTATCGGTGTCTGGGTTGCCGCAGCCGCATTGACCCGCCGCGATCTTGGTCGGGTCATTCGGGCAGCCATCGATGCAGTTGGCCGTGCCATCGCCGTCGCTGTCTGTTTCGAGATTGCCGCACCCGCACGCGCCCGGCGAAGTCTTTGCGGCATCGTTCGGGCAGCCATCAAGGCAGTCCAGCGTCCCGTCACCGTCAGAATCCAGGGCGCTCTCCACGACGCCGCACCCGCAGACACCGGGAGCGATTTTTAACGGGTCGGCCGGGCAAGCATCATTGCAGTTGGCAGTGCCGTCGGCATCACTGTCCGTGTCGGCGACTCCACATCCGCAGATTCCCGGGGCAACCTTGAGTGGATCGGCGGGGCAGGCGTCGTTGCAATTCGCGGTGCCATCGCCATCTATATCGGTGTCGGGGTTGCCGCAGCCGCATTGGCCCGGTGCCGTCTTGGTGGCATCATTGATGCAGCCGTCAATGCAGTCGGCGGTTCCATCACCGTCGGTGTCCGTATCCGCGACACCGCAACCACATTGGCCGGGGGCGAGCTTGGTTGCGTCGTTCGGACAACCATCGTTGCAATTCGGTGTACCGTCGCCATCGGTGTCCGTGTCTGCAACACCACACCCGCAAATGCCGGGGGCAATCTTCAATGCGTCATTCGGGCAGCCGTCGGTGCAATCAGGCGTCCCATCGCCGTCGGTGTCGAGAGCCGGGTTGATGCATCCCGGGAACGAGGCGACGTAAATGGCGTTCGTACCGTCGGTAAAGCCGACGGTCACACACATCTGTCCGTTGTTGTTTAATTGATAGGTCAGACCGTTTTGCGCGGCGCACCCCGTTGGAGCGACGTATTCGCACGTATTGATCACTCGGAACACGCCAGGGGATATCGCAAGGCTCTGGCCCTTGGCGGTGACGGGGGTCAGCACACCGGTCGGGCTGGTGGCCCACACGGATGATCCCGATGGCTGAAAAGGTGCCAGACCGGAAAGCTCGGCGCCAAAGGCCACTTGCCCGGCGTTGTTGATACTGGGCGAAAACGACAGCCGGTTGAAAATGATTCCCGCCGCCATTCCCGGGGCTGCCATTCCATCTCTGGCAAGGAGGCTGACCGTGCCGGCCGGAAGCGAGTATTTGTACATTCCAACCAACTGGTTCACCGGGTCCGGCTTCAGGAAACTGGCGTATGCGATTTCACCGGTGGCCGAGAGCGCCGGCGGATAAAGCAAGCCGTAGGTGCCGCCTCCGGGTGCCGGGTCGCCTTCGCGGGCAATGAGGTGCAGTCCGCCGGCATCTTCTAGCCAAATGCATTCGTCGTTCTCCACGGTCACACCGGCACCCGCCACCAATGAAAGGAATGCGTGGTAGCCGTTGGAGTTGACCGTATAGGAGTTGATATTTCCAATGGTCTGGCCGGCCAATCCCGGAGCAGGCTGGCCTGCATAGGCAACGACGCGCGGCGGCACTCCGGTGTTGCTCTCGGACATGAGTGCGGACGTTGAGTAATTGAGATTGGCCACAAAGGATACGTTTCCGCCGGCCGTTATCTGGTAGTTTGAAAAACCACCGCCGTAATTTACGCCGCCGACCGGCCAACCCGATCCTCCCGGAATACTGGGAATGGCATCGCCCTCCCGAGCGACGAGCCGCATAGTTCCCGCAGCCGAGAGACACCAAATCCCGAAGTCATCGCCGCTGGTGACTCCTGCAATTCCCTGTTTGAGGCTCGCCGAAAAAGCAACGGCACCGGAATCGTTCATACTGGGCGTACCGACCGAAAGGAACTGCGCGCCCGCCGGCACACCTGGAAAGGCATCGCCGATTGTGATCCTCTGCACGTTGCCGGCTGCATTCTGCGCCCAGATTCCTCCCACATAGATTAGAGGTGCCGCCGCAACACCATAGAAGGCTACACGACCGCTGGGATTCTTAAATTGTGTTGTGAAGCTGTTGGCGTCGAAGTGCAGCGCGATGTCCCCCGGCGTCGGGCTTCCTTGTCGGGCCACAAGGTGTAAATCGCCGGCTGCATTTTCAGAGTAGAGCGTCCAATAGTTGGTAGCATCCACGCCGCCGATGCCGAAGGCCAGGTAACAGCTAAACGAGACGTGGCCGGCTTCATCGATGGAGGGGTAACTCAGTTGCTGAGTACCAAAAAAGGCCGTGGTGTCCGGGGCAGGCTCGCCGGATCGCATGACCTTTCGATAGGTGATCTGGCCCTGCACCGTCGGGGCCAACGCACCGGTTATTAGCGCGATCAGGCTCCATTGAAATAGACGACGCGCGAATGCAGGGATCACAATCATGGCGATTCCTTCTAAATATGGCGTTAGCCGGCGTGCCCCAATGAGCTACCATAGCAGAATGCGATGGGAAATAGGGCGAATGCACGCACAATTTGGGTGATTTTCGATGCTGCGGGTACAATAGGGGGCGTGTTCAGGGTTGTTTACAATGGCATCGCCCCATAACGAAGAATTCGACGTTGTGTCGGTGGTATCGCGCGCCGTTCATGGCGATGCCGACAGTCTGAGCAACCTCCTGGCGCATTTCGGCCCTCTCGTGGAGCAGCAACTTCAAATCGGCCGGATCTGGCAATCACAAATTGATACGGGGGATGTGATGCAGGTCACATACCTCGAAGCGTTTATCGAGATCGGCACCTTTCGTCCCGAGCAGGCAGGGGCGTTTGAGGGTTGGTTGCGGCGCATTGCCGAAAACAACCTTCGGGATGCGATACGTGGGTTGGAACGGCAAAAGCAAATGCCGGCATCGCGGCGTGTTGATTTCACTCCCAACTCAGAAGACTCGTACGTCGGTCTTTACGAGCAGATCGCGGCCACAACCACGACGGCCAGCCAAGTGGCCATCAAAAAGGATACGCAGCGGTTAATGCAGGCCGCGATTGATCGACTACCGCCGGACTATGCCCTGACCGTTCGATTGTACGATCTTGAGGGACAGTCAATTGGCGAAGTATCAAAGGCCATCGGGCGATCGGCCGGTGCGGTTCACATGCTTCGCGCAAGGGCCCATGAGCGGCTGGGCGAACTTCTCGGCACGGCCTCCGCTTGGTTCGACTCCCGCGCGTGAAGGTCCGCCGGGATTTGTCGCATAAGAGCCGTGGGAGAATCTGGATGCTCGACCCGGACGGCGGAGCTCGCCGACATCTTGACCTGATTTCCGCGGCGCGACAGCAATTCGAGCGGGCCGTGAAGGCCGGGCTGCCAAGCGGAAGTTCCGCCGGTGCGAATTTGGCTCCGGGCGACGGCCGCATACGTGGGCAACCTTCCATTCCCGGTTACACCATTCGTCGAGAGCTGCATCGCGGCGGACAGGGCATCGTCTATCTGGCCACGCAACTATCCACCAGTCGCGATGTGGCGATTAAGGCCCTCCGCGAAGGCCCGTTTGCGGGTGAGTCCGAGCGAATACGCTTCGAACGCGAGGTGAACATCCTTGCAGGCTTCCGGCACAACAGCATCATTCGCATCCTCGATCGCGGCGAAATCGGCGGAAATCACTTTCTCGTCATGGATTACATCGACGGCCGCCCGCTCGACCGCTTCGCACGTGATGTCGGCCTGTCCCTGCGCGACCGGTTGCAACTGTTCGCACGAGTCTGCGATGCCGTAAGCGAGGCCCATCTTCGTGGTGTTATTCACCGCGACCTGAAGCCCGGCAATATTCTCGTCACGGAAGACGGAGAACCGCGCATCCTCGATTTCGGCCTCGCGAAAATGGCCAACAGCACCGACCTCGAATCAGCCGCGACTCAGACGGGGCAAATCCTCGGGTCGTTGCCCTGGATTTCGCCAGAGCAAGTGAGCGGGCAACACGCCGCCGTGGACATTCGCAGCGATGTCTATTCCCTCGGCGTCATTCTCTATCAACTGCTCACCGATCAGCTCCCCTATTCGACCGTGGGGAACCTTGAGCAGGTTCTCGCGACGATCCGCACCGCGGAACCAATTCGGCCAAGCGCCCTCTCCCGCGAAATCGAAGACGATCTCGACCGTATCACATTGAAGTGCCTCGCCAAAGAACCCGAGCGGCGCTATCAGTCGGTGGGCGAACTCGTCCGTGACATTCGATATTACCTTGCCGGCGAAGCCATCGAAGCCAAGCGCGACAGCACCTGGTACCTGGCGAAAATCATGCTGCGGCGACACCGGGCCGCGGTGGCCGTGGCGGCCGGATTTGTTGCACTCATGACGGTTTCGAGCGTGGCGTTGACCGTGCTCTATCAGGGAAAGACGGCGGAGCAGAAACGCGCCCAGGCCGAGGCCTCCAAGGCGACCCAGATTGCTCAATTTGCGCAGGGAATGCTAAGCGGCATTGATCCCGCAACGGCCGGCGACATGGACAAACGCCTTATTCGCCATGTGCTCGATGATTCGGCACAACGTGTGGAATCAGAGTTAGCCTCGCAGCCCGAAGTGCAGGCCGCCGTTCGCCATACGATCGGCAAGGCCTATCAGGCAATCGGCGAATTGAAGGCGTCTCGAACCCATTTGGAAAAGGTGGTCGAGATTCGCAGGACCGTATTGGGAAATGAAAACACCGAGACGCTCGCGGCAATGGATGATCTGGCCATGCTTTATCTTGACCAGGCTAATCTTGTCGAGGCAGAACAGTTGTGTCAGGCGGCGTTGGAGGGCCGCCGCCGAATCCTGGGACCCGACCATCCGCAAACGCTCCTGTCCATGAGCAACTTGGCGGAGATATTCCTGGCACAGGGTAAATTCAATGAATCGGAATCGCTGGCACGAGACGTATTGGAGCGTCGCAAGCGTTTGCTGGGGTCGTCTCACCCTGAAACACTCACGTCCATGAACAATCTCGCGGGTGTACTTCGAAATGTTCGCCAGTTCGACGAGGCGGAGCGACTCTATCGGGAAACGATTGAAATTGAGAGACAAGTCAAGGGGGAACTCCATCCGCATACGCTGAGGACCATGAACAACCTTGCGCTGACGCACTATGAAAGCGGGAGACTGAATCTTGGAGAGCCGTTGTTTCGCGAGGTGCTCGCACTACGGCAGAGTGTATTTGGCGATGAACACCCCGACACGCTCAATTCGTTGGGCAATCTCGCCGACCTCCTCCGGGCAAAGGGCGATCTGGATGAGGCGGAAGCAATGTTTCGTAGACTCATCGACGTCGAGCGCCGTGTCCTTGGAAACAGGCATCCAACACTTGGCGTGCATATCTTTACGCTCTCCGCCATCGTCGGCCAAAAGGGTGACTTTGTTCAGGCCGAGTCGCTTCTGCGCGAAGCCGTGGCTATCAATGTGGCAGCCCTGCCGGTTGGTCACTGGCAGCTTGTGACCTCGAAGATCGGACTGGGGGCCTGCCTCTCTCGCCTGAGCAAGTTCGAAGAGGCCGAGGGGCTGTTGTTGGAAGGCCAGGAGGCAATTCAGGGAAAACCAGAGGTGTCGGACGCGTGGCGAACGGCTGCCATTGGCTATCTCGTGCGAATGTATGACGCTTGGGAGACGGCTGCCCCAGGCACGGGCAAGGCGGCGAAAGCAGCCCAATGGCGGGAAAAACTCACCGCAACCACCGCAAAAGCCGACCCGTGACGTGTCGCCCACCAGTGTTCGGCCGACCTAAAGGTGACATTCGCAGTCAACTTCCAAGAGCGCGCCCGGAACAACAAAGTCCTTGACCACGACGGTCGAACGGGCAGGTCGCGGCTCCGGGAAGAACTTCATATAGACCTCGTTAAACTTCGCGAAGTCGCTCTGCTCCTTCAGAAAGCATGTGCATTTGAGAACCTTGTCCATGCCGGAGCCGGATGCTTCGATGCTGGCCTTGAGATTCAACATCGTCTGAGTCGCCTGCGATTCGAAATCCTTATCCATCGCGGCCTCGCCGCCTTTTTGGTAACGGCCGACGCATCCGGCGATGAAGATGAGTTGGCCAAGCTGCATGGCGCGGGAGTAGGCGGTCGATGGGCTTCCAGGAATTGCGTGTCGGGTCAGGTGTCCAGTGAGTGTGTCCGGTTTCTTCTTCGGATCGGAGGCTGCCGCGGGGGTGGCGATGACCGCGCCGGCGAGGGCGGCTTTGCCGGTGGATGCGAGGAAGTTGCGGCGGGTTGATTCCTGATTTGGATTCATGAGTAACTCCGTTCCAAAGCACAAATAACGCGGCTGAATCATGCGAAACCAACCCAGTCGCGTCGTTTCGTCGTACGCATTACAATACACGTGAGATCATACGGCAGTACTTGAATCGCTCAAGCATTTCTTAGCGCTTCCTGACCCGCTGACGCGGACAGGCTTTCGCGGCTCAGAATAAAGCCCGAAGCGGTAACGAGACCCAAGAAAAAGGACGGCTACTCAGTCATGCAATTTCGTAACCTGGCCATCATCGCCCACGTCGATCACGGGAAGACCTCGCTGGTCGATTGCCTCCTTCGGCAGTCCGGCAATTTCCGCGAAGGGACCTTGCACGGCGAACTCATCATGGACTCCAATCCGCAGGAAAAAGAGCGGGGCATCACCATCTTCGCGAAGAACTGCGCAATTCATTACAAGGAATACAAGATCAATCTCATCGACACGCCGGGCCACGCCGACTTCGGTGGCGAAGTGGAGCGCGTCCTGAAACTGGCCGACGGGTGCCTTCTCGTCGTCGATGCCTTTGAAGGGCCGATGCCGCAAACGCGTTTCGTGCTAAAAAAAGCGTTTGAGTATCACCTCAAGCCGATCCTCGTCATCAACAAAATTGACCGCCCCGACGCCCGGCCCAAGGAAGTGCTGGACGAGTCACATGATCTGTTCATCGAATTGGGCGCGAACGAGGAGTGCCTCGACTGGCCGGTGATTTACTCAAGCGCCAAAATGGGATTCGCCCGCTACAACCTGAGCGACACCAACACTGACATCACCCCGCTCTTCGAACAAATCATCAAGAGCGTGCCGCCGCCCGACAGCGACATTGAAAAGCCGTTACAGATGCTCGTCACCAGTCTCGACTGGAGCGATTACGTCGGCCGCATCGGCGTGGGCCGAGTCTTCCACGGCAGCATGAAGGTGGGGCAGAAGGTCTGTCGCATTTGCCGCGACGGGCATCGGCATGATGAAACGATCGACACGATCTTTACGTTCGAGGGCTTGGCGCGGAAGAAAGTGACCGATGCCGTGGCCGGCGACATCGTCGCCGTGACGGGCATCGAGGACCTCGGCATTGGCGATACGCTGGCCGACCCGAACGATCCACGTCCGATGCCCATTCTCGCCGTTGATGAGCCGACGCTGAGCATGGTGTTTTCGATTAACAACTCACCGTTCGCCGGACGTGAGGGCAAGTTTCTCACCACGCGGCACCTGCGCGACCGGTTGTTCAAGGAATTGCAGTCGAATGTGGCTCTGCGCGTCGAGGAAATGGTGCAGAAGGATCAGTTTCGCGTGTCGGGTCGCGGATTGCTGCACCTGGGCGTGCTGATTGAAACCATGCGCCGCGAAGGCTTTGAGCTGATGGTCGGCAAGCCAAAGGTGATCTACAGGGAAATCGGCGGTAAGAAGTGCGAGCCAGTCGAATACCTGATTGTGGATGTACCGTCGACCTCGGCGGGATCCGTAATCGAATTGGTCGGCGGCCGTCGGGGCGAAATGGTCCGAATGGACACAAAAGAAAACATGTCGCACCTGGAGTTCACCATTCCTGCACGCGGATTGATCGGGCTTCGCACGCGAATGATGAACGCCACGCGCGGCGAAGCGATCATGCATCATTCGTTCTATGAGTACGAACACTTGCGAGGAAGCATTCCCGTACGAATGGCGGGTGTGATGGTGGCCATGGAGTCCGGCCGCGTCACGGCGTACGCAATTGAGAACCTGCGGGATCGCGGCATGATGTTCGTCAAGCCCGGCGACGAAGTCTACAAGGGCCAGGTCGTTGGTGAGCATTGCATGGAAGACGACATCGACGTGAACGTGGCGAAATTGAAAAAACTGACGAACATGCGCGCGGCCGGCGCCGACAAGACGGTGGTGCTGAAACCTGCCCGGGAGCTGAGCCTGGAGTCGATGCTGGAGTACATCGAGGAAGATGAGTGGGTGGAAGTGACACCCGCGATCTGCCGGATGCGCAAGCGCGTGCTGGATATGACGGAACGAAAGCGAACGAACCGGGACTCGGCGAAGGACGACGCGTGATTATCGCGCTGCCGTCCGGCCTCCAGTCCGAAGGTATTCGCTGACTTTCTTTTCAATGCCGTCGCGAACCTCGTGGCAGACCTTCATCTTGGCATCGTCGTCGCCGGGGGCCTTCGGCGGGTCAGCGAACGGCCAGTGCAGGTGTTGATCGGCATTTGCAAAGGCCGGACACTCACGCTCTGCGTTGTCGCAAACGGTAATGACGAGGTCGAAGTGCTGCTTGGTGAATTGGCCGGACCCTTTGCTTTGATACCCGCTGATGTCGATGCCCTTCTCAGCCATGGCCTTGATGGCGAGAGGTGAGACCTTGCCGCTCGGCTTCGTTCCGGCACTGATAACCTCCCACGCATCACCGCCGAGCTTCTTCCAGAATGCCTCCGCCATTTGTGAACGGCAGGAGTTCCCGGTGCAGAGGATGACGACGCGTTTCTTCTGCATGGCGGATCTCCTGTTGTCGGCGGAGTTTCCCCGCTGGACACAACCGGGGGCAGTGAAGGCAATGATAGCTACAATGGCAAGGCGAATCATTGGACATCCCTTTGATAAACTGCAAGGGGAAAAAAGAATGAGCATACAGCACAAGCGCGACGACGCAACGAAGCACGCGCCAAGACGCAATGAACCGACAGCGGAGTAACGCCATTGACCTATGAAGCGAATGAGATTGTCACCGCCTATCGACGATCAGAACGGTCGTTGGTGGAGCAGGTGTCACAATGGGAGTCGCTGGATTATGGCGTCGCGTATTGGTCCGCGGCGCATCCTGCCCTTGCCGAAGCAAACCAACTGCGCGACGTGTGGCTGGCCGATGTTGCCGCGGACGAGGCCTTCGCACGCGCGGAGGACTTCTTTGCGCAGCGCGGGGCACGATGCGGTAAATGGACCGCCGCATCGAGCCAATCCGAAGGGCCTGTTCTTGACTTGATGACGAGCAAGGGATGGCAGCGTGTCGAAACGCAGGTCATGTCGCTGGCGCGTTGGAACTTGGCTGAGGTGGCGGTGGACCCTGCGATTCGCATCCTGCCTGCACGGGCCATGCGTAAGGCGCATCGGGCAACATTCGGCGAGTCATCCGCTGAGGGCGACGCGGCAGTGGATAGGCTGAACGATTCAAACCTCGACGAGTTTGTTGCAATGGTCGATGGCGTGGCGGCCGGGCGAATCGGCTATTTGTCGGTGGGGGACACGGCCCGCATCACAAACGTCTTCGTGCTGCCGGCGTTTCGAGGACGACGCGTGGGAATGCAACTGATCGCGCATGTGCTTCGATTAGCGAAGCGACTGCTGCCAAAGGCCCTTGTGACAGGAGCGGAGTCAGCGGCCGACCAGGTTTTTCTGAATCGTTGTGGCTTCGATGCAGCGGGCACGACGGTCGAGTTTCGACGAAGCGAGTGAGCGTCGCTACAACGCACCGAAGCGGCGATGACGACGGGCGAAGTCCTTTATCGCGGCGTTCAGATCGTTCTTTCCGAATTCGGGCCAGAGCACCTCGGTAACATACAACTCCGCGTAGCTGATCTGCCAGAGCAGGAAATTGCTCACGCGCATCTCACCCGCCGTGCGAATAAGCAGGTCGGGGTCCGGCATGCCGGCGGTGTAAAGCGCATCGCTTATCGTGCGATCATCGATTTGATCCGCGTTCAGTTCGCCCGATGCCACGCGGCCGGCGATGGCGCGGACGCCGTCCACGATCTCCGCGCGGCTGCTGTAGTTGAGTGCGAGGCAGAGCGTCATGCCTTTGTTATCGCGCGAAATTCGCGCGGTCTCGTCAAGTTCACTCAGCACCTGCGACGGCAAACCTTCGCGGCGGCCGATCTGCACGAGACGGATATCGTTGTCCATGATCTCGGCACGCTCCTTAATGAGATACTCAACGTACAAGCGCATGAGATGCGTGATTTCGTCAATGGGCCGATTCCAGTTTTCGGTGCTGAAGCTGTAAAGCGTGAGATAGCCAACGCCGAGGCGGGCCGAATGCGTCACGATTTCGCGAACATTGGCCGCGCCGGCTTCATGGCCGCGAACGCGCGGAAGTCCCTGACGTTGCGCCCAGCGACCATTGCCGTCCATGATAATGGCAATATGGTGCGGCAACGATTCCGCGGCAATGCCGAGTTCAGTGCGGAGATCCAGTTTCTCAAGCGTTGGCATAGGTCTAGCGCCGGCCATCATATCCGTGGTGTACGGTGGAGCGTGGCAAGTCGTTCGGCACCAACCGAAACAAGCGTGATCGGCACCTTGAAATAGGCCTCAAGGCGGTCGAGATACGCTTTCGCCTGCTGGGGCAGCGCGTCGTAGTCGGCCGCACCCTCAATCTCACGATCCCAGCCGGGCAGCGTCTCCAACACCGGCTCCACATTGCCCAACACCTGGGCGTCGGGCGGGAAGATGCGAAGCGTTTCGCCCTTGTAGCGGTAGCCGGTGCAGATCTTCAGCTCCGGAAACGTACTCAACGTATCCAGGTGCATCACGATGAGCTGGGTAATCCCGCAAAGGTCGATGCTGTACTTCGTGGCGAAGCCGTCAAACCAGCCGCACCGCCGAGGGCGACCCGTGGTGGTGCCGTATTCGTGGCCCCGCTCGCGGATGAGATCACCCGTGGAATCACGAAGCTCAGTCGGAAACGGTCCCCCGCCGACCCGCGTGCTATACGCCTTAATGACGCCGAGGTAGCTCGTGATCGCGCTGGGCGGTACACCTGCGCCGGCCGCGACGCCCGCGGCGGTGCAGGTGCTGCTGGTAACGAAAGGAAACGTGCCATGGGTGATGTCGAGGAGGCTCCCTTGCGCGCCCTCAAACAATATACGCTTCTTCGCTGCAATGGCATCATGAAGAATAAGGGTCGTGTCCGTCACATGCGGTGCGAGTTTCTTGGCGAGGGCAAGCGCCTCGTCGGCAATTGCCTCGGCGTTGAGCGGCTCGGCATCGCCGTACAGCGCGACGAAGACCTTGTTGCGCTGATCAACAATATGGCGAACCTTCTCTCGAAAGGTGTCGGCGTGAAAGAGGTCGGCTACCCGAACGGCCGTGCTTCGTAGCATCTTGTCTGCATAGCAGGGGCCGATGCCCTTGGCAGTCGTGCCGATCTTCTGGTCAGCCCCAAGACTCCCCTCGGAAAGACGATCCTGCTTCTTGTGCCACGGCATGACCAAATGCGCTCGATTCGAGATGACAAGGTTCTCCGAGACCTTGACGCCTCGCGCCGTAAGCGCGTCGAGTTCGCCCGAGAGAATCTCAAGATCGAGGGCAACGCCGGGACCAATGACGCTGAGCACATTCGGGCGCAGGATGCCGCTCGGAACGAGGTGCAGCGCAAACTTCTCTCCCCCATGGCGAACCGTGTGGCCGGCGTTGGCGCCACCGGCGTAGCGCACGGCGACGTCAAAATACTCCGTGAGCAAATCGACGATTTTGCCCTTGCCCTCGTCGCCCCACTGCAAACCGACGACACTGGTATTTCCGAGGGTGTGATAGTTCATGGCGTTAGGGCGTCCAATGCCGACGCGAATGTCATCTCAAACCGAATGATCACGGGTTTGCCGCCACAAGTTCTTTTTGCAGCGAGATTACTTCGTCGTACGACTTCTTCAAGCTGCCGTCCTTCTTCTGCAGTCCGCCCCATGGCGACGGAGCCACGCCGTCGGCAAATGCCTGCCACGACACGGATGCCACGAACGGTTTCGACAACGCAATACGAGCCATGTCCCGCAGCCAGGCAGCCTGCACATGTTCATTCCATTCGTCATGCCAGTAGCCGCTCATCGGGGTCATGCCGTTGGACGGTACGCCCATGCAGCTCACATGCACGGCCTTTCCGTAATTACCAAAGCGATCGAGGATCGATGAAAGCTGCAACAGGTCACGAACATACTGGGCACAGTTCTGACCGCCGAACTGCAACTGAATATTGAACGCATCAAAGTTCACGCCGCTCTGCAGGGCCATTTCCGCGTAGAGCGTCGGCGGAATCGTCTGCGGATCGGTCGCGTAATACTCGCCCCACGGAAGGACGATTCCAAGCAACACCTCGCTCTTGGGCGCGGCCTGCCGTGTGAGAATGGCCGACATCCGCGTAAGTTCGACCAATTGCTCAAACGTGAGCTTGTACGTGTTGTACGCGTGCAGCCCGACACAGACCTCCCACGATTGCACATGGCCGCTGAAGGAACGCACAATCGTGCGAAGATGCTTCATGATGGCGTCGCGCAGCCGGTCATAGTCGCGGGCAGTCTTGGCAAGCCAGGTTGGCGTCTCCCAGGGTTCGAACGATAGCAGTGAACAGGCTCGAATCGGCATTCGCCGCGCCTTCAGATGTTGCAACGCACGTTCAAGGTGGGCCGTCTCGTATTTGCCTTCCACCGGTTGGAGCGTGGCCCACGTAAAGGGAAGCTCGACGAACTGGAAGGCATCGGCAATTAGTTGCACCGAGGCGTCGGAGTAATGCGATGGATCGACGCGGCAGCCCAAGGGTGCGGCAGGCATGGAATTGTCGGCCATCCGTGCAGGAAGATTAATCGTGGCGTGATACGCCGAGAGCGATTCGCCCGCCTTGAGACCCAACGTTAGCGACTGATCGGCCAACATGGCAGCACCAGCGACATCGGGCGCTTCCAGCGCGGCGACGAGCAGATCGCGGGCCTTGTCAATTTCATCGTAGAGGTGTTGGCCCGCCGGGTGATCGTAAAAGCCCCAGTCTTCGCGTTTCTGGCTGATCCGCATCAGTTGGCCGCGAGCCAGTTCGAGGTGAAGGTGGTAGGGTTCGGGGCGTTCGAGAACACGCGGCGTCTCCAGGAGGATTCGGCCGATGCCCTGCACCGACCACATCAAGGCAAGGGCAGCAGCGCCGCGCGATCGGGCGTCGCAGATGATCTCGCCTTTCTCAAAGCGAATCTCGGCGCGAACGGGAACCCGGTCAGCACCGAGCAGATGAGCTCCGTCGAGGCTGATGCTTTTCGCTGGCGCGCCGTTTTCAAATACCTTGAATCGCAGCATGGGCGTGTGTCATTAGATCCTATGGGGTTTGAATCGCAGGCCCCCGGGGATGGTCTCCGAGATCGACATCATAATACGGCCCGGCACGGTTGGGGTACAGCGGGGCGAACGATTCGCAAGCTGTCTCGCTCAGGTCGGCACTGGCGTCAAAGGCCGATCCCCGCGCAGTACGGCGATCACGTTTGCAGCGGCCGTTTCGGCCATTTTTCGACGCGTCGATTCAGTGGCGGACCCGATGTGCGGTAAAAGGACGACGTTTGGCAATTCAAAAAAGTCGCGCGAAATACGCGGTTCGTTCTGATACACATCGAGGCCTGCTCCGGCGATTTGCCCGGTGCGTAGCGCACCAATGAGTGCAGCTTGATCCACCACATCGCCGCGAGCCGTATTGACCAGTATGGCGGTGCGTTTCATACGAGCGATGGCCCGGTCGTCAATCAAATAACGTGTCTCCGTGGTCAGGGGTACATGCAGCGTTACGAAATCGCTCGTTTCGAGCAACTCTGGAAGTCCAACGCGTCGAGCACCGAGAGCGTTCATGACCGGCCGGTCGGCGTTGTCAAAATACAGAATGGTCATGCCGAAACCCGTGGCTCGTCGTGCGACCGCGGCGCCAATCCGCCCCGCGCCGACAATGCCGATCGTTTGCCCATGAACATCAGCGCCGAGAAACTCCAGCATGTTCCAACCCTGCCACGAACCGGTGCGTAGCAGGCGTTCGGCCTCGCCGATGCGCCGCGCAGCCGCGAGCAACAAGGCCCAAGTCAGATCGGCCGTAGCCTCGGTAAGCACATCGGGAGCGTTCGTCACCGGAATGCAGAGCCGTCCGGCCGTCGCGATGTCGATGTTGTCATATCCGACCGTGCAGGCAGCGATGATTTTGCACCGCCCCTTCGCCGCCTCAAGCACGGCTGCATCAATGCGATCGGCAACCTGGCAGATGATCGCGTCGTGGCGAGGCGCTTGCCGGACCAGTTCGTTGTGATCTGGCGGACGGCGAAGCGAGCCGACTTTAACCGCGAAACCTGCCTGCGTGAGCATGGCCAAACCGCCGTCGTGGATGATTCGGGTGACGTAAACGCTTGGAGCACTCATAATCTCCACAGCATACACGAGGAATCCGTCGTCGACGACGAACAAGGGAAGGCACTGTGTTAACAATTAGCGCCGCGCACCAGGAGCCGGAACTGTCGGACATTCGCGTGTTGTTTCGCGAGTATGCCGAGTCACTTGGGTTCCACCTGTGCTTCCAGGATTTCGACCGGGAGATGGCGGAGTTGCCGGGGAACTATGCACCTCCAGCCGGACGCCTCCTGATCGCAAAATGGAGTGACGCCGTTGCGGGATGCGTGGCGATGAAACAACTGGGCGACGGCATTTGCGAGATGAAACGGTTCTACGTGCGTCCCAATTTTCGCGGGAAGGGAATCGGTGAGGCCCTAGCCAAGGCCATCATCGCCGCCGGTCGCGACGCCGGGTACGCCAGAATGCGGCTGGACACCGTGCCCACGATGCAGTCGGCCATCCGCATATACGAATCGCTGGGATTTCGCGATACCGATCCGTACGTATTCAACCCGATTCCGGGGGTTCGCTATTTGGAACTGGTGTTCTCCGAGTCCGCTTAGGGAATCACCAGGTCAATCATGGCGCGGATGTCGTTCCCGTCCGTACGCCCGTCGTGATTGATGTCGCAGTTCATGGTGTTGCAGCCCAGATGAGCAGCGTCGAATGCAGCAGGATTCACGAGGCGCTGGACAAATGCCGAGACGTCGGCAAGATTCACCACGCCATTGCAATCGGCATCTCCAGTCAGCACAGGGCTGCTGAACTGGGCAATGAAGAAGCTCCGAACCGAGACTTCCGTGTCAATGCCAAGAAACCCATGACCGGCCGCGGGAATGATGCGGTAATCGTGGAACAACGAAAAGGCGAACATGCCGTCAACGAGGCGCGTGCTTTGCTTCATCGGCACCGACGTGTCATTGGTGCCGTGGCCGATGAAGATCGGCGGATCATCGGCAGAAAGCCACGTGATCGGATTAACCTGATTGCACAATGCCACCAGCGCCGGATACGGCGGATTCGGATTGGTCAAGTTCGCCTTAATGTCCGCCAACCCCTGACCCGCACCATCCCACCCCACAAGATTCGATTCCGGCGAATTGGGATCGTCATGATCGAACCCGCCCGGCGGCGTGGTGATGTCCTCATTCATGTGAAGTATGTCAGTAGGACCGAAGTAATCGGCGGCCGCCTGCACCCGGCTGGAAAACGCAAGATTTCCGCCCGACGTCCCTTCGAGTGCCGCGACTCCGCCAGAGGTGGCGAGCAAGGCCGAGAGATGCCCACCGGCCGAGCTGCCCCAACATGCGAATCGATTGGGATCGAGATTGTACGTCGCCGCGTTCGCGCGGAGATAACGAACGGCGCCTTTCACGTCATGAATCTGTGCCGGAAATATGGCGTCGCCGCTGAGCCGGTAACTGGTGCTGGCGACGGCAATCCCTGCATTGAGCAAAAGTTGAGTCGATCCCGGAGCTGTATTGTGCGTACCACCCTGCCAACCCCCACCGTGAATCCACAGCACCAGCGGCCAAGGCCCGCCTGCGGCCGGGAGGTAAATATCCAACATGACGTTTATCGTCCCGCCGGCATCACGTGGGACCGTGGCGAACACGACGTCATTAAACGTCGGTGTTACCTGGGCTTGTGACCCCGTCGGCGCGAACACACCTAGGGCGATACCCACTATCGCAATGGCATTCTGCTTCATGTCGCTCCCTCCACGTCAGTGTGATTAACGCGGCGGCCAGGCATATTATTGCAGGCGTAATAGACGCCTCATTCTATGCGAACGCCGCCGCATAATGCCTGCGACGGCCAGACGCGATTGCAAATCTGAGCGAACGGTCCGAAGATAACCCGGTTCTTGCTTACGCGAATGGCCAAAAATCGTTCATGGTCGCCGGGTGAATCGTGATTCGAACGGGCAGAGTTACTTCGATCTTGTTCTTGTGTGTCGCGCTGGCGTCGGCCGGGGGCTGTCACGATCCAGGCGGCGAATCCATCCAATCGCAACACGCAGAACGTCTCTATCCGAAACCTCCGCAGACTCCCTGGGTCGCCGCAATTGGTCGATTGGAAAGTGGAAGCGAGCCGACGCGGGGACAGGTTCAGCTTTCGTTGTTTCTCTTTGGAGAGGAGCCGCAGCCGGTTGCCAGTCTGCTGAAACCGGGAGCCATCGCGCTTCGCGGCGATGATGTCTTCATCACCGACGGTCCGTTGTCCGCCGTCTTTAAACATCGTCCAGGCTCGCCAGGAATGGACGAACTTCGGCTGAGCGAAAGGCCTCAGGTTCCCGCAGCACTTTGCTTCACGCCCGGCAGAACCATGCTTGTGGCCGACGCGCGCGGCGCGGCAGTCATCGAGTACGACGCTCGCGGCGAACGTGTCCGTCGTATCAGCCATCGCGAAACGCTTCGGCCGGCCGGGGTGGCGTGCGTCGGCGACTCAATCTGGGTCAGCGATCTATCCGAGCATTGCATTGAAGTCTACGACGCCGCGTCGGGTGCGCATCGCCGGCGGATCGGCGAGCGCGGGTCGAGCGTGGGCCAATTCTCATTTCCAATGGGCATGGCAGTCGGACCGAGCGGCGACGTATTCGTCGTCGACATGATGAACCACCGCGTGCAGGTGCTTTCACCACGCGGCGAATTCGTGCGATCGTTTGGTGAGGCGGGAGACTGTGCCGGTTGCTTCGGTCGGCCGCGAGATGTGGCGGTCGGACCCGATGGAACAATCTTTGTCACGGATACCTCGGGCAGCCGCGTCCACGCGTTTGATGAACGAGGCCGGGCACTGCTTTCATTCGGCGAGCCGGATGGGGGAATTGGCGCACTGCTGACGCCAAGCGGGATTGCGATTTCGAAAGCCCGGCCGAGCGGTACATCCGCGATTCCGGAAGGCTTTAGTGTTGCGTATTACGTCTTGGTAAGCGAACAAATGCTGGAGCCTGGTGTGCGCGTCTATGCCTGGCGCGATCGAACGAAAGCGCCGACACCGCCGCCGCGAAAAGCAACCGCGGGGCCGAGTTCGCTTTCTCACAAACCGGGGACGCTCGCAAAAGCGGTCGAACCGGCAATCAACCCACACTGGTCTGCAACAAATTGCTCGTCCTGCCATTCGATGGACAACGGTCGAACGGTGGTGATCGCGGCCGACAAGGTGGATGCGCTCTGCCTGTCATGCCATGACGGCGCCCGAGCACGGGCCGAAGCCCACCCAATTGGTCGGCTTGCTGAAAGTGTCGGCGTAAAAACACCGCAGGAGTGGCCGCGGGTGGACGAGCGAATTGGCTGCATCACGTGCCACGACATCCGACAACATTGCACGGCCCAGCCGACAAGGGCGATGGACAATCCGACAATGCTCCGCGGCTACAGTGCCGATCGGCCGGCGGCCTACTGCACCCAGTGCCATCAAGCCGATCCGTCGTGGCGCTTCAGCCCGCATGAACAACTGGCAGAGGGGAAGGTGAAGGAACAATCGTGCCTCTTCTGCCACACCAAGTCCCCCGAGGTACCCAGCGATGGCACACGGAGATTTGCCGCGAACCTCAAGGCCGACGGAGCGAAAGTTTGCCTGACCTGCCATGTTCGCCATTGGGACGTCTCCCCCGCCGGACACGTGGATCGCCCGGTCACGCCGGAGATCAAGCGCCGATTGGTCGGGCGCGAACTGACCGGCGCGGGCATGTCGCCAGGACCGGAGTTTCTGAAGGCAATGGCCGATCCCAATGAGCCTTCACGCCGATTGCCCTTGGCACATGATATGGTGACCTGCTTCACATGCCACAATCCGCACCAAAAGGGGCTGTTTCCAGATTCATCGGAACTCGGCCGCCGAGCCGTCGCGCCGGAAGACGACAAGGTGGCGCTACGGATGAATCGAATGGAACTGTGCGTGGAATGCCATCGAAAATAGGCGTAGGCGTTGCCCGGATTCCTCAGACCAATCACTTATGGTTGGCGGGCCAATTCGCGGAGCCGTTTCTGATTCAATACGGTGTCGAGATGAACGTTCGCGGCAATCTCGGCGGCTCGCTCCGGCGTAAACGCCAGTGTCGGCAGCGATACGGAATTGTGGCATCGCAAACAAACCATATCAGCGGTAATCGCCGCCCTTCCCTCGGAATCGAGACGAACCGACATCTTGTCGTCGCTCAGGAACGCGTTGAAATCCACCTGTTCACCGCTCAGACGGAAGATATGTGACTGACGATCCGCAATGTGTGCGTACGGGCCTACGACATCAGGCGGCATCACCATGTCCTTTAGCACCGCATTAGGCAAGTGGCAGCTTTCGCAGGTCAGCGTCTCCACATAATCGACACCGGAAAATGTCTTGCCCTTGTGCAGTGCCATGTTCTGGTCTTCGTGGCAGGCAAAGCACTCATTACGCAATCCTCTCGGCCGGTCGTTGACCGTCGAATAGTGCGGGTCGTGGCAGTAGCCACAGTTGAAGGAGGAATGGCCACCGCTCGCCCGCAATTCGACCCACTGCTGATTCTGATCCACGAATTCATCCCGGGCACGAATCTCCCCAGCGTCCGTTTCAGTCGGCTTCCCATGACATTTGCCGCACGTCTGTGCCCCTGTCAGATCGACAAAGAGCATTCGGGCGAAAGGATTCGGCAGGTGATTCGAGCCGGGGCCGTGGCATTCCTCACAATCAAATGCGTTGTGTGCGTGCTGCTCCACACGTTCAGCATAGTCGGGATGGCAGGACGCGCAGGCGGCTTTTCCGACCGTCGTCGCCCCCCCATTCGTGGGGTCGGTGGTGTTGTTGTAGTTGTAAGGATTCGGTTGAGAGGGCGGAAAGGTCGGGCAACCCGTGGCCCCGGAAAAGAAAAAAAAGGCCGCACCAAGGGTGGTCAAGATCAACGGCTGCGACATTCCTGTTTTCGCGCGACTTGCGCCCATAGTGTCCAATCTGTGCGAGGGCGCTATTGTACAAAAAAACCGAGGCTCGAGGTGCCGGTGTTCGGGAAGAGAGGATGGCACCCCGAGTCTCGATAACGATCACGGCTTGTCCCATGCTTCGCTCCCCAGCGAGTAGGCGGGAACGAAGCGACAAGCCGATTACCAATGGTCGTTCATCATCATGGCAGCAATCGTTGCAATCGCCCCGCCCTATGGTTTACTTTTTTCATTCAATGCCGTCGGCAGGTGCAGCCCGATGGCCAACTCGGCGGCTCGCTCCACGGTAAAGGCGAGCGACGGGATTGTGTTTTCGTTGTGGCACCGGAGGCAAACAAAGTCGACGGTCACGGCTGCACGACCTTGATCATCGCGCACCGCCTGTTTTCCGTCGGCCGTCAGGAAGCCCGTGTAGTCAAGTGGTTCGGTGCTGATCCGGAAGATGTGCGTACGCGTGTCGCCCATTCGACCCTTGGCCCCGACGACGCCGGCGACAGCGGAGGAGCCACTCTTGGTTGCATAAGGCATATGGCAGCTTTCGCAACTCAGCACTTCGGTGTAGTCGCCGCGGGTAAAAATCTTGCCTTTGTGAAGGGCCATGTTCGCGTCGGGGTGACAACTGGTGCAGGTAGCGCGAATCGCCGTGTCGCGGCTGTAGTTCACTGAAACGTGTGGATCATGGCAAACGGTGCACGCAAAGTCCTTGTGCCCGCCACTGGCCTTAAGCTCCGGCCATTGTTCGTGATGCTGGAGAAATCCACCCGAAGCGATGATCTCGTTGGTGTCGGAGTTGAACGGGCGATTGTGGCACTCTTTGCAAGTCAGGGCGCCAGACTTGTCCACAAATATTTCACGAGCCTGTGGGTTCGGAACATGGTTGCTTCCCGGCCCGTGGCAGGCCTCGCATTGGATCCCGGGTTCAGCCCATGTGCCGATCAGGCCCGGCCTGTTGTCCTGATATTTCGGATTGTCTTCATCCTGTTTCACAGGTCCAGTGGTGTGGCAGAGGAAGCACGAATAGTCGTATGGTTTATCGTGCGTCAGTGTCGGCTCGTAGTTGACGAAGCCGGGAACGGTACCATTGGCCGGATTTTTCAAGTTCCACTGAGTGGGAATCGATAGGAGGCCGGTGGTCAGAATGAACCCGTCTTGATTGATGAAACGTGCTTTTTTGGTGTAGCCGCCGATGACATAGGCGATATCCGGCCAAGTGAATCCGGTAGGCGGATTCGGAACGCCGGCGTTCAGTCCCTCGACCGGGAAGGTCGGTGCCGCGCCCTCAATCTTGGACAGTTTGTACGAATGTCCATGAATGCGATGCGTATCGGCGATGCCGGGGTGACAGGTGGCACATGCATCGCGGCCGATGAACGTCGCATTGGCATTGCCGCGATCCGTCGTGTTGTTGAATGCAGGTTCTTCAGTGGGCGGAGGAACAATGGGCGGTGCCGCACCAAAGGGACAGCCGGTTCCAGTCATCGCAAGGCAGGTAAACAGTATGGCGGCCGAGTAGAGGACTCCTAGAAATCGCCGAGCACGTTGGGTTGTAGATGCGACATGAGCCATTATTTCACCACTGCCTTCCGTAAGTATTTAACCTTGATGCACGAATCTCCATCTTGCCCATTGCTTCGCTCCCGGAGCGAGTGAGCCGGGAGCGAAGCGAGTATGAGCCGGGTTATGGAACGTCTGGAGCGGTGAGAGCCAATTCCTCGGCGATCATCAGGGCTTCGCGGACAAAGTCAGGATTGTGTGCACCGCTGCCGCCACCCTCTCGAACGTAGTAGAGGATGTAGCGGGCCTTCTTGATGTTGTTCGGAATCTTGCCTTGACCGCCGGCATCGTTCTTGGGGCCGCACTCGCTGGTAAATTCCCAGCAGTGCTCGACCGACGCGCATCCGGTAGCAGCCGCCAAGGCGCCGCACCATGTCACCTGCGCCGGGCGGGCCGACCATGCCTCCAACGCCTCCTCGACCAGAGCCAAGCGTACATCGATCTCTGCCTTCAGGCCGTTCAGTTTCGATTCTGCCGCCTCCTCCGACCCGTGGCACTGCACGCAGCCGATGTAGGTCACTTCAAACGTGTGACCAGAGACGGCAGGGGCGACGCCTTCCACAATCGGCTTGCGGGCCACGTGGCAGGTCGAGCACTGCTCGGCCGCATTTAAGTGAACCGAGGCTCGCGGCGGCACGATCGGATCAGGGAACATCGCGGGCGATGGGATTTCGCCAAAGAAGACATTCGCCTGATCACTGGGGTGCGGCTCGCGCGAGGAGTCGGTCCAGACGCGGTCGCGGGTGTGGTGGCATTGGCCGCAAAGATTAAATCGTGTGCGGTCCTGGGCCATGGTCAGGTCGGTCGTCGGTGTCGTGAAGGCGATCTGCGGGAAGCGCAGTTGATAGTCGCGCCCGTCTTCCGGCGTTGCCGCATTACCCGTCTTGGCATGCGGATTGTGGCAGATGGCGCAAGTAATGCCGGCCATTTGCTCGCTGGCCAAACCAGCCAGCGCATTATCCGGAACGGTCTCACCTTTCAGGATACTCCTGTAGAAGAAGTCGCCCGAGTGGCACTTGCCGCACGTATTCAGGCGGCCTGCGGTCCCCGCAGCAAAGGCCGGTACCAGTTCCGGCTCAACGGCGGCGTGCTTGGACATGCCCCAGTCCTCAAAATTCGGATGGTTTTCGCCAGTGTGGCACTGGCCGCACACGTCCGCCATGATGCTGACCTTCGGGCGGAGTGACTCGTCGCTGGCATTCATCGCGTGCTCGGCCGCGCCGCCGTGGCAATTCTCGCACTGGACGCCAGCCAGGGAATTCGTGGTGGCTCGATCGACATAGCCGCCTTCTTCACCGAAGCCGACCGTGTGACAACCGAGACAATTCGCATTGGTGCCCTGACCGATGGCTTCAAGCGTCTCTAGCGCTTTGGAGTGAAGGGTCCCCACCCAGTCAGTGTGAATATTGCTATGACACTGCATGCAAACACTGGCACCTTTGAATTTGCCAGTTACGCCCGAGTCTCCGGGAGTTACACCACCCCCGCCGCCACCGCCGCCATCATCGGGTGGAGGCACAACGGGGCAGCCGGTCGTGCCGGTCATCCCGAGGAAAATCGGCAGTGACAATCCGATCACAATCATCGCATGAAGGGAGGACTTTCGGGGGAACTTAGACATGTTGATGACTCCTCGCACGAAGAACTGGCCACCGAGACCGCTCAGCGGCAGCTACCGGACAGATGGATCGCACCGGTCCGAAATGGTGTCGCCAAACCTTATGGCAGTTTGCGTGCCACTCGGTCGTCACCGACCCATCAACGGCGTTTTCAACGGATTCGCGGCGATTCAGGGCGAAATGAGCGTTTTCAAGACGCCGCTCCATTGCGCGGGATTCCGCTACTCGCTGCGGCTGGGTCCACACCCACTGGACGCGAAATGTCACCCCATGCGGGTAGCCCAACGGCCCGCGAATTGCCATGAAATCCTGACCAATGCACCCTCCATTTGCGAAAATTCAAGCCCACCGAGCAGGAATTCGACTGGCGGCACTCCCCTACCACCCCATAATAACGACCATGGTGTCGCAAAAGGTTCGTCGAATCGCCTTTTTGGTCGCCGGATTGCTCACGGGGATCTTCGCTGCGGATTCTTCCGCAGATGATCCGGACAACTGCCTCCTCTGCCACCAATTTCGCGGATTGAGCCGCCTCGATCCTGAGACCTCTCGCCTACACCTGTTTTTCGCCGACCCGGATTATTCAAATCACCGCCGAGGCCCCCATGCACGCCTGGGCTGCACGGACTGCCACGATCGATCCGAAGTGTCAGTCATTCCGCACAAGACCGTTTCTCCGGTCGACTGCGCCCGCGCCTGTCACCTCGCGAATCAGTCGGGCTTGGCGCGTGAATTCAGCCACGCCCATGTAAAACGCATGTTGCAGGAAAGCGCGCACACAGGCGACGTGCTTTCCAAATTGCAGTTCAACAAGGGGCCGCTGCTTTCCCCAGACCAGTCAAACTGCCTTTATTGCCATGATGAACCGATCTTTCGCGATCCAGCAAAGGCGATTCCGCGCGTTCGTGGTATGCCGAGTCATGTCTTCGACCGGTGCGATGTTTGCCACAAGGAAGCGGCTCCGCTTGATACCGAATATTTTCTGCGTCACGTCGCATCAAGGTTGGTGCCGGCCCGCCCGCCACTGGAGTTGGCGCAGGTGTGCGCCGTCTGTCACAGCGATCCGCTGATCAACAAATCGCACGACATGCCGGACACAGTAAAAAGCTTCGTTCGAAGCTTTCATGGCAAGGCGGCCCTGCTTGGCGATGACACGGCGGCGAACTGCCTCTCATGCCACGTAAGCGCCGGCGACAACGCTCATCGAATGCTCGGAAAAAGCAACGCCCTGTCACCCGTGAACCCGGTGCGACTTGCCGATTCCTGCCGCAGCACCGACTGCCACCCTGGCGCCGACAAGAGCATCGCCGCGACGGCCGTCCACCTCGATCTGCCGACAGCGCACGGATCGATGGAATACCTTCTCGCCATAACGTTTATTGTGCTCACGATCTTGACCTTTGGGCCGTCGGCGCTGCTCGTGCTGCTTGAACTGGTTCAAATCATCGTGGGCCGGGAGCAGCATGAAGATCATCGCGTTCGCGGATTGGCCCGGACGTTATTGGCCGACCCGGGCGGACGCGAACGGCTCAAGCGTTTCAAGCCGCACCACCGCGTGCAGCACTGGATCCTCACCGTGTTGTTCACGTTGCTGGTCATGACCGGATTCCCAATGAAATTCGCTGATCGTGCATGGGCCGAGGCGATGGTGAACGTCTTCGGCGGATTGCAAATGGCGCGAATCATCCATCACTGGGCAGGCATATTCCTGGTTGTCGGGTTCATGATCCACATGGTGATCGTGTTCTTCGTATTCCTCTCATGTGCACGCGAAAGAATGGCAGAGGGTCACACCAACGCCTACAGAAAAGCCTTCACGTCGCTGCCCATGTGGATCTCACCGGTCGACGTCAAGAAAACATTTCAACTCCTGGCCTGCTTGTTGTTCCTGCGCAAGGAACGACCGACATTCGGCCGCTTCAGTCCTGCGGAGAAATTCGAATACCTCGGCGTATTCTGGGGCACCATGCTCCTCGGCATCACCGGCGCCATTCTCTGGGGCGAACAGTATGCCTCGCACTGGCTGGGCGGTTTGTTCGGCGGCCGCGTGTTCAACCTCTCAACCATTGCCCATACCTATGAAGCGTTTCTCGCCGTCATTCACGTCGGCATTCTGCATATTTACAACGTAATCCTCGCGCCTCGCGTCTTCCCGCTCTCGCCCGCCACGATCACGGGCGATACACCGCTCGATAAACTTGTGGAGGAACACAGCGAACTGGTGGAAGAAGTCGCCCGCGATCTGGGACTTATGCCGCAGGAGAAGCCAAATGAACCAGCCTGACGGCATTCCCACGATCCATTCAATCTCCGCCTCGAAGCGCTGGTATCGACGCGTGCGCAAGACAATTTCGCGCATTTACGCCACCTTGCTGATGGCACTCATTCTCTACCTGACACTGTCGGCAGTGTGGTATCTGATTTCGTCCCTCGCCAGAAGCAGCACACCCGAGCAGCTCACCAACATCCCCGTCAAGATGGATCGTGCCTTGCTCGACACGGAGCGCGCCGCCTGGCGCGGATTTGAAGTCTCCGACAATCCGCGAACGCCCCTGGCCCATTACCACCGCGTGGACGGCTGGATTCAGCCGGACAAATTCAACGGTTGCACGCAATCGGGTTGTCATGCGCCGTTGCCGCACTCGAAGCGAAAGGAAGTGCGTGCCTTCTTAAACATGCACGCAACGAGCATGCATTGTGGCGTCTGCCACATGCAGACCGAGAAGGTCCCGCTGGACGTCCTCTGGTATGACCTCGCCAATGGTCAGCCGCAAAGCTCGCCGGCGATCCTGGAGGCTTATGGGTTGCTACTTGGTACGCCACCCAAGCCCGACGATGAGGCCGCCCTGAAGACCTTGCAAGAGAAACTCGTCCGACTCTTGAACAGAGCCTCCATCGGCGCAGGAAACCCGCCGGCCATTCAGGATCTGGCCGATCACTTTTCCGCTGTCCGAGCCACAAGCGAGGCGTTCACAAAGCTGCTCGCGTCCGGTCGGGAGGCGCTGCCCAAGCATTTCCGCGGCGAGTATGGGGCAAAGCTTGCACTGGCGACTGCATCACCACGCGGGCCGATGTTAATGCACCCCAACACCGAGCAGGCCGTCAGAGCCTTCCTGGATCGCCGCGACTCGGCGACAGGCGAGAGCCGGAAGGCCCTTCTCGACGCCGTTCATCCCCTCAAACGGCCCAAGGCGCTTCATTGCTCCGATTGTCACACGACGGGGCAATCGCTGATTGACTTCGCCAAGATCGGCTACCCGGCCGCCCGTACCGAAGCATTACGCTCGCCCATCATTGTGCGCATGATCGAAAGCATCAACGCCGGACACGAGATGCACCTGCCGGGCTTTGTGAAGCCGAACTCGCCCTAATCCTCATCATTTGCCAATTCGCCCCAACGGCCTAGCATATGGCCGCATGACACGAGCAGATTCTCCACGTCGAACGCTGTTGGGGGTTATTACGCTTGCCGTGCTCGCCACGACGGGCTGCAAGAGCACAGCGCCGCCGCCGATCGCGTTCACGACCGAGGATTGGGCGTACCAAGGAGCGAAAGGAAGCAAACTCTCGTCGGACCATTATGTGCTCTACACAACCTGCCGATCCAAGCCGTTCATCGCTGCCTTGCCGGCATTCATGGAGACTTGCCGCGCCGAATATGAAAAACACGTCATGCCGCTTTCGGCACAGGAAAAATGCGAGGCCTATTTATTCGGCACGCGCCGACAATGGGAGCGATTCACCGAAGAGTTTGCACCAACGCGCGCCGCAATCTACAAACGCATTCGTTCGGGCGGATACTCGGAACGAGGAATCACCGTGTCGCATTACGACACGCAACGAAGCACGCTGTCTGTGCTTGCCCACGAAGGGTTGCATCAATATCTGGAAGCAACCAGGCCGCGCGAAGTGCCGGCATGGCTGAATGAAGGCCTGGCGTGCTATTTCGAAGCCTTTGTGCTCGATGAAAACAATCGGCCCACGTTCACACCGACGAAAAACCCCCTGCGCTCCCCGGGCCTGCGCGAGGCGCTCACCGGTAAGAGCCTGATCCCGTTAAAGGAAATACTTAACACGCACGCGGGCCTCGAAGTGCAAAAAAAGGCCGTGCAAGTGCGAAACTACTATTCGCAGGAATGGGCACTGATCGTTTTCCTTATGCGGCAGAAGAAGGAGAACCCCTATTACGATTCATTTCGCACATTGCTCGCTGAACTCGGAACCGACGACATGCTCCGAAAGGCCAACGCGATGTTGGCGGCGGATACGGAAGGCGGCATGACGCTTGGAGAGGCCGTGTTCCGTGCCTACATCAATGACGATCTCGAAGGGTTCCAGGTCGAGTACGAGGCGTTCCTGCACAAATTCATGGACTTGGGCGACTGAGCCATGGCCACGCCTCGAAACACGCCCGACGATGTCTATGCCAGTCCGCTGGTTGCCAGAAATGCCTCGGCCGACATGGCGGCCCTGTTCTCACCCATGCGACGGGCGCGCACGTGGCGACGCATCTGGCTGGCACTCGCCGAAGCAGAGCGAGAAATGGGGCTGCCGATTACGGCGGCCCAGATTCGCGCGCTTCGCACAGCGGTGGATCGGGTCAACCTGCGTCGCGTGGCCGCGCACGAGCGTCGACTCCGACACGATGTGATGGCCCACCTTCACGCCTATGCCGATGAAGCCCCATCGGCTCGCGGCATTTTGCACATGGGCGCCACGAGCATGGATGTTGTGGACAATGCCGACTTGATCCTTATGCGCGAGGCTTTGGGCATCCTCCAGCAGTGGTTGGTGACGGTCGTCGATGCAATGGCCCGGCAAGCCCGGGCCTATCGCGCGCTCCCCTGTTTGGGCTTTACCCACTATCAACCGGCTCAACTCACCACGGTTGGTAAGCGTATCAGTTTGTGGTGCTGGGACTTCATGCGTGATCTGCAGGAAGTGTCCCGATTGATGGAAGGGCTGCGATTCCGCGGTATCCGTGGCGCAACCGGAACTCAGGCAAGCTTTCTAAAACTGTTCGACGGCAACGCGACAAAAGTGGCCCGACTTGAAACGCTCGTCGCCAAAAAACTGGGATTCGCCGCCTGCGAACCGATAACGGGGCAGACTTATTCGCGCAAGGTCGATGCCCAGGTTGTCGCCGCACTCGCCAACATCGCCGCCGGCGTGCATAAATTCGCGAACGACATTCGACTTCTGGCAAACCTCAAGGAAATCGAAGAGCCGTTCGAGCGGGCGCAGGTCGGTAGCTCCGCGATGCCCTACAAGCGCAACCCGATGCTGTGCGAACGCGCCACGGGCCTGGCCCGTTTCGTGATCAGCCTCGCGACCTCGGGCTTTCAGACCGCCGCGGAGCAATGGCTGGAGCGGACACTCGACGATTCATCCAATAAGCGACTTCTCATTCCCGAAGTGTTCCTCGCAACCGATGGCATGCTTCAGATCACAGCGCGAGTCGCAGGTGGATTGGTCGTGAACCCCAGGGTCATCGCAGCCCGCATCAATGCCGAGTTGCCTTTTATCGCCTCCGAAGACATCCTCATGGCAGCGGTGAAATCCGGCGGCGACCGACAGGCCTTGCATGAACGGATTCGAGTGCATTCGCATGCGGCCGGAGCGGAGGTCAAACAACACGGCCGGCCCAATGACCTGATCGACCGATTGCGCTCCGACAAGGCGTTCTCGCGCGTGCGGCTCGATAAGATATTGACCCATTCCGCATACGTGGGCCTCGCCCCGCGACAGGTCGATGATTTCCTGAAGCATCACGTTGGTGCCGACTATCGTCGCCGCTATGCCAAAATCAAGCGGCGCCGCGCGGAGATCAACGTATGACGCATGACCAGCTCGCCGAGCGGATCCGGGCCGTCGCATACCTCGAAGGGGACTTCACCCTGCGCTCTGGCAAGAAATCCACGTTCTACGTCGACAAGTATCTCTTCGAGACCCAACCGGACATCCTCTCCGAACTGGGGCAACTCCTTGCCCAACGTCGAACCGCGCGCACCACGCTCATCGCCGGCGCTGAACTCGGCGGCGTCGCACTCGCGGCCGCCGCATCCATGGCAAGCGGCTTACCCTTCGTCATCATGCGAAATGCCAAGAAGGATTACGGCACAAGCAAAATGTATGAGGGAAAGCTCGCGCCGGGCGACGTCGTGCTGCTTGTCGAGGACATTGCCACGACCGGAGGCCAGGTTCTCGAAGCTGCGAAGGTCATCCGAGACTCCGGCGCGACCGTTGAAAGGATCGTGGCGGTTGTGGATCGTGGCCAGGGCGCGGCTGAAAACATCCGTGCAGCGGGGTTCGCATTTGATGCGATTCTGGATTCCAACGATCTTCGACTTCCCCAAGCCTAGCCAGACCGTTTGATTGCATCTTCCGCGACCGGCCATCCCCATGGAGTAATGATCTCCTGGTTGTCAGCAAACTCACGCGAGTTGAACCGGCCGGAAGCAGCCGACGTCGCTCGATCTGCGTTTGCAGGCCAGTGGCATCGGCACGGGGCTGGGCGCAGCCGGCGTGATGCTGAGCCTCCCGGGTGTCTGTGGTAAACGTCGCCGGAATCCCAACAAACGGAAAAGATGATCGTCGCCTGACCTTTTTTGCCAAAGCCAAATCCCCTATAATGCGAATCTGTCGCGGAGGGCGGCGAGTCAATCGGCAGCGGATGAACCTCGCAATTCGCGCAAAAAAAAAGGGGAAACCACGATGTTTACACTTCGCAATTGGGCACGGTTTGGAGTCTGTACCTGCACAATGGTTCTCATGATGCCGGGTCTGGCGGTTGCCGTAGACTCCGATCATGATGGCATTGACGATGCGGTTGATAACTGCATCTATTACCCCAATCCGTCGCAGGCCGACCAGGACAACGACGGTCTGGGAGACGAATGCGACCTTTGCCCATTCGACTTCGACCCCACCAACAACGATCGCGACTTCGACGGCGTCGGCGATGCCTGTGACGGTTGCCCTGACGATCCCGCGGAATACACGCCCGGCCCATGCGGCTGCGGCGTTCCCGCACCAGACACCGATTTCGACGGCGTTGCCGATTGCATCGACAACTGTCCCGCCAACTTCAACCCTGGCCAGGAAGATGCCAATAACAATGGCATCGGCAATGTTTGCGACCTTGGATTCATCGACACCGACGGCGATGGCGTGCAGAACGCCAATGACAACTGCCCCGACGTCGCGAACTCGAACCAGACGGATTCCGATGGCGACGGCGCCGGCGATGCCTGCGACGGATGCCCCACCGACTCGAACAAGACGCACGCAGGCACTTGCGGCTGCGGTGTATCCGACCTGGATCGCGACTCTGACGGATGGGCCGATTGCGTCGATAATTGCGTGAACAACGCCAATAACGATCAGGTTGACACAGACCTCGACAAGGTCGGAGACGTCTGCGACAACTGCCCGCGGCGTCCGAACGCCGATCAGCTTGACTCCAACAACAACGGCCGCGGCGATGCCTGCGACCTGCCTCCAGCGTCGAATGCGGCGATAACCGACTCCCCTCCGGCAGCCGTCCGACCCGGTCGTAAACAGACACGGTCGCTGGAACAGGGAATGGAGAACTGCGGCGTCGGCGCCGGCCTGGGAGTGACCGGCATTATGCTCGGCCTCATCGGCGCTGGACGGCGACGGCGACGCTGATCCTCACAAACGCGCAATTCCAAACTTCGTTTCATGGAAAAAGGCACGGACGACTTTCCATCGCCCGTGCCTTGCCTATTTGATTCGGACTCCGGAAAGTCCGGAGCAGGATGAAAATCCGTGCCTACGGACCGACCGCCAGCGAACCGGAAAGCGATCCAACTTCGATCACCGAGCCGACTGCAAGGTTTGGATCGACCCCGGCAGGCCACGGCGTATGGTCGGGCTCCATCTCAGTTTGAGTGTCAAACTCAACCTCACCCTCACCCGACGTGTCGATCGTCAGGTCGCCGGCCGAAACGCCGTTGACCATGATGGAGAACACCGAGCCAGGCGTCGCGCCCTCCACTTCAATGTCCAGCCGAATGCGGGCGCCGATGACGCGGTACCGTGCGTGACCGCTGGAAGGCGGCGCGCCGGTCAGATTCGCAACAAGTTCGACGTCGGCCGGCCCGCCATCGTCGTCTTGCCCGTCATTATCATCGTTAACGTCATCGCTTCCGTCGTCATCCATCGAGTTGTCATCCATCGAGTTATCATCCATCGAGCTGTCATCCTGGCTGTTGTCGCCGGATGGACTCACGGAAAGTGCCGACAGCAAATTGGTCAGCGCCGAAACGTCGCATCCCTGCGTCTGGGCGAGCATTCCCACTGGCAGAGTCAGCAGTACCAACGTCAGAATCTTCAAGTGCATGGAAGTCATCAGTGTTCTCCTATCTTGTCAAACGGTCCCAGTAAAGGCCATACCGACCTATGGAATCCCACTCCAAGCAATTCGCGTGCCATCCGGCCTCGATAAGACGAATCGGCATTCGCCCCCAATGGCAGCGGAAAAACGTTGGCCACAGCCGAATGGAACCCATCGTGGTGTAGCACAAGACACAGAGGGGAGTGCAAAAAGAAACACGGCCGGAAGGCAAAATCAGCTAGTCGGGCTGGTAATTCCATCGCCACCACGGCTCATTGAGCGGCTGGCGCGAGGAAAGAACGTGGCCGCCGACGAATGCGACATTGACGCTGCCTCGATGGCGGAACGACGGGAACCAGTACTTGCCATTCAGATAGATGTCCGGTCCGGCATCCTTCGGAAGCGGAGGCGCGGCGTAGTAGGGAATTACTCCGCGCGAAACGGCGAGTTCACCCTCTACATCGAGCAGCAATGGCACATCCGGGAACTGCAAAATCTTCTCACCGAGGTACGCCTTCACACCGGTAAGAGTACCATTCACGACCTTACTCTTGGTCTCCAAACGCTTGTTGAACCCCACGCTTACGTTTTTCTGCGGCGCGACCGCGCCCGAGCTGCATGGGATTCCACTGCGCCGTTCCATTTTCGCGGGGCTTGCTGGGCAAAACATCGGCGGCAAATTGACGGAATAAGTGGAGCGCGCAACGATCGGCCCTTCCCAGAATTCATGAATCCGATAGATCGACTCCTGAAAATCCTCAATACGAAACAGGCGATCAAGCTTTTCACTGTCGCCACGATTCACGCCGCTTGTGTCACTGGCAAACGCCACAAAGGACTGTGTCACATTTCGAAATTGACTGCGGCATCGAAGATCAAGCGCCGCCTGACGGCTCGCGCTCAGCGCCGGCAACAAAATCGCCAATAAAACCGAAACGATCGCCACGACGATCATCAGCTCAATGAGCGTGAACGCCGGACGCGCGTGTTGAACTCGCCGGAAGTGCGGCATAGGCGAATCAGTCCAAACCCCACAAGGCCCGGCCCGGCCTGATTCCGCCATCTTACCACAAGTATCAGTTGTTACAAAATGAAGGCCCCCGAAAGGGCCGCGAGGAGTGGCGCCAGGCAGGTCAACGGACGTTTTTCATCCAATCCTTCCACTGCCGCGTCCATTTCTCGTCAAGTTTGCCAAAGGCCTTTTCGAAGGCGGCCAGGTCTTTTTCAGGGCTTGGCTCGAAGTCCGCAGGCCGGGAATTAATCAAATCAACATACACCTTAATCCGTGGCCGCTTTGTCCGGTTCAGGTAATGCGCCAGGGCCCACGCCTGGGAGTAGGCGTCGGCCACCGTGTTCGGGTCGCTGAACAACTCCGGGTGCGACACGAACTCCTTCAGTTCTTTCAATTTCCCTGCTTTCTCCAACGCTTGATAATCGGTCAACCGCTTTTTGTTCACCGCCCCGATGTTGGAGGCTTTTCCCGTGCCGGCCGTCTCGAACATCATGGCCGTGCCTTCGGCAAACCAGCGGGGGTTCGCGAAAAAGCTCTTGGGGTTGTGCAGGCCGACGTTCCACAAGACATGGTGCGCAACTTCGTGCTGTACTGTTTCCTCGGTGTACCCGCCGCCCTGCACTCCGGAGGCGTTGGCTTGCGCCTTGGCGGCGCGAATCTGCTCGTTGATGCCTTTGCGCGCGTCATTGGAAACTTTGCCCTGTAACTGTTTTTTCAACTCCGTGATTTTGGCCTCTGCGTCCTCCCGCGCCTTCTTGAAGGAGTCCTGATTGCGAAAGTCATAAAACATGCTGCGGTTGATGTCGGGAAAGAATACGCCCGGCTGCGTCTGGGGCCGCTCCCCCTTGCCGAGCGCCTTGGAGTGTTCGTTGTATTCAGGATGCTGCGCGAAATAAAAGATGATGAGTTTCTTCTCGGGCTTCTTCGGAACGATATCAAGCGAAAGCGTGTAATTCAGATTTGAGCGATACGTCTTCTCGATGGCCGTGCTGAAAGCCTTGACCTCGGTGTCCGTGACATCGTGCAACACCGAGAAATGAGCCGTACGGAAGGCCTTGAAATTCTCACCAAGCTTCTTCAGTTCCTTCGCCTCGGCATTTTCATCAGCCGGAACGTCGGACAGGTCGGCGGTCTTCTTGGTGTCCGCGGCCTTTTCCTTGCCTTTGATGCCGCCTTTGGTGTCGTCCAAGGCCCATACCGACCCGGCAAGTCCGATCACGATGCCGCACACCATCCCCGGAATCCAGCGATTCATAAGACGCCCTCTTCGCCTTATTTGTAGGCCGCCTAGGCGTAGCTATGCAAGCCCACGATGTAGAAATTGACAACCCACCAGTTGAATTGCATCACCGCGAAGCCGACCACGGATAGTACGCTGGTCCACAAGGGCCCGCGTCGGGTAACGAACTTCGCGTGAATCAGGATGGCGTAGATCAGCCACGTGCAAAGGGCGAAGACCTCCTTCGGATCCCACCCCCACGGCCGCCCCCACGAATAGTCCGCCCACACCGCCCCCAGTACAAGACCGACGAAGAGCGAAATCGTGGCCGTGTAAATCAATACGCGATGGGAGAAATCAAATTCCTCCAGCACGGACCGTTTCACCGGAAAGTCCCCCGCGCTGAAGCCGGCCGTGGCAAGCTTCGGAGTACCCTTGAGAAACACGCCGCTCAACCCACGGGCTACGAATGCCCCGCCAAGCGCCGCCGACGCGAACGCCAGGAGATACATCTCCGGTCGAGAACCCTGAATCCAGTCGAGCTTGATGGCTGCAAGGGCGGCCAGTACGCCGAACTGTGCCCCGATCGTGTTCTGTGCAAGAGGCACCCGGTCGCGTAAGGCAGAGACAAACAAATAACAATTCGCAACGCCGAACGCCAGCGTGATCACCGCATAGCTCGAAATAATCAACACCGTGTGAATGCGAAGCATGATGTCATCAAGGATCGGCATCATCGTCGTGAGTTTGTTGTCGACCTGATCGGGTAGCAACTCAGGTAAGGCCAGCGAGATAAATCCAAGCAAGGCCGACCCAAGCAAAAACACTCGTTTGCGCATGGTCAATTCCAGCAGAAGCCCCAGCATCGCCCCAATCCACGTCGACGACGTCACCGCTTCATACATGTTCGCCACCGGGATGCGCCCGATCACCGCCCAACGCAGCGCAATGTCGTAGCCGTGAAGGCCGACCGCCGCGATCAGGAAAACCAGTCCGAACCAGCGAACCCACGGATACCCCGTGGCAACCGCAAAGATGGAAACGAAGAATGCAAAGATGTACACGCCCCACGCCCAGCGCATGAGGTTCAATCGCCGATATGTGACTTCCTTCGAGCGGGACTCGGCGCTGGGATAGACGCCCGCCGGCGCAAGCGATTGCATCGTCTGCTCCAGATCGGTAATCGACGAGTTGATCGCCGCGGCATCGCGCTTGGTCCACGCCAGCCGCATCTTCATCGCCAGATCACTCACTCGTAGCGTTTGCTCGTCGGTCAGACCGGTGTCCCCGCGTGACGACATGGCAGACGCCGCAAGCAACGGCGACCACGGAGCATCGGGCTGCCCATTCGCGTGTGGCACGATATTGAGCGTAAAGCCGATGGATTCATACATATTGATGGCCGTCTGCAGCCGATCCATGGCCGTCTTACGCAATGTATCGCCCGAAAGCTGCTTGATCCGCTCCGCCACGATCGGCGAGCGCAGAAAATCGTAACTCACCATTTTGGTCGTCAGAATCCGCCGCCGCTCGTCCTCCGGCAGTGTCACTGGGTGCGCGATCAGATCCTTCAGCACGGCGAGATCCTTGACGTAAATCACCGGCTCCTTGTGATAAGCAGTGCCGTTAAACATCAACTCGAACGCTGCAAGCACCGGATCGAGATCGTGAAACGCCTTCGATCCGTGGATGCTTTTGATCGCATCGCGGGCCCACGAATCCACCGTGGCATACCGCCAACTATGCTGCACGGCGATGGAACTCAGCTTTGAAACGTCAATCTGGCCGGCAATGGCCGCCAGATTCGCCGCCGCGTCCGGCATATCCGCGGCACGTGCAACCGAGCTGCCAATAAGCAACGCGGCCAGAAGTGCGACCGTCGCCGCCTCACGTCGGGGTTTCGCAGCCGGCTCTTTTGGAATGTTCGACTCGTCCATCGCATCGTGTTGGTTCATCTGTGCGAACCTCCTCTTGCGTCGTTCGACCAGGATCGGCTTGATCGTCCACGCATAGATCATGCCAAGTGAAATGAGCAGGCAACCGAAGCCCATCGAATAGACCCCCTGCCGATTGCCAACGCCCAGCACCGTCCAGCTCTTGCCATCAGCCGGCGCCTGCGACTGAAACAGAGTCCATTCACCGACCCGGGCCGTATTGTTCAGCCATGCCTTGCACTGCAGAACGACGCCGGTTTCCAAGTCTTGCTGTCGGAAATAGCTGGACCACATGCTTGCCTGCTGACGGCCGGGGTAATACTCCGTATGCAGTCGCTCAAGAGCCAGCCGCGCCGGCAAAATGCGCTTCGTTCGCCCATAGACCAGCCGGACATCCCCGACGCCCGGAATGTCGGAAACCACGGTCGGCCGTGTGCCGTCGTGATCGGTGTTGTAAATGCTGAACGGAACCCACACGCGTTTCGTCCACTTTCCGTCCTTGCCCGTAAGCACGACCCGAATGAGGGACTCGCCTCGCCGGACGCTTTGCAGGCTGCGGCGATTACGCGGAGGGATCACCGTCGGCTGCGTCACAAACTCGGGCCGCAGAATGTAGTCGGACATCGTCAACTGCACGCGCGGGGCCGGCGAAAATGGCGTGTTCGCCTCCAGTTTCTGCAGCGTGCGCTTGCCGCCCGGCAACGTGTGAATCACCATCGGCGCGAGGCTCTCACCGGCGACAATCGTGAACCAGTCGCGCGAAGCATCGATGTACTTCAACTCAATGTTGTCATCGACGAGACTACCGTCGGCATTGATCTTCTTGCCTTCTTTGTCGCGGTCCTGATTCAGTTTCGGATACCGCTGCATCACGCTCCGCTGAAATGCCCCCTTGGTTCCGCCTTCGACCCACACGAGCGCGATCGGCGTCCGGGCATTCTGAAACCCCGGCGACATCAGCGGCCAATTCGGGCGAAGCTCCTGAACCGTGAGTTTGTAATCCGTGCCGTCGACCGAGATTGTTTGCCCCTCGCTCACATCAAACGTCTTGCGGATGTCCTTATCCTTGACGAATACTTCGAGCACGTGGCTGCCGTCGACCGATCGCGTCCACTCCGGATCAACCGACGTCGCCGCGTCCACCCAGCGAAACTCGGCCACCGCCCGGCCTTCCAACTCGATCAGCGACCGTTCCGGCATCTGCGCCACCAGCCAGTCACTTTCGCTCTTCTCGCCGGAGTCCAGCTTGGCTCGCATGATCGGCATCAACGGGCCGTTTCCGGAGATCGGCCGCGGGTCGAGTCGCGCATAGGGCAGATAGCCATCAATCGACACCGTGAACCCCCAATCCGCACTGCTCGCTCGCGCATCGTCTCGAAGGTCGATCGGCATCCACAATCGCTCGAACAGCGCGACCGATTTCGTCCGGTCGGATGCAACGGGTTTGCCGTCGGTATCGACGATCGGCTCCACGCCCTCAACGAATCGTTCGGCGTAATACGGCAGAGACGGAATCTCAAATCCATCGCGATGTCCGCCCGCGGTGATTTCCAGGAGCGCCGTGGTCTCGTCATAAAACGAATCTGTCACCGCCGACGGCTTGAGCAGCACGGCGAGGCGATCGTTCAACTTGGCGACCATGGTCTCCTTCGTCTCGCTCGTCAGTGTGATCGGCGTCGGCAATTCCGTTGTGCCGGCCGAAAACTTCAACTCGACACTGTGGCCCGTGGTCAGCCCGGAATGCTTCACATCGAGCACTTCCACCCGATGTTTGCCGCCGAGCATCGGGATGTCGGTGTCCCACGCTTCGCCTTTGGTCGCGACAACTTCACCAATGACGGCCGATTCCGGATCACGCCTCATGCGGTCAATGGAGAGAATCTGCACCTTGGGCGCATCGAGCCAGACATCGCCTTCGATCTTCTGCCCGAAATAAACAACCGACGCTCCACAAAGCGTGAGCAACCCCGTATGTACCGTCAGCACCCCGGCATTGCGCCAATTAAACGCGATGCGTCTCAGCGTCGTCACCGTCAGGGTGATGCAAAACAGCGCGATCAGCGTGACAAAAACAGGATGGTTGAAGTATTGAAACTCCGTCAGCTCAAAGGTCTGCCGAAACGTGGGCACCGCCGACCCTATCGCGCTGTAGAGAAAGATCAGCACGATCAGGAAAATGCCGAGCCAAATGCTGTCGAAGGCATCGACGATCACGGTCAGAGGATTGCGGTTTTGAGTAGAGACGGATTTTGAGGGTGCGTTCATCGTTGGGGCATTTTAGCCGAATGCGCAAAAAAAGCCCCGAGGACGCGCCCCGGGGCTTCGTGAGCTTCAATTCTCAACAGGACGGAAAGCTACTTCGCGTACTCCACGGCCCGCACTTCGCGCAGGCACGTCACCTTGATTTCGCCGGGATACGTCATTTCCGCCTCAATCCGCTTGGCGATTTCACGCGCAATCCGCATGGCATTCGCGTCATCGATATCCTCGGGATCGACAATAACGCGCACCTCACGGCCCGCCTGAATCGCATGCGCCTGTTTGACGCCCTTCATGCTCGTCGCGATGTGCTCAAGCTCCTCAAGCCGCTTGATGTAACGCTCCAGCGACTCCCGGCGACTGCCCGGTCGGGCCGCGCTGATCGCATCGGCCGCCGCAACCAGCGGCGTATAAGGGCTTGTCGCCGGCACGTCGCCGTGGTGACCCGCCACCGCATTGAGCACTTCATCACGCTCACCCAGCTTGCGGCACAATTCCTCGCCGATCGCCGGGTGGCCGCCTTCGACCTCGTGGTCGATGGCCTTGCCGATGTCATGCAACAAACCGCAACGACGGGCAAGCGTGCCGTTCAGTCCCAACTCGTCCGCCATGACCTGGCACAAGTACGCCACCTCAATGGAGTGTCGCAGGACGTTCTGTCCATAACTCGTGCGATAGTTCATCCGGCCAAGCAGTTCGATCAGCTTCTTGGGCAGACCCTGCACATTGGCCTCCAGCGCCGCCTTCTTGCCGTGCTCGACGATTTCCTTCTCCACGTTCCCACGGACTTCCTCGACAACTTCCTCAATGCGCGTCGGGTGAATTCGTCCGTCGTGGATCAACTTCGAGAGCGCCTGACGCGCCACTTCGCGTTTCACCGGGTCGAAGCATGTAATCAAAATGACGCCCGGAGTGTCATCAACAATGATGTCCACGCCGCTGGCCTTCTCAAAGGCCCGAATGTTTCGACCTTCGCGGCCGATGATCCGACCCTTCATCTCGTCCGACGGAATATCGACGGTGCTGACCGTCGAGGCCGAGGTATGGCCCGCCGCGTACCGCTGAATGGCCGTGATGACCACATCCCGCGAGCGAGACTCTGCCTCGTCCTGCGCCTCGTTCACCCGCTTGGCGATGATCTCGGCGCATTCGTGCTCAAGCTCCTGCTCCAGCTTGGAGAAGAGCTGCTTCTTGGCATCGTCCGGCGAAAGCCCGGTCACCTTGAGAAGCTCGTTCTTCTGCTGCGTCAGGTATTCGTCAGCCTGTTGATACTTCTTGTCGATCTGCGCCTGTTTCTCACGGACTTGAATCTCGCCGCGTTCGATGTTCTTTTCTTTGATATTCAGGGCGTCCATCTTCCGCTCGAGTTGATCCTCGCGCTTATCCAGACGCTTTTCGGCCTCGCGAATCTCGTTCCGCGTTACCGCCGTTTGTTTTTCGAATTCTTCCTGTCTCTTCAGGAAGGTCGCCTTGGTCTCCAGTTCCGCTTTGCGGGCGATGTCTGCCGCGCGGCTTTCCGCATCCTGCAATACACGCGCCGCCGCTTGATCGGCCGAGTCCTTCTTGGCCTTGGCCTGCATCGTCAGCGCCGCATAGACCATGCCTCCGCCGAGGATCAGTCCCAGGAGTATCCAAATCGCGACCATACCCGTCGAGACCTGTGCCAATTGCATCGGTCCCATGACTTCACACTTTCTATAAGCAAGTAGGCGCCTCGGATTGAGCCGCGAGCCGTAGCTCGGCGTGCGTGTTCTCGTGCGCGCGACGACCATGCCGTCGCCTCATTCGCAAAGCGCGGATTCCCAAACACCACTTGCGCGTGAAAAATGGATGCGGATGTTCACCGATTGTGAATCGGTGCCACATCACCCGCGGTGAAGGCCCAACCGGACTTGAATCCGATGCACCCGGCACCGGAGCGTGAAACTCATGCGATCAAAGGAACGAGACGCGCTGTTGCGAGCATTCCGTGCGGCCAAAGCCGATTCTCTTCATCGGTGAGGCCCGTCATTCTCGAAACGTCGGTCAAGGGTTTCCTTTCGTGTTGCCGAGTATCCACGGTTCCGATCAACTCGCCGGCGCCCGAACACGGTCGCCGACACTTGTTGGGGGTGTCAACCTCGTCTCAAATTCGGACGAGGTCAGGATCAAGTATGTGAGGGAACGCGTCCCTCGAATTCGCCTTCGGCCGCATTCGCACGCGCGAAGTCGAACTCCTTTCTGATTTGGTCTGAGGACGGCCCAACGAGCAGCCTGCCCGAAAAGCCGCCACGACCCGGATTTATGTTAAAAGGGCGGACAAGCCCACCCTTAGTTACGCTGGAGTATAAACCTGTGTTCGAGGCCGTCAAGAAAATTGCCCGGGCGGTATTACCGGAACCCAGTCAAGCCGATGGGAATCGAAACGGGTTGATTGCAGGTTAATGCGGTGGAATTGGCCCAGCATCGCCCCGTCCGCCCAGTGGTAATATGGGGGAGTTGGACACAAATTCATCCGAACATTGGCACCCGGAGAACCATGAGCATCGCCACTTCGAAAAACCTTCTGAAAACGTTCCTGCTGCTCGCGACCCTATCGGTAGGACCGGCCCTCGGTGAGATTCCCGAATCCAAGCCCAAGAAGGCCGGAGCCGTCAGCGCTCAAGCCTTTGCCGACCGAAAGGCCGTCGCCCCCGGTGACACCATCACCCTCGCCGTAGAGCTAAACACCGACACCGCTTGGCACATCTACTGGACCAGCCCCGGCCCCGGAACCGGCGCGCCCACGATCGTCAACTGGAAGCTCCCAATCGGCTGGACCGCGGGCCGCACCCTCTTCCCCGTCCCGCTGGCCAAATACGACAAGGAGCTTGAGGAGACAACCTACATCCTCGAAGGCAAATCCGTTCTCATTACGCCCGTGAAAGTCTTCGACACCGCCAGACCCGGCGATACGGTCACGCTCACCGTCAACGTCGACTGGCTGATGTGCAGGAAAGAGTGCATCCCCGGCAATGCGGAGCTATCGCTATCGCTGCCCGTCGTAGCCAGGGGAACCAAAGCCGACCCAGCCAACGCCGAACTGTTCAGTCGGGCGCGCGATGCACTGCCCACACCGCTCGACAAGGCCGAGCATGTCAAAGTTGCCGGTGCGATCGCGGACGGCCCGCTCAAACCCGGCGCGAAGGCAACCGCTACACTCACCATCGACATCGAAGCCAGGCACCACATGCAATCGCACACGCCGTCTCCCGGGGAATTGATCCCGGCGATTCTCTTTCTCGAAAACACGCCGGGCCTCGACATCGGAGACGTGGAATATCCAAAGGGCCGCGACCGCGTCCACAAGGGCCTCGGCAAACTGAGCGAATACTCCGGCAAGATCGAGTTGAAAATCCCAATCACCGTCGATGAAAAAACCAACAACGCCCCTCGCTGGATTCGCGGCGTCCTGCAATATCAAATCTGCACCGACGCGGGGACATGCTTTCCTCCGCAGCACGTGCAAGTAACAATCCCCGTCCAAATGGCCGGCGGCCCGGCGCCGACCAAAGACGATCCGTGGCTTTCAGCACCTAGCGCAACGGCCGCACCGACTGCCCCAACCCCGCCGAAGTCAGCCGATGGAGGTTCCCAGCCGTCATCGTTGACACAGCTACAGAACTGGCTCCTCTCCTTTGGTTATTTCGGCGCACTGCTCGTCGCATTTGTCGGCGGACTAATTCTCAACGTCATGCCCTGCGTGCTACCGGTCATCTCGCTGAAGATTCTCTCGTTCGTCCGCCAATCGCACGAAGATCGCGGCCGCATCTTCCGCCTCGGCCTGACTTACTCCGCCGGCATTCTCGTCTTCTTCGGCGTACTCGCCGCCTTCTTCACGCTTGGCGGGCAAGGCTGGGGCCAACTTTTTCAGAATCCCCGCGTCGTACTCGGCCTCGCCGCCGTCGTGACCGCCTTCGCCATGAGCCTCTTCGGCGTCTGGGCCCTCTTCACGCCGCAGGTGATTAACAAGCTCGGCGAAAAGGCCGAAGGCGAAGGCTATTCCTCCGCCTTCTTCACCGGCGTCCTCGCCACCTTCCTCGGCACGGCCTGCACCGCACCATTCCTCAGCGCCGCACTCGGCGCTGCCAGTCGATTCAACGCCGTTCAAGGCGCGGGAATCTTCCTCTGCGTCGGCGTCGGCATGGCCCTGCCATTCGTTCTCCTCGCAGCGAATCCGGCATGGTTGAAATTCGTCCCGCGACCGGGCCCGTGGATGAGCACCTTTGAAGCAGGCATGGGTTTCATTCTTCTCGGCACCGTCGTCTGGCTGCTCAATCCCCTGCGCGGTCAGCTCGGCGACTTCGGGCTCTTGCTCAGCCTCATCTTCCTGCTCGCCGTCGCCATGGCCGCATGGATCAAGGGCATGATCAAATTTGGCGACGACGCCGCGCGAAAGGCCAAGCTCTACAGCATGGCCTTCCTTATTCTCGTCGCCGGCTGGTCACTCCCCTTTCGCGTCTTCGCCACGATCGACGGCCTCATCGAAGAACAGATTGAACGCCTCGATCTGATCGACGCCGGCCAGCGCGCCATAAGCAGCGAAAAAGTCGCCGACCTCATCGACAAACCCGACTGGTCGAAAGACAAAATCCAATGGAAGCGCTACAAACGCGAGCGCGCCCATGCCACAGTCAAGGGTGGTTACACCGTTTTCATCGACTACACGGCCGACTGGTGCGCAAATTGCAAGACGATGCTCAAGACCGCCATCGAAACCCCCGAGACAATCGCGGTGATGAAGGCGCTCAACATTGTCGCATACTCCGCCGACTACACACTTCCCGTGCCCGAGATCAAGGAAGACCTCGCCCGCTTTCAGCGCGGCGGCGTGCCGGTGTTCGTCATCTACCGCCCCGGCGACACCGCCAAGCCCGAGATACTTCCCGAGATCATCACGTCACAGTCGTTGATCGATGCTTTGAAACGCGCCGGTGAAAGCCAACCCGGCATTGCAACCGCCCAGTAGGGTCCGCTGTCGGAACCGTGTGACTGCGCTTCGTTTGCCGACGACGTCCCCACAACAGTTCCTACGCACCCGTTACCTTCGTCACGACTTGAATCCCGACCTTTGCTCGCGGAGAATCGTCTGCATGAGCGACGACCATCTCCCATCCCGCGGACCCGACAAGCTCCTCGCCATCGGCGCCTATGGCGAAACCGTCGCCGCCTATCGCTACCTCATTCTCTCCGAGAAGGCCCCCACCGAGGATGACCGCCGCGCGTTCGCCGCCATGTCCGACGAAGAACAGGACCACAAGCAGCGTCTTCAAGAGCTGATCGCCGACCTCTACCCAAAAACGGATTTCGTCCTGACCCCCGAGGACAAGGACCTCGTCGTCACCGGGCCGCGCCTGCTTGACATCCGCGATGCCGCCGCCTTCGCCGATGCCATGCGCATAATCCTCGAAACCGAGCGCAAGACCGCTGGCTTCTACGCCCAGAACGGCCGCCACTTTCCCGAATCGCGCATCCGCGATCTTTTCAACGAACTCGCCGAGGAAGGCGCGGACCATTACCAACGCCTCAGCGCTTTGGCGAAAAAGTCGGGCGTCACAGCCGGCTAATCCGACGCAAAACACATGGACCCGCAACGTCCCTCTATAATCTGCCCATGAGCCTATCCAACGAATCCGTCCTCGATGCCCTGCGCCGCGTGCAGGATCCCGAGCTGCACAAAGACCTCGTCACCCTCAACATGATCAAACGCGTTGACGTGACAGGCGATCGCGTGAGCCTCAATGTCGAACTCACCACCCCCGCCTGCCCGATGAAGGATCAGATCAGCAAGGACATCACGCGCGAATTGAAAGCCATCGGCGCGGCCGCCGTCGACATCGAATGGTCGGCCCAGGTCCGCGCCACGCCGAAACTCGCCGCCCAACTGCCCGGCGTGAAAAACACCATCGCCGTTGGCGCGGGCAAAGGCGGCGTCGGCAAATCCACCATCTCCGTCCTCGCCGCGCTCGGCCTGCACCGCGACGGCGCGAAAGTCGGCCTCCTTGATGCGGATGTTTATGGCCCCTCGATTCCCAAGATGCTCGGCATCGAAAATGAAAAACCCAAGGTCCGCGACGACAAAATCCTCCCCATCGTCGCCCATGGCATTCGTGTGATGTCCATGGGCTTCATGGTCGAGCCTGAGCGCGCCGTCATCTGGCGCGGACCGATGATCCACGGCGTCATCAAGCAATTCCTCGACCAGGTCGACTGGGGCGAACTCGACTACCTCATCATCGACCTGCCGCCCGGCACCGGCGACGTCCCCCTGACGCTCTCACAATCCCTCCCCATGACCGGCGCAGTCGTTGTCTGCACACCACAGGATGTCGCCTTGCTCGACGCCGTCAAAGCCCTGCGCATGTATCAACAGCTCAACGTCCCCATCCTCGGCATCGTCGAGAACATGAGCTACTTCATCGCCCCCGACACCGGCAAGGAATACGACCTCTTCGGCCGCGGCGGCGCAAAAAGAGCGGCCCAACGATTGGACGTGCCCTTTCTCGGCGAGATACCGATCAACATCAACATCCGCGTCTCCGGCGATGCCGGCACCCCGGTCACGAACTTCGAAGGAGCCGATGCCACCAGCAGGGAGCCCATCACGAATTTCGTCCGAGCCCTCGCCGGCCGCATCAGCGTGCAATCCATGATGCAACCCGCCCCGCTTGAATTGAAGATCACCTAAGGCAGGGCCCCGTCGAACCGAGCCGCGCCCGTAAGGAAGCGGGTTTGATGCACGGGAACGCGATTCTTCATGCGACCGCCCCGCCACGGTCGAGTATACAAAGGCGGAAACCATGACCTCCTTAAGACGACACGTCCTCCTCTGCTGCGCCGCCGCCTTGGCCTTCTCGGCGATCGCCTGCAACGACCCCTATTCCTCCCGGCGAATTCGCATGCGCACTGAGCATCTGAACACTACCCTCATCGAGGCTGGCAAACGTGAAGAATCCGGCTATCAACGTCTCGACGCCGCAGGAAGAACCCTTAACAGATGGCTCCAGCAGGATGCAGATCGCTTTAACAAGCGCATCGTCACAGTCGGCGATTACATCTGGTAACCCCTCCGGAATCCTGAACGAAATCAACGCATCGGCTATCATAATTCTCGTTCAGGAAGAAGCCCCGCAATGCTCCTTGCCCCCGTCCCCACCAATGAATCCCAGCGCATCGCTTCCCTGCGCGCCCTGAAAGTTCTCGACACCCCACCCGAGGAACGCTTCGACCGAATCACCCGGCTTGCAGCCCGAATCCTTAACGCCCCACTCGCCTATGTCTCCATGGTCGATACCGATCGCCAATGGTTTAAGTCCAGCCAGGGCCTCTCCTCCTGCGAAACGCGCCGCGACGTGTCCTTCTGTGGCCACGCCATCCTGAACGAAGGCCCCCTCATCGTCCCCGACACCTTGGCCGACCCGCGTTTCGCCGACAACCCCCTCGTCATCGGCGAACCCTTTATCCGCTTCTACGTCGGTTGTCCCCTTAACGGCCCCGGCGGAATGAAAGTCGGCACGCTTTGCGTCGCCGATCGCAAGCCGCGCGAATTGACCTCCGCCCAGCTCCACACGCTTCGCGATCTCGCCGGCCTCGTCGAACGCGAACTCAATCTTGCGGATGTCATCCAACTGCAGGAGCAACTGCTGGAAGCCGAGGAGCAAACCGTCATCGCCGAAAAGGCCCGTGCCGACGCCCTCGCCAAGCTCGTCGAAAGCCAGGCCTATCTCGCCCGCGAACTGGCCGAAGCGTCGGCCTACGTCCAATCCCTCTTGCCCGAGCCGCTCGACGGCGACGTGCGAACTCGCTGGTGCTTTCGCCCATGTTCCCAACTCGGCGGCGATGCCTTTGGCTACCACTGGCTCGACGACAACCACTTCGCCATCTACCTGATCGACGTCTGCGGCCACGGCGTCGGCTCGGCACTACTTAGCGTTTCCGCCATGAATGCACTTCGCTCGGAGTCCCTTCCGAACACTGATTTCCGGGACCCCTGCCAAGTGCTTGCCGGCCTGAACCACGCCTTCCCCATGGACTGCCACGACAACCGCTTCTTCACCATCTGGTACGGCGTCTTCAATCGCAAAACCCGCGAACTCCACTACGCTAGCGGTGGCCATCCCCCGGCCTTGCTCCTGACCGGCTCAGATCGAAAAACCGCCTCCGCACACCTGCTCGCGACCGATAACTTGTTCATAGGTCTCGACGCCATCGACGCACTGTCCAGCCAAACAATCCAGCTCGGACCATTTGCCCAACTGTTCATTTTCAGTGACGGCGCCTACGAAATCCGCAAGCCGGACGGCTGCATGATGGAGCATCGCGAACTGGCTAAGCACCTGGAGGCTTCCGCCCGGGCGGATGGCGGCGATCTCGAACAAGTCTTCCAATACATCCACCGAATTGGCGGACAAGACACTCTCGCCGACGACTTCTCCATGCTCGAAATCCAATTCTGACGTGCTCCCGCCTCTCTCATCCCGACCGCATTTTCTACTGTAAAGCCTTTGTTGGGAACAGGTTAAGGTTTCCTATTGACATACGTACCCGTAGCTCTTTTCATATGATCCAACGGTCAAAGGGCCTGACGGATGTCGCGTAGCGAGTGGAATTGCTGCGACAGTTTTCCAGAACGGAGTCTGATCCCATGACTCGCCAAACCCGCATGTTCCTGAAAAAGGTGTCCCTAACTCTTACCGCCGGCATCGTCTTTGGTGGCCTCAGCTGCGTCACCGCCGCCGACCTCCTCGGCACCGGACTCTCCCTTGTCAGCGGACCCGCCCCAGGCCTGCCGACCCTGGGCGTCGGTCTCGACCTGATCGCCGACCTCGTCAAGTACACCCCGCTCGGCGGTTGATCGAATCGGTCGGGGTCAGCGCATCACCGACATCCGCTCCCAGAGCATCTTTCCCACTTCGCGCGATTGATCGCAGATTTCGCCTTCCTTTGCAGACACGACGGTTCGATCGCGAAGCCGCCACTCCCCATTCATTAGCACGTGTCGAACATGGTTCGACGAAAGCCCCCAAATGAAGTGGCCAGGCAGATTGTCCGTCGTCAATTCCGTGAACGGGCGGTAGTCCGTAATAACGATGTCCGCCGCGGCGCCCATCTGCAACTTGCCGAGCGTCACCCCCAGCGCCGCCGACGCCCGGCGGGCCGACGCCGCCAGCATGTCGAGAATCCTCGCCGGGCCAAATCCCGCCTTCTGGTGCCGCGAGATGTACCACGCACTCTGCGCCTCCGCGAACATATCTGCCCCGATGCCGTCGGTGCCAAGCATCACCGGCACGCGAAAGCCCGCAACGGGGGCATAACCGACCGCATTGTTCATGTTGGACCGGCTGTTATGAGCCATCGTCAGCCCCGCTGAGTTCACAGCCTCAACAGCGCGGGCGTCCAGGTGCGTACCGTGTGCGAAAATATTTCCCGCTTTGACAAGCCCATTCGCCGCAAGGCGATCGATCAGGCTGCTCGCCCCGCGCTGCTTCGCGTCAGTCTCGTCGCAAGGATCTTCGGCCACATGAATATGTACCCCCGCGCCGATCGCCTTTGACAGCACTGCAAGCTGCGTCAACGCGTCATCATCCAACGTGAACGACGCATGCGCCCCGATCAGCCCGGCGAATCGACCGTTCCGCGCCGCGCGGCACTTCTCCGCGTAGCGCCGGTTCTCCTGCAACCCCGCCTCCCGCCCGGCCTTGCCATGCCGATCCGTCGTCTCATAGCACAGTACGCCGCGTGGGCCGACCTCGCTCAAGGCCTTTTCAATCAAATCCAGCGAACCACCAATCCAATTCGGCGAAGCGTGATGGTCGATCAGCGTCGTCGTACCACAGCGAAGCGCCTGAATCGCCGCGATCCGCGCCGACATCTCAATGCTCTCCGCATCAAGCGCCTGATCCAGCCGCCACCAGACGTATTTCAGAATCTCGTGGAAGTTCGTCGGTGCAATCGCCGACGGCGGCATCCCCACCGCAAGCGCTGAGTAAATATGCGTATGCCCGTTCACCAGCCCCGGCAACACCACCGCACCACCACAATCGACAACTTCATCACCCGCCGTCGTCGCCACGCGACCACGTTCGGCGATCAGGCCCGCGTCAATCCGCAGATCACCCGCTTCAACGCCAATCGGGTCGATGTCGCAGAGCAAGGCATTTTTCAAAACAAGCGACATACCGGCTCCGTGTCATGCGGATTCGACGATTCGTGCGACCTCGCCAATCTCCGGCGCGATCTCGTGCGGCTTGCCCACAGCCCGCAAAGCACCGCTGATATCCTTCAATCCGTTCCCCGTAATCATCGCCACCACCGACGCCTTCGCTTCGATAATCCCCTTTCGCCGGGCCTCTGCGATCCCCGCGACCGCCGTCGCCGCAGCCGGTTCAGCAAAGACGCCCGACAATCGCCCGGTGACGCGAACCGACTCCATGATCTGCTCATCCGTGACGGCCACCATCGCACCGTTCGAGTCGCGAACAGCATTCACTGCCTTGCGCCAGTTCCTCGGCACGGGGCAGTTGATGCTGTCGGCATAAGTCGTACCACCCGCCGCGCGATCCAACCGATTCGTGGTCATCGCCGCGAGGATCGGCGCAACGCCCGCCGCCTGCACACCCAACACCCGCGTCGACCAACTCACAATGCCGACCGCCTTCATCGACGCCAGCCCTTTCGCGATCCCCGCAATCGTGCATCCGTCGCCAACGCTCACCGCCACCCAGTCCGGCGGATCATCGGCGCATTGCTCAGCAACTTCGAGGCCGCCGGTCTTTTTTCCCTCAACAAGATACGGATTGATCGCGCAGTTCCGGTTGTACCACCCGAACCGCGCACAAGCCTTGCCACACAGGTCGTATGCAAGGTCGTACGGTCCCTTCACTTTGAACACCCGCGCCCCATACGCCAACAACTGCGCAAGCTTTCCCTCCGGCACCGTCTGCGGCACAAAAATATTGCACGCCAGCCCCGCCGCTGCCGCGCAATGCGCCAGACTGCTTGCCGCGTTCCCCGTCGAGGCACACGCAATCTCACGCGCCCCCGCCTGCAACGCATGTTGCACGCCCACGCTGCTCGCCCGATCCTTAAACGACGCCGACGCGTTGCGCCCGTCATCCTTCAATCGAATGCGTGCAACCCCCAGCGCCGTCGCCAGGCGCGGCGCCTCGACAAGCGGTGTCCAACCGATGTATCCGTCCGCGGGGCAGAACGCATCCTCAAGCGGAAGCAATTCGCGATAGCGCCAATGCGAGCGCGTGCGTGTCGCAAGCGCCGCCCGGGTCAACGTCGCCTTCGCCCGGGCATAATCAAAGTGAATATCGAGAATCCCCTCATCCGGCCCACAGGCGGGGCATGTCCACGCATCCGCCACCGTCTTCCCGCATTGCACACACGACAGATGCGTCACCAATGACACGCCCGACTCCTCCGCAAACGGCCCGTCATTGCAGTATAATCGAACCCTCACACACGGCGGCAAGCGACCACGCCGCTCCGCCGGTGCAAAACATAAACCGCTCGGTATACGCCACGATGAAAACAAACGACGCCGTCCTCGCCCGGACCATCAAACACTGCCGCGAGCGAAATGTCCTCATCCCCACCTTCGCGCAGATGAAAAGCCCTTCGCTGGTCCCCGCGAAGATTCGCGACCGCCTCAAAAGCGTCGGCCTCTGGGACACCGACCCGGCCAACCTCTTCCGCATCACCTGGAAAAACGAACCCGTCGAACGCGGCGGCCTCTACAACGACGGCAACTGGATTGAGTTCCCCTCTTCGCTTACCGGCGTCTCGGCCCGCATCATCGGCATCTTCGGCAAATACTTCCCGACCGGCGCGCATAAAGTCGGCGCCGCCTTCGGTTGCCTCGTGCCGCGACTCGTCACCGGCCAATTCGACCCGACCACGCAAAAGGCCGTCTGGCCCAGCACAGGAAACTACTGCCGCGGCGGCGCGTTCGACTGTGCTTTGCTTGGTTGCACGGCAGTTGCAATCCTGCCCGAGGAAATGTCCCGCGAGCGATTCGAGTGGCTCAAAGGCATCGGGGCGGAAGTCATCGCCACGCCCGGCTGCGAGAGCAACGTCAAGGAAATCTACGACAAGTGCTGGGAGATCAAGCGCACGCGCCCCGACTGCGTGATCTTCAATCAGTTCGAAGAATTCGGCAACGCCATCTGGCACTACCACGTCACCGGCTCGATTGTGCAGGAGATTTTCCAACGCATCGCCGGACCGCGCGGCCGACTGTCAGGCTATGTCTCAGCCACCGGCAGCGCAGGCACCATCGCCGCAGGCGATTTCCTTCACACCATCTCGCCCGGCGTTCGCGTACTTGCGACCGAGGCGTTGCAATGCCCGACGCTCCTCCAATGCGGCTTCGGCGGCCATCGCATCGAAGGAATCGGCGACAAACACATCCCCTGGATTCACAACGTCCGCAACACCGACATGGTCGCCGCGATTGACGACGAACAGTGCATCAGCCTCATGCGACTTTTCAACGAAGACGCGGGCAAATCTGTATTGGAAAAGGCCGGCGTCCCGGGCGCGATCGTCTCACAACTGCCGAACTTCGGCATCTCCGGCATATGCAACACCATCGCCGCGATCAAGGCCGCGAAGTACTACGACATGAACGAGCGCGACTGCATCTTCGTCCCGCTCACCGACGCGATGAGCCTCTACGCCTCGCGCATCGAAGAATGCCGCGCCGAGCGCGGTGCCTACACCCCCGACCAGGCCGGCCGCGACTTCGCCCGATACCTGCAAGGCACGACCACCGACCATCTGCGCGAACTGAATTACACCGACCGCAAGACGCTGCACAACTTCAAATACTTCACCTGGGTCGAACAACAACAGCGCAACGTGGAAGACCTGCGCCGCCTGTGGGACCCCGACTTCTGGACAGAGACATTCGCACAGGTAACCGAGTGGGATCGGATGATCGGGGATTTCAACAAACTAGTCGGGCTCTGATTCGCGCGTTATTCATTCGTCGTCTTGTACAATCGACCTGGCAATCTCTTCAAGTCGCTCAGCCAGATCGTCCGGCAACGACGCTCGCACCGGTTCATCAATCATCCCAACACGCAACAAATCAGCCACGTGTACCCGATCCATGTCACGCAGTGACGTGAGTTTCATCCGAACTAATGCAGGCAAGTCGAGCACCCAGAATCCTTCGGGATCACGCACCGCCTCGTCCACGGACGGCGCGGCGTGAAGGTACGAGGGCCGGACCTTCTTCCCGGCCCAGATCAGATGCACGCCCGACATTCGGCTCGGTTCTTCAGGATCAATAAAGAGTGAAACTCGCCGCAAGTCTTGGTATTGGAAACCAAGACCTTCAATAACCGTTCGGATTTGTGGCAGATCCGCTTGATTGACCAGCAGATCGACGTCCTTCGTCGTACGCGTCGCGGCCGGGTCGGCTTTTGACACCCATACAGCCACGGCATTCCCGCCGATGACCGCGTATCGAATGCCCGCCGCATCGAGCGCCGCCGTCACCCTTCGCAACCGCTGCTCGACGCGCTCCATCGCCATGACAAAAGCCCTGTAAGAAAGTACATCGGCCATAACGGCATTATATCGTCATCGCTCAATTAGCACTGAATTTCAAGCGACCCGCGTGCACTTTCGCCAACAAACCAGTATCATTTTCCGCCCATGACAACGAATCCTACAGGAGTTTGCCGATGTCCGATGCCGTTCGTTCTGCCGTCGAAAAACTGAGCCAGAGTATCAGCCCCATCCACAACAAAGACTTCCTCCGCACCTGGGATCACCCGGTCGAAACCCTGCACGGCGTCCTCCACGTCGCCGCCGCACTGGAAGCGATGCACCGGGCGAACATCTCCTGCCGCGCCTTCCAAAGCGGCCTCGGCGTCTCCATCTTTCGCGACAATTCCACGCGCACGCGCTTCAGCTTCAACAGCGCCTGCAACCTTCTCGGCCTCGGCGTCGCCGACCTCGACGAGGGCAAGAGCCAGATCGCCCACGGCGAAACCGTCCGCGAGACCGCCAACATGATCTCCTTCACCGCCGAAGCCATCGGTATCCGCGACGACATCTTCCTCGGCGAAGGCCACAAGTACATGAAAGAAGTCGCCGCCGCCGTGGACGAGGGCTTCCGCGAAGGCGTCCTCCCGCAGCGCCCCGCCGTCATCAATCTCCAATGCGACGAGGATCACCCGACACAATCGATGGCCGACCTCATGCACCTGATCCAAACCTACGGCTCCATCGACGCCCTCAAAGGCAAGAAGATCGCCATGAGTTGGGCCTACTCCCCGTCCTACGGCAAGCCGCTCTCCGTGCCGCAGGGCGTGATCACTCTCATGACCCGCTTCGGCATGAACGTCGTGCTGGCCCACCCAGAAGGTTACGACCTCATCCCCGACACGCTGGCCGTCTCCGAGAAGCACGCCAAAGCCTCGGGCGGCAGCTTCACAAAAACGCACAGCATGGAAGAGGCCTTCAAAGACGCCGACATCGTCTACCCCAAGAGCTGGGCCCCCTTCCGCGTCATGGAAGAGCGCACCCGCATCCTCCGCGCAAAGGAGAACGACAAACTCGCCGCGCTGGAGAAAGAAGCCCTTTCCAACAACGCCAAGTTCAAGAACTGGGAATGCACCGAAAAGATGATGAGCCTCACCCGCGGCGGCAAGGCCCACTACATGCACTGTCTTCCCGCCGACATCACCGGCGTCTCCTGCAAGGAAGGCGAAGTCGCCGCGACCGTCTTCGAGCGCTACCGCATCCCGACCTACCGCGAGGCCTCGCACAAGCCCTTCGTCATCGCCGCAATGATGCTCATGACCCGGTTTGAGAAGCCGGGGCAGGTGTTGAAGGCATTGGCGGACAAAGTAACGCCACGTCGGGCGTAGGCGCGGTAGTCATCAGTGCTTTTTCGCCTTGTACTTCGTGCAATACACCTTCGAAAAGCTCGCGTAAAACGCCGCACACTTCACCATGTGCTCGATGGGCACGCTGTCGTTCACCGTATGCGCCACCGCCTCCGGCGCCGGGCCGAAGCCCACACACGGAATGCCATACAGCCCCGCGATCGAAACACCATTGGTGCTGAACGTCCATCGGCTCGGCTTCTGTCGAACGCCGAACAGCCCCTCATAGGTGTCCACCGCCGCGGCAACCTGCGGCGCATTCTCCGGCTCGCACCACGTCGGGAAATAATTCTCCGTCGGATACAGAAGCCCCGTGTAAGTCGGCTTCTCGTAACGAACGATCTCCACGTCGCCCGCGACCTTCGCCCGCTTCATCGCCGCCTTCACCTCGCGAATCGCCGACTCCTTGGTGTCGCCGATCGTCAACCGACGGTCGAGGTGAATGTACGCGTGATCCGGCACAGCACATAGGCTCGGCGTCTTGCAATCAATATACGAGACCGTGATCGTCGCCTTGCCAAGAAAATCGTGCGGCCGCAGCTTCTCATTCAGCGCCTCAATCTCACGCACGACGCGGGCAATCTTATAGACCGCGTTGTCCCCCTTGTGCGGCATTGAACCGTGACACGACTTACCGCGAACCGTCACGCCGATCTCCATCCGCCCGCGCTGCCCCCGCAGAATCTTGCAATCCGTCGAGTCCGTCACCACCACGCACTCCGGGCGAATCTTGCTCTCCTTCACGATGTACTGCCAACACAGCCCATCGCAATCCTCCTCCGCCACGGTGAATGTCATCAGCAGCGAACAATCCGGATGGATCAGCCCCTGGTCGCGCATGATCTTGCCCGCATAGACCATCGCCGGCGTCGCCCCCTTCTGATCGCCCGCGCCGCGCCCATAGACAATGCCGTTCTTCACCTTCCCCTTGTACGGGTCATGCTTCCATTCGGCCGGGTCGCCGACGCCGACCGTATCGACATGCGCATCAATCGCAATCAGCCGCGGACCTTTGCCGATTTGCGCCAGCAGGTTCCCGAACTTGTCGGTCCACACCTTGTCGAACGCCCCGACCTTCTTGATCTCCTTGCGAATCCGCTCGATCACCTTGCCCTCAATGCCCGTTTGCGACGGGATGGCAACGATGTCGCGCAGAAAGCTGACCATGGGCTTTTCATATTTCTTGGCCTGTTGCAAGACGGATGCGAAATTGATCATGACGGTCCTCGTGGTATTGCTCGCTGGCGATCGCCGCCCCGAGTCTGTTTGGTTTCCAAAAGAGGCGTGATTCTATAGAATCTCACCCCCATGGACCACAACCAGTGGATGAAGCTCGCCATCGAGCAGGCCCGCATCAGCATTGCCGGCGGCCAGTCGCCCTTCGGGGCCGTCGTCGTCCGCAATAATCAACTCGTCGCCGCCGGCCACAACGAAGTCTGGCATCGCTGCGACCCGACCGCCCACGCCGAAACCGTGACCATCCAAAAGGCCTCCGCCGCAATCAAAAACATCGACCTCTCCGGCTGCGTGATGTACTCAAGCTGCGAGCCTTGCCCGATGTGCGCCTCGGCCATTCACTGGTCCAAGCTCGATGTGGTCTACTACGGCGCAACCATCGCCGACGCCCAGAAGGCCGGCTTTACCGAATTGACGCTGCCAATTACAGAGGTCTACCGCATCGGCCAAAGCACAACCAAGGCCGTCCCCGGAATCATGCAACCCGAGTGCGCGGTCCTCTTCGATGAGTGGCTGGCCCACCGCGACCACAAACCCTATTAGTGCCCCACCTGCGGCACCGGTTTCCAACCGCTGATCTCCCTGTGGCACCGGTTTCCAACCGTTGTTCTCCATGTGGCACCGGTTTCCAACCGGTGAGCGCAAAAAAAAGCCGAGGCCCTTGCAAGGCCCCGGCCTGGTGGGAAGACCGCTTGACGGCGTACTAGACGCCGAAGCGGGTTGTGGGCTGTCGTGCTCCTGAGTTCCCCTGACTCGCACTTCGCTCCCCCCTCCCATCGGACCGATACGGCGAAGCCTTAATAAAAAACGGACGCCGGAAATCGACTTTTTTACGGCCATGAAGTGGGTTTCTCGGCCCCTCAAAATGAAAAAACCCGCCGGCGTCCATGCAGGAGGCCGACGGGTCGTTTTTAGCAGGCCGCGTGATGCAGCCACGTTCGCCGCATCACCGCGGCTTGGTACTCTTACAACTCACGGATCACCTCCAATTCATCGGGCGGACCTGCCGCGGCATCCGTGAAGATCGCCGCGACGTTTTACCCTGCCCCCGACCGTCGCCAGGAGCGACACTAACGCCGACTTGCGCCGACGCCGGCCGAAAGCCCCGATCCGTCCGACCCTGCCCGTCACTTTTTTCAAGGGCGGCGCGGCCGGTTGGCTCCCGACAATTTCACTTTATGATTCACCGTCCGCGAAATCAAGAAAATTCAGCCTCGACCAACCGTCAACCGGAGCGCCGCTATCCAGTATGTCCGACACCCTCACCCGCATCCGCGCCCATCTCGATGGCCTCGGCATCTCCTACCGGGCCGTCCAACACGAACCGACCTACACCTCCGAGGAGTCGGCCAAGGCCCGCGGCGAGGACGTGCGCATCGGCGGCAAGGCCTTGCTTGTGAAGACGGGGGAAGTATTCCGTCTATTCGTGCTGAGCGCGGCCCTCAAGCTCGACTCCGACGCCGTAAAGACCCGGTTCGGCGTCAAGAAGACCCGCTTCGCCTCAGCCGACGAGCTGAAGGAACTGACCGGCCTCGTACCCGGGAGCGTCCCCCCCTTCGGCCAGCCGATCCTGCCGTTCGAGCTGTTCATTGACGAGTCGATCACCCAAAACGAAAAGATCGCCTTCAACGCCGGAAGCCTGACCGACTCGCTGATCCTCGCCGTGCCCGACTACCTCCGCGCGGCGGGCGGAACGGTGTGCCGGATTGCAGCTGGTTGACCCCTCGGTCCTCTCGGTCCTATTCGCCAGATTACCAATTGTTTGGTTTTAGTTAGCAATGTTCCACGTGGAACATTGGCACCTCTGTGGGCTGGCACACATTTTGGGTAATTGGTCCGATGATCGCGATGGGGATAGCGCCGAGGGCGAGTCCTGAGTCTTGAGTCTTGAGTCTTGAGTCCTGAGTCCTGAGTCTTGAGTCTTGAGTTTCCAATGGAAAAAAGAACTGGGATAAAGTGGGACAAAGTGGGACGGGGTGCCTGAAACGTCGAAAAATCGAAACGTCGGAAAGTCGAAACAGGGGGAGGCGGCAGGATGTCAAAGAGCAGGCGCGGAGTGGGCGCGGCCGCTTGTGAGGATGCTTTGCGGCGATGCGACTTCCCTTCCTTACTCGTATATCAATCTTGATCAGTGTTTCGGGCTGGCAGTGAATTGTTGTAGGTATTTGTTAGGGAAGGGGTTGGGGCCGCAGGCTGCGCGGATTGGCACAGATTTGGGTTGGTGGTTGTTCGTGGTTGGTCGGATTTGGCGGGTTCGGGAGAACCCGCCCTACGCGACTAAGACGCTTTCGACAGCGGCTGGTGATGCAAGACCAATAACTGGGAAGCGGGCAGGGAAGCCATTGCATAGGTCCGGCCATCGTTGTCGGAGAATTCGACCTCATAGACCTCGGGTGCGAGCAATTCAACCACGGTTCCGACCTGTCCTCGATTGAGTGAGTGTTCGGGACGGTCTACGGTCAGTGCGACAACATCCAAGAGGTTGATCGCGTTTTTCATCGCGTTGTTCCTCGCCGGCTACCGGACATAGCAACTGGTCAGGCGAGGAAAGTCCTCGCCTTGCCGTACGATCCATGTGGTTCGAACCAATGGTTCGCCCGGCGTGTTTTGCCAATGAAAGTCTAGCACATAGCGCTGGCCGAATCCATCTTTTTCAGCGACCAGCGCGTCTTCCGTGGACGCTGCCTGGATAATAGCATCGCGAAGCAAGTCGGCATTATCGGCGGTGATGCCAAGTACGGAGGCGAACACACGTGCCTTGTGTCTACCTCGTAGATGATCGGGGTTTAAGCAATAACCACGGAGCTTCCCGATATCAACGACCGCGCGTTCGGAGTTGGGGAGTTTCATCTGGTGGCCTCCTCGACGATGCGGATTTCGTCGGGGGTGAGGCCGTAGAGTCGGCAAGCGAGCTGGTCGATTTGGCGGTCGGTGGCATCGATCATGATCTTTTGTTCTCTGGCTTCGACAAGAGACCGGCACCTGACGTGTGAAAATGCATTACCTTCGCAATCGTCTCCTTGTAATCGAGCTCCTCCCTGCCCGCTGTTTTCGCAAATGCGTCGACAAGGTCATGAAGGACACGGCGCCAATTGTATTCGGGCTGATTCATAAATTGCTGTATGTGCATTGCAGCGATCAGGCAAGCGTTCGCAATCAGTGGCGTGGAGTGTTCGCTCATGCTCTCATGGAATCGGCCCATCAAGAAGTGGTAGTCTGATTCTCCGTCGGTGGAGACGGGATGCACGAATGACGAAGCCCAATCATAGCCTACATTATAGAGAAATTTCATTTCCAAATTGCGTGCCACCGCTTCCATGTCTGGGCGTTGCCACTGCGATACGCGTTGGTCGGCACAAACGCATTTATAGCGAGCCTGCTCCTCGGGCGTGAATTTCCGATGACGCATTTCGGGCCTTCCCCCGAATTCGCGAATGCTCTTAATTGAATTCAAGCCCTCGTATTGCTTCTTAAAGCACCAATCGTCAAACACGTCGAAGTCCGTTGCTTCACACAGCTTGCAATAAAGTAAGTATCTTTCCAACAGAGAACGAAAGAGTATCCATCCGTCGGAGAAGTCTATCGCGTCGGCCAGTGCAGAGATGGCCTGTAATTGACGTATCGTGCGGGCCAGAAACAATAAGGATGTCTTCTCTTTTCGATGCCCCGGTTGGTTTAGATGGTTGCCGAATTCCCATAGAATCATGCGGCCAGTACTGACCATGTCGGAAGCAAGATTTTGGAGCGATATCATCTTGTTGTCGCCTCTTCCACGATCCTGATTTCGTCATCCGTCAATCCGTAAAGCTGATAAACAAGCTGGTCGCTTTGCTTGTCGGTGGCGTCGATTTGGCGCATGAGGGTGGTTTTGTCGCGGCGGGATTTTGCGGCGGCGAGGAGGACTGAGTCGGCCCGGGTGGCGGTCATGGAGTGGGATTGTGGGGAGGGGCAGCGGGGGCGTCAAAGGGGGGACGCGAATGGGTCATTGACAATGGGCAAATGATAATGGGCGGCGATCAATGTGTGAGAGGGGATCCTCGCACTCGCAGGCGAACGATCAAGTCGAAACGCGCGCCCCTCGAAAACACACCGCATACAGAAAGGCCGCCCCCGCAACCCACAGCGCCGCGATCACCGCCGATTGGCGAACGTCGGCATTCAGAAACGCGCCGCAGACCACCGCCAGCTCGCATAGCGCGAACAGGATCGGCACCACCGGGTAGCCCGGCGTGCGCACCGGGCGAACGGCCGTGCGGAGTTTACTTCGCAAAACGATCACGGCGAACCCGGTCAGAGCGAAGAACAACCCATCAATGGCCACAACTCCGGCCGTAAGCCGATCGACCGCTGCCGCCCCGGCCGCCCAGAGCAGCACGAGCGCGAGGCCTGCAATCAGCGCGATCGACGCATACGGCGTGTTGAAGCGCCGATGGACTTTGGCAAACGGCGAGAAGAACCGGCCATCCGTCGCCATGCCATAGACCAGCCGCGGGCCGGAGAGCAGTTGAGCATTGAGCACACCGAAGGCCGAGAGCGCCACCGCCCCGGCGATCAACCGTCGCCCGCCATCGGCCCAGGCCACCGCCACGGCATCGGCGGCCAGCGCCTTGCTCGACGCGACACCCGCGTGCCCCAAAAGCGCGAGGTACGCCCAGTTGGCGGAGACATACACGATCGCAACGACCACCATGCCGCCGACGATGGCTCGGGGAACGTTTCGCTGAGCATCACGAACCTCTCCGGCAATCCAGAGAACGTGCTGCCAGCCGCCGTATGAAAAACACACCGGCACCAGCGCCGCCGCAATGGCAACGGCGGGGTGTGTCAGTAGCGCGGCATCCACAATCGCGCCATGCGGCGTTGCCGACGTGTGAAACAAGGCGATGCCGCTGACGACCACCAGCGTCGCGACCTTCGCAAAAACCGTGGCCACCTGAATGCCTGCGCCGAAGCGCACGCCGAGCACGTTGGCCGCCGCAAGCCCGACGATCAGCAGCGATGCGCCGACCGGCAGCACGCCATCGCCCGGCGGTGCGCCGCGAATCAGGACACCGAGGTTGTTCATGCAGACGACGGAGATGATGGCCGTCGCGCCGGCCTGAATGGCGGTGGCGTTGCAGAAGACGAATACGAACGCGGGCAGCGGCCCGTAGGAATCGCGGAGGATTTCGTATTGCCCGCCCGAGCCGGTGTAAAGCCCGCCCAACTCGGCGAAGCACAGAGCACCAAGCATGGCAATGACCGCCCCGATGCCCCACGCAAGGAGTGCAAGATTCGCACTGCCCGCCACGGCCGCGACGCGCGACGGCGTAAAGAAGATCCCGACGCCGATGACGGAGCCGATCACAATGCAGGTGGCTTGAAGCGGGCCGAGGACGCGCGGCAGTGATGCAGGCTGGTGGGCCATGTCGCGCGATAGCCTACGCGAAATGCTATTCGCCGGCCTTGGCGGTTTGCGGTGCGAACTTGTGGCGCTGCTCGGTGGTGAGGACTTCGCCTTCGAGCCGCTGCTTCATGCGGTCGAAGGTCGCCTTGATCGGGCCGAGTTGTGCGTCGAGATCGGCCTGGGCCTTCTTGCGGGCCTCGGCCGACGCGGCATTCTTCACGAGCCGCTCATAGGCCTCCAGCGCTTCGCGCCGTGCGGAGCGATAGCTGATGGCCTCTTTCTTCGAACCGGCGAGAATGCTGTTGGCCGCCGTGCGCTGGCGATCGTCGCACTCGTAGTTGTTGCAGAACCACTTGACGTACTTGTCCCACTCCGACTCATTGCCGGACATCGATTTATCATCGGGCTTCTTCGAGAGGATGGCCTGCTCCACGAGGCGGTTCTTCTCCGCCTCTTTCTCGGAATACTTGGCCATTTCCCCGGCGTGGGCCGGGTCGTTCTGCAGGCCCCAGTCCGACGGCGACCATTGACCGGCCGCCCACTTCTCGGCCATTTTCTTGGTGTCGTCGTGCCGCTTGCGAAACGCCTTGAGATCGGAGTCGAGGATGCGCCGCTGCTCGGGCGACATGGTCATCTTGACCTTGCCCGTCACGCGTTCCATGGATTCCATCGCGTCGTCCATCATCGGGCGGAGCTTTTTGGTCCACTGGGCGATCTGCTCAGGCGTGAATGGCTCGCCATTGGCCCGCGTTCGCGCCGCCTCCAGCGCAACAGGAAGCACATCCTTGAAGTGCTTCATGGTCATCTGCAGCATCTCGCGCTGAAACGTGGTGTCAAACGTCTTGACCTGATCGTGGGTCAGCCCGTAGCGCTGCTGGAGCTGGTCCATGAAGACCTTCTGTCGCTCCTGCGGATTCCATGGGGCGACCTTGCCAACTTCGCGCATGACGTTTCGGGCGAATTGGTCCTGCTCGCTGTTCCAACCCTGCTGTTCGAAGATGTTGTCCGTGGCCTGCTCGACGACCTGGTACTGCTCTTCCCATGGGCCGACCTTCTTGGCCGTCTCCATGAACTCATTGGCCTGCTTGAACTGCTCACGCATCTTGCGCGGCGTTTCATCTTCTTCCTCATCGTCGGCGGTCTGGGCGCGAAGCGGCGCCGTCGTCGCAACCATTGCGATGAGCATTGCCGCGGCCAACCAGTGTCGAGTCTTCAAACTAAAGTCCATTGCCATTTCGTCGGGTCGCCTTGTGAATCGCCTCGCGAAGTTTCTCGTGTGTTTCCAGCGGTCGGGCGATCGTCAGCCAACTCGCCAGCGCTGTGGGGCCTCCGGCGGTTTGAAAGCTGATGCTGCCGGTGCGGGTGATTCGCTCACCCACGGATAACGTAATATAGGTATTCTGTATTCGGTCGAGGGCACATTCGAATAATTCCACGTTAAACACGCCCCGAAGCCGCATGACCCGGCGATTGGTGAGCACATACAGCCGGGAGACCCACTCCAGCATGGCCCAACCGATCCGCAGCCCGGCAATCCAGAACCCAAGCTGCCAGAGCCACCATTGCGACGCGTGGGGCACGAATTTCGTGTTTGCCAGGATGGCGAGGCCGAGGCCCGTCAGAATCCAACGCGACGCGGCGAGCAGGACAAACCACGCCGACGGTTTGATGGCGAGGATGACAATCTCTCCGCCATCCAGCAGATGCGCGGGGACCATCTCCTGCGCCTCAAGCAGCGCCGCGGCACCGCGGCCTTCGGCGTGGACCACGACTTCGCGCTTCACGGACGGTGGCGGCAGCAGGTCCGTGGTCATGCGTACAGCTCCGGGCGAAGTTCGCCGATGTCGGGCCAGTTGCGATATTGGCTGTTGTAATCAAGTCCGTAGCCGACCACGAACACGTCGTCAATGTCGAAGCCGAGAAAGTCGGGACGCAGGTCCTTCGGCGCTTTCGAGGGTTTGCGAAGGAGCACGCACGACTTGAGGCTCGCGGGATGGTGCTTCATCAATTCATCGGACACGGCGCGAATCGTCCCGCCCGAATCGAGGATGTCGTCGATGAGCAGCACGTGGCGACCCGACAGGTCGACGTCGAGCGTCGACTTAAACAGGGTCTCGCCGCCCGCGGTCGTCGCCCCGCGATAACGGCTCACGGTGATCAGGCCGAGTTTCATCTTGAACGGCAGGTAGCGCACCAAATCGGCGAGGAAAATGACGGAGCCGGCGAGAATGGCGACCAGCACCACTTCGCGCGAATCATCGCCATAGGAACGCGTGATTTCGCGGCCCATCTCGGCGACTCGTTGCTGGATCCGCTCCCGAGGGATGAGAATCCGGGCGAAGTCCTGCTCCATCCTGACATTATAGATCGACGCCGCGCCCCGGCAACGCCATAATCCGGCGGCAGCGGATCGTCGGAAAGGGCATAATCACGGGCATGAGCGACGAACACGACGAAAAACCGAACCGAATCGGCCCCACGATCTGGGCGATGGCCGTGATCGCCATGGCCGCGTTCGTCGGCTGGAAGGTGTTGGGGCCGGCTACACAATCCGTGGTGTCTCATGCACCGACCATGCAGGCCCCGCAGAAAACGCCGACCATTTCCGAGCCGGTCGTCCCGCCGATTCAGATGACGGCGCAGCTTGTGCGCGGGCGGCGATTCTTCGAAGACAGCTGCGCGCTGTGTCACGGCGAACGCGGCGACGGCAACGGGCGTTTGTCGCCGGGCCAGGCGCCGCGCCCGCGCGACTTCCGTCGGGCGAAATTCAAGTTCGCCACAACCGACAATCACGTGCCGAGCGACGACGATCTCCTGCGCCTCTTCCGATCGGGCGTAACCGGGGCGACGATGCCGGGATTTCCGCAGGCCGGTCGCGAGGACTTGCTGGCGGTCGCGGCGTATGTGCGCAAGCTGGTGGTCGAAGGAGTCGCCGCGGAACTTTCGCATGAGGTTTCAAACGGCACGATGACGACCGACGATGCCCGCCGTGCCCTCGCATCGCGCACCACGCCGGGTCCGGCCATTGTCGTGCCGCCCGAACCACCGACCGACGAAGCGCGGCTGGAAAACGGAAAACGCATCTACCTTGAGGCCTGCGTCAAATGCCATGGCGCGGATGGTGAACCCGATCTGTCGCTACAGCTCTTCGACGAGGACGGGCAGCGCAACATTCCGCGACGATTCGCGCAGGGGTTTTTCAAGGTCGGCGAGGACGGCCCGACGCTCTACATTCGCACGCTCAAGGGAATGGCCGGTACGCCGATGCCGAGCTTCGAAGGCGCTTATTCCCCGAGCGACATCTGGGACGTGGTTCACTACGTCCAATTGCTTTGTCGCCATCCCCGCAAGAATTAGCGAATCGTGGGCTGCTCAGCGACGCACGCGAATCGGCAGGATCACCACGGTCGTATCTCGCCACTGCAAACGATTCTGAATGGCGAAGGCTGTCTTATTGTGCAACAGGCGGTGATACCATGATTCCCGCCGGAAGATCAACTTGCCGGCGAACACGACGCACTGGCTGAACTCGCTACGAATGCGCATGACGAGCTTCTCGCTCTCGTCGACGATGTCCGTACCCACCGAGATCCGCGTGTCGACGGCATACCCCATGCGGCGTCCGAGGCGACGGTAGCCTTCGAGGCTCTCCAGGCGAATGCGTGCGAGGGCATCCATTTCGTCGGCTCCTTTGAAGGTCCCGGAGTTGATCATTCCGACTGTGGCGAACACGACATTGTGAAACTGTCCGTGAAAGGAACGATAGACGTGCAGAAGCGTGTGAATTCCAAGTCCGTTGTATCCGTTGACCAGGATGATCGCCGTGGATCGGGATGGATCGATACTCGGTCCGTCGATCGGCGGATCCTGGGGGATGGTCAGGAGCGACTCAAAATCACGGTCGAGCCGTCCCATGACTCGTTGAATGCGTCGATAGTGTGCTCCAATGATGAAGCAAAGGACCACAAAGAGCAGCGTAACAAGCAGTGTCAGCCATCCGCCCTGTGAGAATTTTTCGAACACCGTGACGATCAGGATGGTGAGGCACATCGTCAGGCCGACGACGTGAATCGAAATCTTCCTTTTCCAGTTCGGATTATCCCGCCGATTCTGGAAGTACATGCGGCACATGGCCGTTTCGGTCATGGAGAACGTCAGGAAGACGTTGATGCTGTACATGACGACGATCTGGCGCACGTCGCCATGCGTGTAAAGGAGCGCGGCCAGCGCGGTCACGCCCATGAGCACGATTCCATTCTGCGTCGTGAGGCGATCGGACAGCGATGCGAACTGTTTCGGCACCCAGTTGTCGAGCGCCATGTTGGCCAGCACGCGCGGGCCATCCACGAATCCAGCCTGTGCCGCGACGACAAGCAAGGCGCCTTCCGCCAAGAGTGTCGCAATGACGAACCACGTCCCGAGTGGAACCGCCTTGACGAACGCTTCCGCCAGGACGGCATTCATCGTCTTCCCATCCGTGGCGCGAACGTTCCAGAGCAGATAGCAAAGAAGCAGTCCCGAGGCCGTGAATGCCAGCGACGTCGCCATGTAGAGCATCGTGCGCTTGCCCGTGCGCACGCGTGGTTCGCGCATGATGGTAAGGCCGTTCGAGACGGCCTCGATGCCGGTGTAGGTGCCGCCTCCAAGGGAATACGCGTGCAGGAAAAGCAGCACCATTCCGGCAAGACCCAGGGAACTCCACCCGGAGGCGAATCCATCGCGTGCAGCGTGCAGCGTGCGCGGCAGTTCAGGCCCGTGAGCCAGGATGCCTCCTCCGATCAGGACGAAGTGCGTCACCACGAACAGCAAGAAGACCGGCGTGAGCACCAGCGTCGATTCTCGTACGCCGCGAAAATTCAGGATGACCAGACCCGTGATGCAACCTACCTCCAACGCCAGTTTGTATCCGTGCCATTCAAGTGGCACGAAACTAAAAAGGGCGTCGCCGGCTGCCGCGATGGAGATCGTGATGGTCAGCACGTAGTCCACCAGCAACGCGCAGCCCGATACGACGCCGGCCCCGCTTCCAAGCAGCTTGGTCGCAACGACGTATCCGCCGCCGCCGTGAGGGAAGTGCTCAATCACACGGCTGTAGGCGATGGCGATGATGAAGACGGTACCGGCCATCACGACCGCCAGCGCAAGGGCCATGTAGGTGTGCCCCCCCAGCGTCTTGAACGCTTCCTCGGGACCGTAGCACGACGAGGACAGGCCGTCGGCACCGAGCGCCACCCATACGAGGAATGGAATCAACGACAGCCGATGAAGCAGGGAGCGGTCCTGCAGGTCGCGCGGCCGACCGACGAGCCTCCGCCGCACGCGGGTCCACAAAGGCTCGGGTTCAGGTGATTCGGAATGAAATTGGACGCCGTCAGACTGATGACGAGCAGACACGGTAACCTCCGGAAATGTCCACGAGAGGAAATCTCTGCGCGGACCATCCGGTAGGATTCCTCTTCGACGCCTACGGGGTTAGCTGACGGGCTTGAGCCGAAGAAGTGCTCTACGCCAAAGTGGCGATACGCCCCACGAGTTGGGTCCCCCGTTCTCGCGGTTGCGAGACTCGGCGGTAATTCACTTGTCGAGGAACAGCCTAGCACCGATACGGCCGTACGGCAACAATACCCTGACCTACACCATAAAATCGGCCCGCCGGGCCATCCCAACCGCGAATTCTCATCAAGGAACGGAACCATGCTTGATCCGCGTATCGCCAAACTTGCCGACGTACTCGTGAATTACTCCTGCGCCATCAAGCCTGGGGAGAAGATACTCATTGAAGCGATCGACGTGCCGCACGAGTTCACGTGTGAACTGATACGCACGGCCCGCGCGGCCGGCGGCGTGCCGGTGGTGAAGCTGGAGTCGAATCAGATTCGGCGGGCACTGCTTATGTCGGGCGCGGCCGAGGCGTGGGACGTGATCGCGGCGACGGAAAAGGGGCTGATGGAGCAGGTTCAGTGCTACATCGGGGCGCGCGGCAATCCTAATGTGAGCGAACTATCCGACGTGCCGTCGGAGAAGCAGGCGCTTTACGAGAACTCGGTCTGGAAGAAAGTGCACACCGAGGTTCGCGTGAAGAAGACGCGATGGGTGGTGCTGCGATGGCCAAGCCCTTCCATGGCGCAACTCGCGGAGATGTCCACGGAGGCGTTCGAGGATTTCTTCTTCAACGTTTGCACAATGGATTATCGCCGCATGTCGACGGCCATGAAGCCGCTCGCCGCACGGATGATGAAAACCGATCGCGTGCGCATCGTCGGTCCGAGCGATACGGACCTGACGTTCAGCATCAAGGGCATCGCGGCGATCCCCTGTGACGGCGGTCGAAATATCCCCGATGGCGAGGTCTTCACCGCGCCGGTGCGGGACAGCGTCAATGGCGTGATCCACTACAACACACCCACGCTCTATCGCGGCGAGACGCACACCGACATTCGCCTCGTCTTCAAGAACGGCAAGATCGTCGAGGCCGCCAGCTCGAACACGGCCAAGCTGAACGAGGTGCTCGACGCCGACGAAGGCGCTCGATACGTCGGCGAATTCGCCATCGGCTTCAACCCCTATTGCACGCGCCCGATGAAGGACATCCTCTTCGACGAGAAGATTGCCGGCAGCATTCACTTCACGCCCGGTGGTTGCTACGACGAGACCAACAACGGCAACAAGAGCGCGGTGCACTGGGATATGGTGCTGCGGCAGACGCCCGAGTGCGGCGGCGGCGAGCTTTATTTCGATGACGTGCTGATTCGAAAAGACGGGCGATTCGTCACTGAAGAATTGAAACCGCTGAATCCAGAGAACCTGATGTAAGCATCAGGCCTCACCGTCGAAGCCCATCACCACGTCGTCCAACGCCGAGGCGCTGATTACCACGCGAGAAAAAACGAAGACCCGCGATCGGTTGGGCTTGATCCCATGTTCGCGGGCCTCGCAGATGTATCGCTCTTTCGATACATGCCCCTCGCGACCGTCGCGCAGGTCGACGCCCTCCAGCCAGAACCCATCCGGCTTGATCTCACGGAGGATTCCGAGGTACACAATCGGGCCTTCGGTATCGAGCACCACGGCCTTGCCAATGTACTCACGCAGACTTTCGGCGAATGGGTGTTCGGGCATGTCGATTTCCTGCATGGCCCCTGCCGCCTCGACGGCATCATCGGCGGGCCTAGAATAAGGTAGTATACGGGGGTGGGTGGCAGACGATAAATGCCGCGGCACACCTGACACACCGGGATGCTTCCTTATGCAATCACTCCGCACGCGCTGTTTACCGATCTTGATCGTTACGTCCGTCGCCATGTTGTGCGGCACCGCGCTTCAATGGGGCAATGCTCCGACTGCGTCGGCCTCGATGTTTCAACCGGCCGCCGAGCCTGAAGAGGTGAAACCGGATTCGCCGCTGCTTCGCAAGCTGACCGAGCGCGAGATTCAACGGATTCGCTTTCTCGAACTGCGCGGCATACGCCAGGGTAATGATGCCAAGCCCGAGCCAATCACCGTCAAACTCGACTCCAAGCTCGTCGAAGAGTTTCTCACCCTCATGGAAGGAAAGCCGAATTACACCGGGAGCCTGGCACGCGGCGAATTTCGCAAACTCACCGCCGCGCAGAAGGTCCACTTCATCGCCGCCGAGCGCGGGCCGGAGTTTGCCGACCGTATTCACATTACCTCCGATCCCGAGGTCTTCGTTGAGTTTCGCAAGAAGGTGATGCCGCTCATCCTTCGTGGGTGTGCGACGACCGGCTGCCACGGGCCGGCTGATTCCGAGACGTCCAGATTTCACTTATTCAAAGATCCAAAGAAGGCAGCCGACACGACCTATGCAAACTTCATCGTGCTCAATGATGTGCAGGTCGACGGCGTCTCCATCCTGAATCGCAGCCAGCCGGAGAACTCCCTCCTGCTCAGTTACATGCTTCCAACCAAAGATGTTAAGCCGGAAATGCGCCACCCCGGGGCCAACGAGATCAAGCCTCTCTTCCAGACCCGCAACGGGCCGGACTACAAGCGCATCGAGAAATGGATCGGGTCGCTCAAGCACCCCATGGAAGACTATGGCGTGCACCTGCTCAAGCCCGGTCCTTCGTCGCAGCCCGCCGATGAGCCGCCCAAGCCGGCGCCGAAGTTGCCGACGCCGTAAATCGAAGTAGTCACTCGGATCGCGGGGTCTCCATGGTGACTCTTCGACTTGCGCCGCGCGGCTCGGATTTGATCGCTGAAAGCCGCGTAGGGTCCGCTGTGCGGACCGGTGTAGCGGATGAGGCATCACGATTATGCAATGGTCCGCACAGCGGACCCTACGGTGTACGACGCTCAATGATCGCTGGAGGTTAATCTGACTTCGCGTGGCGACTTCATTGCCCGCGATCCTCCCTCTCGGATATCCTCCACGCGCTGTGTCCACACTCGTCAACGACGCACTCATTTTCGCGGGCAGCTCGCTTGCCGTCGTCGCCGGCGTCGCCATCGCCCTGCGCCGTCGACAAGAGCGGTCCAATCTTGAAGGCTGGGCACAACGCCATGGCTGGACCCTCGACCGCGATCGGGGCGATGCGCTTCGCGAACGACTGGCCGCCGCAGCGATCATGCAGATCGGCCATAGCCGCCGCATGGCCGCCGTCGTGCGCGACGCAAATGACGTGGTGCTGTTTGAATATTTCTGTGAGACCGGGCTGGAGCACGATCGACAGACGCACCGATGGGTTGGCGTCGTGGTACCGATCTTCTGCGAATTGGGCCGAGCCACGTTCACGCGCGAACCCTGGGTTATCGCCGCGGCCACTGCTCCGGGGATGATCCGAATTGATCGCGCCGATGGCACGCCGGCGTCGAGCACCGGCCGCTTCACGCTGCTCACCGAGGATCCCCCCGCATGGTCGTCACGCCTGGACGGCGAGTTCGGGCGACGATTGGCGGCGGACTCCCCGGCGCGTACCTGGGAACTATTGAGCAATTGCCTGTTGGGTTACCAACCCGGTCCGATCCCCGATGAACAGGTCGCGGAACTGGCTTCGAGCGGAAAGGAACTGGCGAAATTGATCTGACGCCAAGCGTCATGGGTTGGCCGGTGCGCTGGTCGGCTGCGACGCAGCCGGGGCGGACGTGGGCTGCGTCGAGGCGGAAGTCTTTTCGGCCTGTTCGAGTTGCTTCATCAGCTTGTCGATTTGTTCCTGTATCTGCTGCTTGCTGAGCGTCGGGCCTTGCACCGGCGGATTTGCCGGTGCCGCCGGCTGCGTGGTCTGCTTGCCAAGATCGACGAGGCCCGGCGCGAGCACCTTGACCGCCTCACCGCCGATTTTTCTTAATCCCTCTTGCATGGCCTGCGCCGTGCTTGCCTCGGCGCCGGTATCTTTCGGCTTCGCGCTTCGCTCGGGCTGCGTGGGGTCGTAGAGGTCTTTCTTGGGAATCTCGTCCGAGTCATCAGGAACAAGTCTTGACGCCATTTTTCCAAGCAGGCTGAGACCCATTGGCGCGGCCGATTCGCTCGACGCCAACTCCGCGGCCGCTTCGAGGAACGGTTTCATTGTCTCACGCGACTTGGGATCGATGTTTGCCAGCGCCGCATCGAGTTCCTTTTTCTTGAGTTCCCGCTGCCGCCGCGCTTCTTCATCCGCGACCTGCTTGGCAAGCAACTGGTCTTCCAGCCGTTTGGTGCGCTCCGCGGTATCACGCACCACCGCGTCCTTTTCCTTTAGCTTGGTTCGGAACTGGCCAATCACGAAGAGGCCGGTCATCGCCGCGATGAGTGCGAACGCCGCCACGCCGACGACGACCTTATGCTTGAGCACCACCTTCTTCATCAAATAAAGCCCGCTGGGCGGCTTGGCGCTGATCGGTTCGCCCGCGAGGTAATGCTGCACATCCGACGAAAGCGCATCCACGCTCTGGTAGCGCGTGTCCTTCGACTTCTCCAGCGCCTTCAGCAGGATGGCCGTCACTTCGCCGTCGATCTTGGGGTTGAACTTGTTCGGCGGTCTCGGCTCGGCCTGGGCGATGTTGTGAAGAATCTTGCCCATCGACACGTTGGTGTCGTAGGGCATCGCGCCGGTGAGCATCTCATAGAGCATGACGCCGAGGGCATACACATCCGTGCGGATATCAATGCCCGATGGATCGCCTGACGCCTGTTCCGGCGACATGTACGCGGGCGTGCCGACAATCTGCGCGGTGATGGACGTTGTCGGATCTCCAAACATTCCGGCCTTGGCGAGGCCGAAGTCGAGAACGTGCGGCTCATTCGTGCCGTCGACAAGGATGTTCGTCGGTTTCAGGTCGCGGTGGATCACGCCGCGCTGGTGGGCGTGACTCACCGCGCTGCAAATCTTGACAAAAATCTGCAACCGCTGGCGCAAATCCGGATTGTTAATCTTCAGATGATCGGTGAGCGACGTGCCGAAAATGTACTCCATCGCGTAGTACATTCGCCCGTCGACGTTGCCGCTGTCATAAATGGGAATGATGTTGTTGTGCTTCAGGGCCGCCGAAAGGGCAACCTCGCGCTCGAATCGCTTGCGAGCCATGTCCGAGGCGAAGGGTCCTTCGAGCAGGAGCTTCAGCGCGACGATGCGTTTTGTGGAGACTTGCAGCGCCTTATAGACGATGCCCATGCCTCCGCGGCCGATCTGCTTGTGAATGTCATAGCCCGGAATCGTCGGGATCGGGGTGGACTCGGCGGCCAGCGCATCCTGCGCCGAGCTGCCTTTCGGGGCGGGCGTCCAGTTGCCCGGCAGCGTCGCGCTCATGGACGAGCCGAGGTCGGTGATGAGGTCGAGGCCGGCAAGGTGGCCGCGCAGCTCCTCCGCGTATTCCGGATTTTTTGCGAGAAACTCTTCCTGTGAAATGTCCTCGCCGCGCTCCCGCCGATCGAAGTAATCGTTGATCAACTCGCCCAAACGCTGTTCGCGCGGACTCTCCGCGATTGAGTCATTCGGGCTGGGTTCATCGGGATTCATGCGTTAGCCGCCTCCGGGCGGCACCGAACAGCGGTACCCTATTGATATTCAACGATCCTGACGGTTTTCGCCAATGATTAGAGTACCCTATGCCCCCCCGATAGTTCGTTCGACACGGCCGGGCACATCCCAAAAACGACACAAGTCCTTACCATAGCGAAAGTTCCGAGAACAGCCATTACAAACCACGTCCGTTTTTCCACAGACCCAAACACGCGGGCCGTGTTTCCGAACAGGCCCTCCCGAGGGTATTCTATTTCATAAGACGGTTTATTCGGCAGGCTCCTGCCTCAAAAAAGGCGCCGCCGGTGGAAACGTGGGTATCGCGGTGCCGCACTCGACCGAGACGCAAGTCCTGATTACCCGAGCACGTAAGGGCGACGAAGACTCTGTTCGCCGCCTGCTGGTGCTCTATCACCCGCGCCTGCGAGCAAGGCTTCTTCGCCAGATGGACCCGCTCATGCGCTCCAAGATCGAGCCGGAGGACATCCTGCAACAGGTCTATCTGGAAACATTCCGTGCGATCGGACAGTTCGATTATCAGGGCAAGGATTCGTTCCTGCGCTGGATGTACGCCATCCTCGACCGGAAGCTGATCGACGAACACCGGGCCATGCGTGCTGAACGCCGGGACGTTCGTCGCGAGGTGAAGCCGTCTGCGCAATCCAATCAGCAGACCACCTACGTCGACCTCATGGCTCGCGTCATGGCCGATGTCAGCACACCGAGCCAGGTGGTTCGCAAGGGCGAGGCGCTGGGCGTCCTCAGCGCGTGCGTCGCGACCCTGCCCGAACATTACCGCGAAGTCATCCAGATGCGTTTCATCGAAGGCATGCCCGTGGCCGAAGTGGCCAAACGCCTTGACCGCTCCATTGGTTCCATTCACATGCTCTGCCACCGCGCCCTAAGACAGCTCCGCGAACAGGCGGAGAAGCTTGGTGTTACGCGCGAGGAATGATTCCGCGAACTCGCCTAAGATGACACTCCCATGACTCACGCGTCCCTCGCCGAACGAGACTATTCGAAAACAACGGAACGACATTCACCCGAGTTCCGCACGCTGACCTGGCTGATCCCTTGTGTCATGCTCGTCACCGCGGTCGCGCATTGGCCGGCGCTTTCCGCCCGTGCGGTGTCTTTCGACGATCATCAATATCTACTGCAAAACCCCCTCGTGAAAACGCCGAGCTGGAACTCCGTGCAACGGTTCTTCACTGAGGTGCTCAAACCCTCCAGTGTCGCCGGGTATTACCAACCATTATCGATGACGTCGCTCATGCTCGATGTCGCGATGGGCGGCAGTCCACAGAATTTTGAGCCCCTCCACCGTACGAGCCTCTTGCTGCATACGCTCAATACCGGCCTACTCGCGTTGCTGCTGTATCGCCTCTTTCGCAAAGCCTGGCCGGCCGCACTCGCGGCGCTGCTCTTCGGTGTTCATCCCCTGACGATTGAACCGATTCCCTGGATCGGCGAACGCAAGACCTTGCTGGCCGCATTCTTCGCGCTGATTAGCCTGTGCTGCTATGTCCGGTATGCCCGTTCTCGCGACTCAATACCCGCCGCCGATGATGCACCGCGCTGGTATATGTTCAGCCTTGCCGCATTTTTGCTCGCACTGCTCTCCAAGCCAACGACGGTGCCGCTCTCGATCGCAATGATCCTTATCGACCTCTGGCCCCTTCGCCGGTTCGGCAAGAAAACTCTTATCGAGAAGATTCCCTTCCTCGCGCTCACCGCCCTCTTCGCCGTCATCACCATCGTCTCACAGGGGCGATCCAGCGTCGCCACCATGCCAACCGAGTATCCGATATCACGCATCCCGCTCACGCTCTGCCACAACATCTTTTTCTATCTGTGGAAATTCGTGTGGCCGGTCAATCTGTCGTCGCATTATCCGTTCCCGTCGCCGATGGACCTTTCGCATCCCATGATCAGGGCCGGCCTCATCGGCACCGCCCTTCTCGCCGCGTTCGTGCTTGCATCGCTTCGAAGAACGCCCGCCGCGGCCATTGGCTGGCTGGTGTGGTTTGTGATGATTCTGCCGACCATGCAAATCGTTGGATTCTCCGATGTCATCGCATCAGACAAATACTTCTACCTGCCGGCGGTCGGATTGATGATGATCGTCGCGTGGGTCCTGGGGCTGGCGTGGGAGAAGTCTCGTCCGGTCGCACGGCGGGCCGCCATCCTCGCGGTCGTCGCCGTCACCATCGGCTTGACCACCGCGACACGGGCCCATCTTTCGGTGTGGGTCGACTCGCCGACGTTCTATCAATACATGATCCGTCTGACGCCCAACTCGGCCGCGTTGCATAACAATTACGCGGTCGAATTGGTGAACATGCAGAAACTCCCCGAGGCCATTGAGGAGTATCGCAAAGCACTTTCCATTGACCCGGGAGACGAGCGCACCATCACCAACATCGGCGTCGCGCTTCGTGCCGCCGGCAAACCGTATGAGGCGATTCGCCTCTACAAAGAGGCGCTCAATAATCCGAAGCTGAGCCACAGCTATTCCATCCTGGTCAACCTCGGCACTTTGACGGCCGAGCAGGGTGACACCGAGATGGCCACCGAGTATTTTCGCGTGGCCCGAATGGAGAATCCGAAAAGCGCGGAGGCGCAGACGAATTATGCCAACGGCCTGTTAACATCCGGAAAGTACGCCGAGGCCGTTGAGGCTTATCGCGAGGCCCTCGAGCTTCGCCCGGACATCGCCGACATTCACAATAATCTGGCCGTCGCGCTTAATGACCTCGGCCGCACGGAAGAAGCCATACAGCACTTCAACATGGCCGTGGTGCTCGATCCGAATCACGCCGGCGCCCGGAGCAACCTCGCCCTTCATCTGGCTCAGTTGGGCCAATTGCAGGAAGCGCTGACACATGTTCGAGTTGCCGTGAAGTTGCAGCCGAACAACACGGAATTGCTCTACATGGCGTCCCAGCTTGAGTTCAACACGGGTCATGCCGAAGAGTCCAAGGAGTTGTTACGACGCGTGCTGGCAATCGATCCCGGCTTCGAACCTGCAAAGGAACTGCTGGACCAATTCACGTTCAAGCAGACCGCGGATCGTGTGATGACCACTCAGCCCACAACGACGCAAGCATCGAAGCCTGCACCGTGACGCATTCGCATCGCGCGGCATGGAACTCCCGAATGACGGCCCGGCATCGAAATCCCCTTACCGCACACACGATTCACCCCGCGTGGATTGCCATCGGCATCCCGTTGCTCACGCTTATCGCCTACACGCCCGCGGCAAAGAACGGCTTTGTCTGGGACGACGACCGCTATGTTGTGAACAACGAGCTGCTCGCCAATCGCGACGGCCTGCGGAAGATTTGGTTTGAAATCCGCGCGGCCGACCAATACTACCCGCTTACTTACACCACCTTCTGGATCGAGAAACGCGTTTGGGGCGACAAGCCGGCGGGGTACCACATCGTAAATATGCTGCTGCACGCGGCCAACGCCGTGCTTCTGTGGAGATTGCTTGCGCTTCTGGGGATTCCCGGCGCGGCGTTGGCCGGGTTACTCTTCGCCGTCCACCCGCTGAATGTCGAGTCGGTGGCGTGGATCACCGAGCGAAAGAACACGCTGTCGTTGTTCTTCTATCTACTCGCGGCACTTGCCTATGCGCGTTTCGACGGCTGGCGTAAACCTGACACAGCCCCTGCGCGGCGCTGGGGCGCCTACGTGGGTGCAATCGCGCTATTTGCGCTGGCGTTGTTGAGCAAGTCCGCCGTGGCCACGTTCCCCGCGGCCCTGCTCCTTGTTGTATGGTGGCGACACGGTCGACTTGCCATCCGCGACATCGCGCCGACATTGCCCTTGTTCCTGCTCGCGATCCTGAGCGGCTATGTCACGGTGCTGGTCGAATCGTCGCACGTGAGTCTCGAAACCGGTGACGCCGTGCTCGACTGGCCCTCGCGTCTCATCGTCGCCGGCCGCGCAACGTGGTTCTACCTCGGCAAACTTACCTGGCCGTACCCGCTTTGCTTCACCTACCCGCGGTGGTCGATCGACCCTTCGAACTTCATGCAATACCTCGATGCGGCTCTGGCGTTCGCGCTCGTCGTGGGGCTTGCCGTCACTGCCAGACGGATCGGGCGCGGCGTGCTAACCGCCGTACTTTTCTATGGCGGGTCGCTGCTTCCCGTGCTCGGATTCGTCGACGTGTATGCCATGCGTTACTCATTCGTCGCCGATCACTTCGCCTATCTGCCCAGCATCGGCCTAATTGCGCTTGCCGCCGCGGCGCTCGTTCAACTCGCGCCCCGGATGCGAGACACGGGGCGATTCCTTCCGCTTGTACTCGCGGCGCCGCTTGTCGCGCTTTGTTGGCAACACTGCGGCGTCTTTCGCGATCTCGAAGCACTCTGGACCGACACGCTGCGCAAGAACCCCGCCGCGTACATGGCCCACACCAACCTTGGCATCCTCTTGCAGCAGCGCGGCGACGTGGACGGCGCACTCGCTCATTACCAAAAAGCCATTCAACTAAAGCCCGATCTCTTCAACGCTCACTACAACGCCGCCATTGCGCTTGATTCCAAGGGGCTTCTGCTCGATGCCGGTCGCCACTATGAAAAGGCGCTCGCGTTGCGGCCGGATTTCGCCAATGGCCACTTCAACTACGCCCTGCTGCTGAACAAATCGAAGAACCACGACGCGGCCGTTGCTCACCTATTGGAGGTCCTGCGAATCACGCCGAAGGACAACGAGGCCCGCTTCAAACTCGGGTGCGTCTATGCCGATGCCGGCAAATACGAAGAAGCCGTGCGCGAAATCAAAATGGCCCTCAAAGTGATGCCGGAAAGCCCGATCATCTACGCAAGACTGGCGCAGGTTTATTACGACATGGGCGACCTCGAACGCGCTGATGCATTTTTTCGCGCGGCCCTCAAGCGCAAATCCGATTACGCGTACGCCCACCATGGGCTTGGCCGAACGCTTGAGCGATTAGGCCGAACCGCCGAAGCCGTGACCTCCTATCGCGAGGCGCTGCGGCTTGACCCCGCACGGTCGGCGCTCCGCGATCACATCGCCGCACTCGAACACCTCGGCACAACCACCCAACCTGCGCCATCGCCGCCGTGATGCGTGTGGAGCGGCGGTGTCGGCTCAAGTACGATCCTCGCCATGAGCCGCCGGCACTCGGTACCCAGATACACCCCCCGCACCTCCCCCGGCCATGATTCTGCGGCGGCGGCGTCCATGGCGAACCTGCTCCCCACCGCGCTCGCACTATTCGGCGCGACTTTGATCGCCTATCTGCCGGCGTTCGGCGCTGAGTTCATCTGGGATGACGACGCGTATCTGACAACCAATGCCGTGCTCTTCGCGCCCGACGCCCTGCGGCGAATCTGGTTCGAACTTGGAGCGACCATTCAGTATTACCCGCTCGTCTTCACCAGTTTTTGGATCGAGCATCACCTGTGGGGACTGAATCCGGCCGGCTACCACGTCGTGAATATTTTGCTGCACGCGGTCGCCGCCGTGCTGCTGTGGCGAGTGCTGGTTCGATTGGAGGTTCCCGGTGCCGCCTGGGCCGCCGCGATCTTTGTGCTGCATCCAGTACACGTAGAGTCCGTTGCGTGGGTCACAGAGCGGAAGAATGTGCTCTCAATCATTTTCTATTTGCTTGCGATTCGTGCCTATGCGCCGTTTCTTCGCGCCGATTCAGCATCGCCTCAGTCGAATTCGCAGTGGCAATACGTCACATCACTCTTGTGGTTTGTTGCGGCCCTGCTCAGCAAGACATCGACGGTTACGCTCCCCGTCGCACTACTCTTGTTTCATTGGTGGAAGTCGGCCCGCATTCGCTTGAGCGATGTGGTTCGCGGCGCGCCCTTCGTCGCCGCGTCGCTCGCCGCCGGGCTTGTTACTTCTTACGTCGAGAAACATCATGTCGGCGCTGCCGAGGCCGAGTGGACGCTTTCGCTGGTCGAGCGAGTCCTCGTCGCCGGCCGGGCCGTATGTTTCTACCTTGGCAAGTTGCTCGCGCCGGTTGACCTGGCGTTTATTTACCACCGTTGGACCGTCAATGCGTCCGATGCGGTTCAGTGGCTTTTCCCCGCGATGGTTGCCATTGCCGTCGGCGCGACGCTAATCGTCCACCGCCGAATCGGCCGCGGCCCGGTTGTTGCGCTTCTTTACTTTGTCGTAACGCTCGGACCCATCCTCGGATTCGTGAAGTTCTTTTTCATGGGCTACTCCTTTGTCGCGGACCACTTCCAATACCTTGCCAGCCCAGGCCCCATCGCGCTGATTGCCGCCATTGCGAGCAAGCCAATGCAAAAAGCCGCCGTCCGCGCTGCGGCGATTGCCGTGCTGCTGGTCCTCGGAGCACTTACGTTTCAGCGCGCCCGCGTTTTCAAGAACTCTGAGGCGCTGTGGAACGATGTCCTCGCGAAAAGCCCATCGGCCGCGCGAATGGCGCATGAGAATCTCGCCCAGCATTTCACCAACCTCGGCCGCGCACCCGACGCCATCCCCCATTTCGACGCGGCGCTGGCCATCAAGCCCGACGCAATCGACACGCGTATGAGCTACGCCGTCGTCCTCCACGCCGTCGGGCGAATCGACGATGCCATCGCCAACCTCAAACAGGTCCTCGCACGCGACCCCGTCAACTACATCGCCGCCGTCAACACCGGCCTGTTCCTCGCGGAGAAAGGCGACCTGAATTCCGCCCTGATGTATTACCAGCGCGGCATTGCGACAAAGCCCGACTTTGCCACGGCCCATTTCAATCTCGCCCGGTTGTATGCCCGCCTCGGCCGCCGCGACGATGCAATCAAACACTACCGCGAGGCCGTGCGACTTGACCCGGCGGACGCAGAGGCTGCTCGGGAGTTGATGCAACTCACAACACCATCAACGCCGCGGTGAGCATCCCCCCGTTTTCCCGTTACCATTCCCCGGTCGGCCGACTTATTGGGCCTTGCACGAGCCATCCATGAGCCAACCACTCCTTTCCTGCGAGAACATTCACAAGGCGTATCAGCTTGGCCGCACCGAATTGCCCGTGCTCCGTGGGGTCAGTCTGAACATTTCCCGCGGCGAATTCGTAAGCATCATCGGATCGAGCGGCAGCGGAAAGAGCACCCTGCTCCACGTCTTGTCGGGGCTGGATGTCCCGCAACGCGGGCAGGTGATCTACGACGGAAAGCCGCTCTTCGAGGCCGAAGGCGTGCGAAAAATCCCGGTCGGTCGCGACAGCCGACCAAGCGGCGGCGAGGCAAAGACCGTCCGCGGCTCATCCGATGACCGGCTCATGGAGGGCAGACGAAACGATTTGCTGAATGCCGCATTTGGCTTTGTATTTCAGTTTTACCACCTGTTGCCGGAGTTTGACGTTTTGGAAAATGTCGTGCTGCCGCAAATGGTGGGTCGGTCCGTCGCCGGTTGGCTGGAGAATCGGACGGCCGGCTCGACCCGCGCCCTGGAGTTGCTCGATCGCGTCGGCCTGAAGGATCGAATGCACCATCGGCCCAACGAACTTTCGGGCGGAGAACGCCAGCGCGTGGCCATCGCCCGGGCGTTGGTGAATGAGCCTGCCGTGCTTTTTGCCGACGAACCGACCGGAAACCTTGACGGTCGCACCGGACAGGATATCTTCGGCCTGTTGAAGAACCTGAACAAAGCCGGTCAGACGCTGGTCATGGTCACGCACGATGCCGAACTGGCCAAGCAGGCCGACCGGGTCGTGCGGATCGTGGACGGTCGGTTACAATAGTTTTGTGCGATAAACACCACGTGTCCTCTCACGGGTTTGCCGGCCAAACGGCCCTGAAATAGGCCCGATTACGCGGTGCGACCCGGAGGCAGGAGGTTGGAAGTCATGGGTGACGAGTACGTCCCAAATCCGAATCTGAAGATCTGGCTTAACGGCAAGATGGTTCCGACCGCTGAGGCCAAGGTCGGCGTCTTCAGCCACGGCCTGCTTTACGGCGACGGCGTCTTCGAAGGCATTCGCGTCTACAACAAACGAATCTTCGAATGCAGAGCGCACATGGATCGCTTCATCGCCAGCGCCAAGGCGATTCGGATGCAACTTCCGTGGACGGCCGAGCAGATCGTCGCCGCCATGAACGACACCGTAAAAGCCAACGGCACGACCGACGGATACATCCGATTGGTCGCCGCGCGCGGGGCCGGTTCGCTCGGCATTCACCCATTTCGCACGGTCGCGCCCGATGTCTTCATCATCTGCGACAAAATCGCGATGTATGACGCCGAAATGTACGAGAAGGGCATGAAGATCATCACGGCCGCGACGATCCGCAACCATCCGGCCGCCCTCTCGCCTCAGATCAAGAGCCTGAACTATCTCAACAATATCCTTGCCAAAATCGAAGCAATCGACGCCGGGTGCCTTGAGGCCGTCATGCTCAACCATGAGGGATATGTCGCCGAATGCACCGGTGACAACCTCTTCATCGTGACGCGCGGTCGCTTGCAGACACCGGCGACCCACAGCGGCCTGCTCGGCGGCGTGACGCGGCGACTGGTACTTCGCTTCGCCGAAAAGCGACAATACCCCGTCGATGAAAAGATCATCACCCGGACGGATCTGTATTACGCGGACGAGATGTTCATCACCGGAACCGGCGCCGAGATCTGCCCCGTCAATGAGATTGACAAACGCCCCGTCGGCGACGGCAAGCCCGGCCCCATCACCAAACAACTCATGGCCGACTTCAAAGCGCATACCCGCAGCAGCGAAGACCTGCTCTGATGCCCATGGCTTCTACACGCTGGACTGTCCGCATTTGGACCCTCGCGGCCGTCGTCGCGATCTGCGCCGGCTGCGATAACGCCTCACGCCTGCACATGCAGACCGGCGGCAACGCGGCCCTCTTTGGCCAGTTCCGCGCCTTCGACGGCCGCACCGGCAATCCGATCTCGTTCAACTCGGTCGTGATGCAGGCGCAGGACGCCGACGTGATCCTCTTTGGCGAACAGCACTCCGATGTCATCTGCAACGCGCTGGAGGCCCAGCTCTTCGCCGCCATGCACGAGCGCGGCCGCCCGGTCAGCCTCGCCATGGAATTCTTCGAGAACGATACGCAAGGCCCGTTGGACGGCTACCTCGCCGGTCGGATCGACGAGGCAGACTTCCGAAAACTCGCCCGACAGAGAAAGCCGTACCTCCTCGCTCATCGGCCACTGATCGAGTATTGCCGGGCCATGTGCATCCCGGTGATCGCCGCCAATGCACCGACGCGACTCACGCGGGCGTTGCGCCTTTCGGGAAAAACGTTTGACGAATTCTGCGCAACGACACAGCCCGCCGACCGTGCGATGCTGCCGGCGCGGAGTGACATGTTGGAAGGCGCGTATTTCGAGCGATTCAAAGAGGCCATGTCCGGCCACGAAATGCCAACAAGCCAACCGACCAGCCAGCCAACCACCGCACCAGCGGCCGACGGCGCGACAACGACAGCCCCGGCGGATTCAGTACCAACGACCGCGCCGACATCAAACGAACCAAGCAAGGAGGAGAAACTCCTTCGCTCATATCGCGCCCAATCGATGTGGGACGACGCCATGAGCGAATCCGTGGCCATTCATCGAGCGCGACACCCGGACCGCCGCGTGATGCTCGTGGTGGGTTGCTTTCATGTGGAGAAAAACGGCGGCACCCAGGTCAAGTTCCGGCAGCGTCGCCCCAATGACCGCGTGCTGACGGTGGTGTATCGAGGCGTCCCCATGCCACCACTTCGATTCGATGAGGATGACCGTTACGCCGGCGACATCATCCTTTATGGCATTTCACCGCCCGAGGACGATCCCAAGCCGCCGATGCCCACCAGCCAGCCGACCAGCGCTCCCGCGAGTCAGCCGACTAGCGCGCCGGTCGAAAAAGCGAACTCGTAGGCCTTACCTCAGACACGAGGTCTTCGATCACCGCGCCCCATCATCGCTTCGCGCGTTCGCCCATGCCGCGTTTCGCGTTGGACTGCGCGAACAGCCAATCCACCGCTTCCGGAATCGCTGCGCCGACCAGGATGGTGTGACCGTAGTCGGCCTTTTCCCGGTACTCCACCGGCAAACCCCTGTCTTTCGCGGCCGTTGCTTGTTCGCGAACGCGTGCGGTCTGCGCGATCTGGTCCACTTCCGCTCCATATATCCGCATCGGTGGAAGATCTTTTGCGACGGCCAAGTCGCCCGCGCCCGCCATGCAGATCGCCGCCGTCACCAGGGCGCGCCGTTCCACACAAATCCGCCCCGTCGTCACGGCCCCGAGCGAATGTCCCACAACAAAAACGCGGCTTGTGTCGATGGGATAATCGTAGCCAGTCAGTGTGAGAATCTTGTCGAAAAGCATCGGGTTGCTGAGTAGCGGATATGCCAGCGGGCTGACCAAAACAAAGCCATGCTGATCGGCAAGCGTTTTGATCTTTCCCGCGCCGTAGCCATCGGGAAACATGTTTTCATCGCCGCCTGCCCCGTGAAACGCCACAACAAGCGGCACCGGCTGATCCAGGTTCAGCGTTGTCGGAACATACACCCGCGCGGGGATCTCCGTCGAATCCGTCTTGAAGACTCGCCAATAGTCACCCCGACGCCTCAAATACGGATCACCACCCTGTTCCAACGCGGCGATCTCGGTCTCTAACTGCGCAGCGATGGCGGCCGGATCGGTCAGGTACTCAATGAGCCGATCTTCGGACGGCGTGTCGACAAGCAACTCGTTTCGCGCCTTGCACACGGCTACAGCTTGGAGAATCGCCGGCGCCTCGCTCGTGATGGCGTCGAGCCGCGCGGAATTCTCATCGCGAACCCCGTTTAGTTCGCGCGACACGACCGACCAGCGTCCGGCATGAAACGTCATGCCATCGGCCGTCGCGACGTCGATGTAATAAGCGCCAGGCGATACTTTGCCCGGGTCCAGCGTAATCGGCACGTTGACATCCACCCGCGTCGACGAGCTGACTGGCGCAGCAAAGGATGCTTCCACGATCGCAGGACCGCCGGCAACCGGCGTCAACCGCAGTTTCAGCGGAACTGATCCCGAGGTGGCGAACGAAAGTTCATAGCAAGACGTTACACGGGCCGTGACGACACTGGTAGTGCCTTTGACAAACACCCGTGGCGAAACACGCCCTTTCAGCGATGCAGCCGCCCTTGCCGAATCCGAAAAGGCCTTTGCGGCGAGCGGGCCCTGCAGTATCGCGTCCAGACTTTGCATGATGGCTGAATAGTTAAATGTGAAAAACGCCTGCGTAGCCCGGTCGAATCGGAGATTCACATCCTCAAGCTTCTCCGGCAGCGGAGGGGCCGCCTCGTAGGCTCGTTCGAATCGCATGAGCGCGTCGCCAAGGTCGGCCCGGGTCACCGGCACCGCGGGAGACCATCCGCAACCGGAGACTGAGGCCGCGAAAAGCACCAAGATTACGGAAGTTGCCATGGGGTACCCTGTCGGGTGGTCAAAGAAAGCATGTTGATTAGGGTAAGTTTGTCGCATGAATGGCTACGCGCTTTTTCACTTGCCACTGCTCCGCTCCTATCCTACCATAGTCAAAGATTCGTGCAAAACGTTCAGATTGGTGAGTCATGTCATTAGAGATTTCCCCTAGTGGTTTTTCCGATACAGAAAACGTGCAAAGCACGTTCCCCCAGCAAATCGTGCTTAGCCCTAAGCAGGTCGCGCGGGCCATCGGTGTCAGTGAAGCCTCCCTAAAGCGCTGGTGCGACAAGGGCAAACTCATCTCTACGAAGACTGTCGGAGGACATCGCAGGCTGCACGTCAGCAACGTACTTCGTTTTCTGAAAGACACCGGCCGCGAGCTGGTCCGACCCGAAGTACTCGGCCTTCCTCCATCCACCCGAAAATCGGAGTGGACCCAGGAGCGGGGCGCCCAACAGCTGTTTGATGCCCTTGCGCTCGGGGACGAAGACATGGTCCTGCAGGTCGTCTTTGACCTGTACGTCGCCGGATTCTCGGTCTGCGAGATTTGTGACAAGATAATGACGCAGACATTTCACGAAATCGGCCGCGCGTGGGAACATGGCACCGTGCAAATCTACCAGGAACGCAGAGCCGCCAGCCTCTGCGCCCGCGCACTTCAGCGGCTGGAACAGTTCACGCCTCCGCTCACCGCCGACGCGCCACGGGCCTTCGGTGCCACGCTGGCATCCGATCCATACACCCTTCCGACGGCCATGGCGTCCGTCGTCCTGCGCGAAATCGGGTGGCGCGCCACGTCGTTCGGCGTGGGACTGCCGACGGAGACGCTTTGCGACGCCCTGTCGAAGGAATCGGCGCAACTTTTCTGGGTCAGCGTTTCGTCTTTTGATTCCGACCCCGTTGAATTCCTTGCAGACTTCTCGCGACTCTACAATGCCGCGTCGGCGAGAGAGATTCCTGTCGTCGTTGGCGGTCGGGCCTTGACCCCGGAGCTTCGAAAGCAGATGCGCTTTGCCGCTTTCGGCGACAACATGGCCCATCTCGTTGACTTCGGTTCGACGATCTATCGGGCGACGCGACGTGAGGGCGTCAGCGCGTGAGTATCCAATGCGACCCAGACTCCGCAACCACGGGACTCATGTGGTTTCGCCGCGATTTGCGTCTCGATGACAACGCGGCTCTCGCGCATGCCCTTCGCCAGTGCGGCCGCGTCTATGGCGTTTTTGTCTTTGACCGTGAAATCCTTGATCTGATCGAGGACAAGGCGGATCGCCGCGTTGAGCTGATTCTTCAGTGCATATCGGAAATCGACAGACTGCTGCGTCAGCGTGGCAGCCGGCTGATCGTGCTGCACGGCAAGGCGACGGAGGAAATTCCGCAATGGGCGGCACAGCTCGGCGTCGACGCGGTCTATGCAAACCACGACTACGAACCGCGACGGATCGCACGCGACGAAGCCGTGCGCAGTGCTCTTGCATCGCAGGGCCGCACCTTCAAGACGTATAAGGACCATGTCATCTTCGAGAAGAGCGAGATCCTGAACAAGTCGGGCCTGCCGTTTCGTGTCTATACGCAATACAAGAATGCATGGCGGGCGGCTCTGAGCGATGACGCGGTGGCCGCCTTTGATTGCGACGGACGACCGGGCCAATTCGCCGCCCCGCTCGATGACGTGGGCATTAAAGACCCCACGCTCGACGCCATTGGATTCAAAAAGACAAACCTTGCCATGACGGGCAGCACCGCGGCGGCACGCGGCATGTTTCACGACTTTCTGAGGCGTATCGACGGCTACGGCGAGACCCGCGATCTCCCCGGCATCACCGGCACGTCGCGGCTCTCGGTGCATCTGCGCTTCGGCACGATCAGCATTCGAGAACTCGTGCGCGAGGCGAGCGACGTCGGCGGACCCGGCGCGACAAAATGGGTCGATGAACTCATCTGGCGCGAGTTCTACAACATGATCCTGCACCACTTCCCACATACGCAGACGCGGGCGTTTCAACCGGCGTACGAGGCGCTTCCCTGGCGACACGACGAGCCACAGTTCGCCGCATGGTGCGATGGTCGCACCGGATACCCCATCGTCGACGCCGGAATGCGCGAGCTGAACACGACCGGCTACATGCACAATCGACTGCGCATGATCACCGCGAACTTCCTGACGAAGGACTTGCGGATCGACTGGCGCTGGGGCGAGCGGTACTTCGCACGGAAACTTCTCGATTATGACCTCTCGCAGAATCTCGGCGGCTGGCAGTGGTCGGCCAGCATCGGTACCGATGCGCAGCCCTACTTTCGCATCATGAACCCCGTCCTGCAGTCGCGGAAGTTCGACGCAGACGGGGCGTACATTCGACAATACGTGCCGGAGTTAGCGGGATATTCGTCCGAATCGATTCACGCGCCGTGGGAGGCGGACTCGGCCGAGCAAGCGCGCGCCGGCTGTATCATCGGCAAGGACTACCCCTCGCCAATGGTGGACCACCACGCCGCGCGGGCCGCGGCACTGGCGATGTTCAAGGCGGTCAAGGAGAATCCGGGCGTTGGGAGTCGCGGGTGATTCGAGTTTTCGCATTAACGGTGTGCATCGCATTGGCCGCGTTGGTATGCTCCTTCGCAGCAGGGAACGAACCGACGAGTCGACCGACCGTGACGCGTGGCACGACGTCGAGAAAGCCCGGAATGTTGATGTCCTTCAATGAAGTGCTCGCGTTGAAAGCCGCGCCGCCGACGGCTCGGATTGCATATGGCGATGGGCCGCAGCAATTCGGCGAACTGCGCATTCCGGAAGGCAAGGGGCCGCATCCGGTCGTCGTGTTGATTCACGGCGGCTGCTGGCTGGCCGAGGTCGCGGACCTGACCTACTTCTCGCCGATGGCCGAAACGCTGACGAAGCGCGGTGTTGCCACGTGGAACATCGAGTATCGGCGAATCGGCAACGAGGGCGGTGGGTGGCCGGGGACGTTTCTGGATGTCGGCCGGGCGACGGATCATCTTCGGGTAATCGCAAAACAGTACGCGCTCGATCTGGATCGCGTCGTCGTCGCCGGGCACTCGGCCGGTGGGCATCTGGCGTTGTGGATTGCGGCGCGGAAGAAGCTGGACAAAGCGAGCGAGTTGTTCGTCAAAGACCCCCTGCCGGTGGCAGGCGTGGTGAACCTTTCGGGGCCGGGTGATCTTGCGACGTTTGGCAGCGATCCGAAACATGCCTGCGGTGAGGACACGATTCGCCGGCTGCTCGGTGGCGGGCCGAAGGATGTGCCCAGCCGGTATCGCGATGCGTCACCGACCATGCTGCTTCCGTTGGGAGTTCCGCAAGTATGCATCAGCGGCCTGCGCGATCAGGCGGTGCCGTTTGGGCATGGGAAGGCACACACCGAGGCGGCGCGAAAGGCCGGAGATGATGCGCGATTTGTAGAGTTGCCGGAGGCCGGGCACTTTGAAGTAATAGCCCCCACCAGCGATTCGTGGCGGTCTGTCGAACAAGAGCTTGTTCTACTGGCATTGCGGACAAAGCCCGAAAAACCGTGACGGAACCTTCAGAGCACACAATACCCAATGGCGATCGTGATATAATCTTGAAATGCCGACTGTCGCACGTATCGGCCCCTATCGGTTCTTCTTCTACGGCAACGAAAGCAATGAACCGGTGCATATTCACGTGCAGCGCGACAGTGCTTTGGCGAAATACTGGCTTTCCCCTGTCACCCTTGCGGCGTCAAAGGGATTTGCGGCTCACGAGTTAAGCAAGATCGAGACCATTGTTCGCGAAAACGAAGAGACTTTTCGAAAGGCCTAGGATGAGTTCTTCAATCGTTGAATCAAACCCGACGGCTCTGGACGTCCAAACGACCGACGAAGAACTCATCGTACAGCTCGCCGACGGGCGGCGCATCTGCGTCCCCCTAGCATGGTTTCCGAGGCTTCTTCACGCGAATCCAGCGCAGCGGGCAAAGTGGGAATTGCTCGGCGGGGGTGAGGGGATTCACTGGCCGTTGATCGATGAAGATCTGAGCGTCGAAGGGCTATTGGCCGGGCGGAAGTCGCGTTCATTGCCACCAGAGAATGCCGGAGCGGCCTGAAAACGTGTCGGCGTTTCGACATTCTTGAGTCCATTGTGGGGCTGCCATGCATTATGATGGAGCCACATGGGCACGCGACATCAGCCGATCCTTGCGCGGGTAGAGGCCGATCTCCGCGACGGCGATTATGCAAGAGCGCGAGACCGACTTTCATCGCACCTCTGCGAAAGGGGCTACGACTGCGAACTGATCGCGCGACTTGGGGAAATCTGTTTCGATATGCACGACCTGTTTCTTGCGGGACGCTATTGGTTGGTTTCGCGCGAGGATTGCCCGCCGGTAGACCTGGCGATTAAGGCGTTTCTCGAACGAATGGGCTCACATCCCCATGACCGAGTTTCGCGTCTTGCATCGTTTTGCCGTGTGTCGGATTTCTCACGATACCCTAAATTTGTTCAGGACCGACTTCGACAGCTTGGGCTTGAAACAGCCATCCTCTTCGAACGCAACCCTGCAAAGCCAACGCGTAACCACGTCCGGTTTCGCGATAGGCTTGGGCTGTGGACGGCAACGGCGATCTTGATGTTTTTGCTGGCATGCATGGTTATTGGTTTGGGTACAGTCGCATCGTGGATCGCAGGCTAAACAAGCAGGTCTGGTGTTGACCATCGGTTCAACCTAAATGCTGGAAAGCCGAGGACATCGTTATCGCCCGCCCCGCCACTGCCAGCCGGCGCGTTGCGGGGTTTCGGTTTGCCGATCGAGCGAACGCCCTTCCACGTTGTTCGCCGCAATCCACAAGAACCCGGCAAACGCACCGACCAAGATCGCCAGGGTCAATCCACCGTAAAGGCTGTTTAGCAGCTTCGCCCGCCTCATTCCCATTCCTGCCGAAGCATGGAACATCGCTCGAACCACACCACACACCCACGTCCAGTGCAACGCGATATGCAGCAGTAGCAACGCTCCCAACCCAACGATCAAATAGAAATGCAAATCGCCCCACTCATGTCGATTCCATTCCCATAGTTGAAGGCCCGCGCCGCCACGACTACCCGGCGGCAGAATGAAACGGAGAATCAATCCCGTCGCCGCAACTGCCAACATATCCAGCAAAGTCACTGCGTCAACCGCCATGTTCAACGTGCTTCGTCGCATGGTTAGTTCCTCCTAATCGTTCGAGTTTTCCGGGAGATTGCAACGGCGCACTGCTTCAGCGATACGTCCGCGCCGTGCTCGGTCAAACTCGGCCCGTTTAGGCTTCCACACCATGCAGCCGCAGGGCCGCGAGGATGATGTCCACCGCTTGCCTGGCTGTGAAACGCTCCATGTTAATAGCCAAGTCGTAGCGCGTGGGCTCGTTCGCCTCGATGCCAAAGTGGTGCTGCACGAATTTCGCACGATCGTGCTCCAACGCATCGATTTCCTGTTCGGCGGCCGTGATGGAAACACCTTTATCCGTGGCGTGCCGCCGGACGCAGTAATCGTGCGAGGCGGTCAGACGGACGCGCAATCCCACGCCCTTGGGCAGAATCAGGTCGGCTGCCCGGCCGATGAAGATGGCGTGGCTCTTCCGAGCGAGCGACAAGACAGCCTCGCGAAGGCGATGGAAGTAATCATTCCGAGATTCGTGCCGATCCATTCCGATCGCGCGGAGACACTCTTCAAGCCATGACAAATCACGCTCGTCCATGGTGGCATACAATCTTTGACGAACGCTGTCATTTCCGCTCATGGCCTGCAGCAAGTCCTTATCGAAGACTGGCCAACCAAGCCGGGCATGTAATAACTCATTTATTTCCTCGACCGGCAACCCGGCGTTACGAGAGATCGCCACAAACTCCTCGACCGGCCGGGTGACCCGGGTCTCCGCCTCGAGCTTTTGCTGCCGCGCGATCTCCCAGTTACGAATTTGGCGCTCAATTAAGGCGTCGATTTCGCGTGAGTGGGAATGTAGGGTGTGTGCCATGGTGCACCTCCGCGAGAATTTATGGCAATTTACGTGCCGCTCGACCAATACTGACACTACCTCCTTATAAGACAGTGACTTACAATCCAATCGAAAACGACGAGTCCGCGACATCGCGTGTCGCCTTTCGATGTGGCACCTTATTGGACTCATCCATAAGACCGGCCCTTGAGCTTCGATCTAAACTATGCCCGTGACTGACAGACCGCGGACAATTCACAAGCGCGCTTTCCAGGTGTTCACGTCGGCATGGACGCTCGGTGCCATTGTCTTGACGCTCGTTGTCGTCGCAGCGGTGGGGCAACTCGCCTACTCCTACTCCGACGAACTTTCCGGTCCGCGCGTCGTGTGCCTGATGTATCACCGATTTGTAACCCAGGCCGAGTACGACGCACTGCGCGGCGAGGATCGCTTTTACTCCATCGCAACCGAGCGATTCGAGGAGCATCTTCGCTGGCTGCGCGATCGCGGGTACCACACGTTGACGACCGAAGAGTGTCTGGCGTATCTGCGCGGCGCATTCACGCCGCCGGACAACAGCGTGCTTATCACCATCGACGACGGGTATCTCAGTACACTGACGCGAGCACAACCGTTGCTCACGAAATATGGAATGCGAGCCACGTTGTTTGTGACGGCTGATGAAAACGCGCGTGTCTTCTCCGAGGGGCGACCACGGCAACGGCGGCTTACGAACGAAGAGCTTCAGGCGCTCGATCCGTCGGTGATCGATGTGCAGGCGCACGGCTTTTCGCATCGACCCCTGCGCGAGATGTCGGATGACGATCTGGCGGTTGAGCTGACGGCGTCACGGATGGTCCTGGCCAAGGCGACGGGGCGTGCGGTGCGGTGCATGGCCGTGCCGGGAAATCATTACGACGAGCGCGTGCTTCGTAAGGCGAGGGAGGCAGGCTACGACGCGGTGTTCACGTCGGACGCCGGCTCGCTCGACGTGGGTGATGATCCCTTCGGTCTGCCGCGCGTGAACGTGGCGGGCTATTTCGATGCGGCGGGCGTCGCGGCCATTCTCGATCCGGCCGGCATGGCGCGGCGGCGGTTCATTCGTACGATGACCGAGGGGCCGAAACAATTGCTGGGCGCGGCGATTGGCGAACCCGTGAGTCGGGCCGTGAGCACCTTGTTCGCCACGCATCCGCCATCGGCGCGACATTTGTATGGCGCAATGGGCCTGTTGGCGCTGGCGTGGGCGGTGCCGGTGATGGCGCGCAAAAAACGAGGACAACGAGCCGCGCTGCGCAAGCAAGCGGTCGCGTGCGAGATCAACGACCGATCGAACGAGGGCGAAACCATTCCCGGCCATTCGTAGATCAACGCATTCGTCCGGCCCGGCCCCGTGCCGGCGCATGGGGTTCGTTGGATGTTTCGCCGTGGGGGTGGGTCGCTTTCATCAACATTGCATATAACGCAAACGACACGCCGAAGCTGATGAACCACGCGTAGTGGTACATGTCCATCCAAAACGTTGAGACTTTTACGGGTGAGACGGTGCCAATGAAGCCGGGGATGCACGGGGCAATGCCGGCGACGAGGGCGATCATCGCAATCGGGTTCCAACCGGCGATGTAGCGATAGGGGCCGTCGGCCTTGTAGAGGCCCGCGAGGTCGAGCTTAGTTCGGCGTATCAGGAAGTAATCCGCGATCAACACGCCGCCGACCGCGCCGAGCAACGCGGAGTACGCAATCAGCCAGGTGAAGATGTAACCGGATGGGTCGGCCACGAGCTTCCACGGCTGCATGAGGATGCCGATGATGCCGGTGATGAGTCCGCCGGTTCGAAAGCTGATGCGCTTGGGCGCAAGATGCGCGAAGTCGTTCGCGGGACTGACGACGTTCGCGGCGATGTTAGTGGCGAGTGTGGCGAGGCAGAGAGAGAACAAGCCGACTGCAAGCACAATCGGATTTTCGAACTTTGCGATCAACAGAATTGGATCCCAAATGGGTGGGCCTTTGTAAATCACAGTGGTCGCAGACGTGACCGCGACACCGATGAAGGAATACAACGCCATGGTCGTCGGGAGTCCCAGCGCCTGGCCCCATATCTGATCGCGTTGCGAGTAGGCATAACGCGAGAAGTCAGGAATGTTCAGCGACAGCGTCGCCCAGAATCCGACATTTGCCGTTAACGCGGGGAAGAAGAACGCCCAAAACATACCTGCCTTCGGTTGCCCTGCCTCGAACTGCGACGGTTGCGTGAGCATCGGACCGAAGCCGCCCGCCTGCCGATACGCCCAACCCAGCAGCAACAGTCCCATCACGATCAGCAGCGGCGCTTTGATATTGAGCAGCAGCCGGATCGACTCGATGCCGCGGTAAATGACAAAAATGTTGATCGACCAGAAGAAGAGGAAGCAGGCGAGTTGCATCGGATTGATGCCGATGAAGGCGATCTTCGACGATTGCTCCCACGAGGGGAACCAGATTGTCAGGATGTGGTAGATGGCCATGCCGCCGATCCACGTTTGAATACCGAACCACCCGCAAGCCACGAGGGCCCGGAGCAGCGCGGGGACGTTGGCGCCAATGAGTCCGAACGACGGTCGGCAATAGACGGGGAAGGGAATGCCGTACTTCGTCCCTGCATGAGCGTTCAAGACCATTGGGATGAGGACGACAACATTGCCGAGAAAGATGGTCAGGACGGCCTGCCACCAGTTCATGCCCTCGGCGATGAGCGAACTGGCGAGCTGATACGTCGGGACGCAGGCCGACATGCTGATCCACAGCGCGGCGATATCCTTCATGCCCCACTTGCGCTGGGCACGGGTGGTGGGAGCCATGTCGGCGCTGTAGTGGGCCGAGTGCGACATGTCGTCCATCAGCTCGTGGATTCCGCCCTGCGCGATGGACTGAAAGAGTGATACGTCGCGGTTCATGCGAGGGGCCTTTCGACGGACGCGTGATATATCACCAATCGGCCATCAACGCACGAGAAATCAAGGCGCGCGGAGAAAGGATCGGTATGATTCGCCGCGATGAACCTCCGACTCGCCGACATCCCCGGGCAGCGCTTCGAGTGCCGCGGCTGCACCACCTGCTGCCGGGATTTGGTCGTGCATCTGACACGCCGGGACATTGACGCCATTGATGGGCAGAACTGGACGGGGCGGATTGATGGGCCGGCTTATGTGCGGCTGGGCCGCGAAACGGTGCTGAATCACCGGGCCGACGGCGGGTGCGTGTTCCTCTCGCCCGATGGCAAATGCCGGATTCACTCGGAATACGGTGCCGAAGCCAAGCCCCTGGCGTGCCGGCTCTATCCATTCACTTTGGAGCCGGAGTCGGGGGCGCTGCAAGTGGGCATTCGCTTCGACTGCCCGACCGTGGCGCGAAATGACGGGGCGCATCTCACATCGCATCGGCCCGCGCTGACCACGCTCGCCCGGGCGATGAGCGACGCGATGCCGGAACACTTCGTCGGACCCCGAACGCCGACGCTGCTCGCGCCCGGCCGGCCGGCCTCCGACCGCGAGCTTGACGACATCGTCAAACGAGTGGATCGACTGCTCGCGGCGGAGCATGTGCCGCTGCCCATCCGATTGCGGCGTCTATGCACGCTCACTGACACGCTTGGCCAGGCGCGGCTCGGAACGATCCGAGACGAACGCCTCGTGGAATTGCTCGACCTTTTGATGGACGATGCGGAAGCCGACAACCATGCTGATCTCGATCCGGCAGACGGACGGCAGCGCAAGTTGCTGCGGCAACACGCCTTCGCCCACATGGAACACATTACGCTGGCGCAGGCGAGGGCATCCTTCATCGCGTCGCTGTCATACCGCTGGGGACAATTCCAACGTTCGCGGCAGATCGCCAATGCCGTCGATGGTTCGGCCGCACACGCCGACGCGATGACCCCGGCCAACAGCACGGCCGAGTCGGGGCGATTCGTCACCCGCTATCTTCGCGCACGCGTGCTTACCTATTCGACATTCGGCTCAGCCTATTACGGTTGGAGCGTGCTCGATGGCCTGCGCTCGCTGATCCTCGCGGTGGCGACGGTCGGCTGGCTGGCCCGCTATCGCGCCGCCAGCGCGGGTCGCGATTCGTTCGATGACAAGGACATTTTGCACGCCGTTGGAGTTGTCGATCGTGCCGCGGGACGGGCCGCCGAACTCGGTGCGAAATCGGCACGGCTTCGTGTCGGCTATCTGCAGCGCGAGCATGGCCTCTTGCGGTTGCTCGCGGCCTATCCGATCATGGCGGATCAGCGCCCATGACGATTCACACCGCCGCATCGTCACGCCCTCTCTTTGCCAATCGCAATTTCATATTGCTGCTCGTCGCTTACGGCATCTCGGCCTTCGGCGATCACCTGTCGGAATTCGCACTGCTCAAGATGCAGAACGCGCTCGATCCGTCCGTGACCGACGTCACGCGCCGACAGGCGATCATGCTCTTTGTCTTCATGTTTCCATTCTTCGCGTTCGGCCCGATTTGCGGCTGGATCGCGGACCGGCTGCCGCGGCGGGCCATCATGATCGCGGCCGATTTGGTTCGCGCGGTGGTCATGTTCGAAATGCTGGCGCTATTGACCGGCATACACCAATGGGCAACGCCTGCTGATCCGGGCGGGCCGATCTCCATCTGGGTGGCGGCGATTCCACTGGTCATCTGCGGGCTGTTCGCGGCCATGTTCTCGCCCGCGCGGCTGTCGCTACTGCCGAGCGTGATCGGGCAGGACCAACTCATCCGTGCGAATGCCTCCACAGCGGGTTTGGGGATGATCGCCAGCATTGCGTCGGCGGTGGTCGGCGGATGGATGGTAACCAACATCGGCGTGCGGGCGAATTTTCAGATTGATGCCCTGACATTCGTTCTCAGCGCGGCGTGTCTGTTCCTCGTCAGACCGCCTCGACAGATCACGCGATCCGACGAAGGCGGCGTGGCCCAATTGACCGCCGCGTTTCGCTATGTGCGGGAGCATCGCCGAGTCCTGGAGGTCATTCTCATCTCGACGCTGCTCTGGACCGCGGCATCGGTCGTACGCAGCATCATCCCCGCGCTCGTGAAAGACGTTTTCGGCGGTAGTTACAACGACATCGGCATCTACCAGGGCATCCTTGGGCTGGGTCTGCTTCTCGGCTCGCTCGCACTTACCCTGATGGGCCCGGCGCTGAAAAGTGAAGTCGCGATTTCCTGGTCGCTCATGCTGGCCGGATTGTCGGGGCTGTTGCTCACCGTCGCCGTCGCCGTGAAGGGGAACCAATGGATCGCCGCGGCGGGAATCGGGCTGATCGGCTTCTTCGGCGCGGGGATTCAAGTAAGTGTGAATGCCTTCTTGCAACGCATCGTGCCCGACTACATTCGCGGCCGAATCTTCGGTGTCAACGACCTGGCCAGCATTGCCGGGCTGCTCGCAGCCACCGGTTTGCTCGGAATACCTGCATGGCCGAACATTGACAGACACATCACCTGGATCATGGGGCTGACCGCGATCCTCCTTTTTGTCGGCGGGATCTGGGTAACGCGGATTCGACTTCATCGCGGCCGATTTGGCGCATCGCTCACGTTTTGGCGAAACGTCAACGAGTTCTATTGCCGACTTGTCGCCCGCCTTCGGCGCGAAGGCGGCTGTACCATCCCGGCCACCGGGCCGGCGATTGTCGCAGCCAATCACAATTCGGTGCTCGACCCGTTTATTCTCTCGGCATGTTCACCAATTCGCAGCGTCGGCTTCATGATCGCGAGGGAATACGCAAGACTGCCCCTGGTCCGCTGGGCGGTCGAGGCGACGGAGTGCGTGCCCGTCAATCGAAGCGGCAATGACACCGCAAGTATCAAGGCCGTGCTTCGACACCTTGAGCACGGCAAGGCGATCGGCATTTTTCCCACCGGCAAGATTACGCCGCGCGATGAAGTGCCGGAAGCGCGGGAAGGCATCGCCATGCTTGCCCTGCGAAGCGGCGCAAAAGTAATTCCCGCCTACATCGACGGCCTGCGTCCGCCGATCCAATGGGGCCGGTCGCGGGTGCGCGATCTGATCTCAATGGCAATTCCATTTTTCTTGTGGCACCGCGCCGTCGTGAGGTTTGGACCGCCGATTGATCTATCACCGTGGGCAGGGCGCGAAAAGGATCGCGATGCCTACCGCGAGGTAGCGGACCTGATCATGAAGCGGATACTTGATTTGCGTGGAAAAGACAATTAACGAAGTGTCAACTACCGCACGCCGCCGGTGCCGAGGTCGTCTTCGGAGAGCACCGCGAATTTCCGCGAACGAAGAACCGCTACGGCGGTTTCCATGTCCTGGGTGTGAATGGCAATGGCAGCTCGACCGGTGGGACGGGCCAGAAGCGGATAGGCGTAGTCGATGTTGACCTCGCCGGCGAGAAGGGCACTGCAAATCGACATCAGTCCATGGCCGTGCGGCACTTCGACGACGACCAATTCCGACGTCGTCAATGGGAATCGCTCGGCCTTGAGTATTTCGATGGCCTTCTCATTCTGATCGCAGATCAGGCGGATGATCGCGCAGTCGATGGCGTGCACGACCGACATGGCCACGACTTTGACTTCCGTCCCCTCAAAGCAGCGGAAGAGACGCAGCAGGGCACCCACCCGATCCTCCAAAAAGATTGAAATCTGCCGCACGACGGGCGGGTGAAACGTCTCAGCAGTTTCGAATGAGTGAGTAGGCATGGTTATGGCTCTTATCGGTTGACGGGCCGTACCAGAATAATAGTGGGGGGCGCGTTTTGGAAACATTTTCGGGCACGATCTATCATGCCTCTCCCCAGCCCCGGAGAACCGAATGACCGCCCATTCCGCTACCCCCTATTCTGCCTGGCCCGACGCTAACGGCCGTTTTGGGCCCTTTGGCGGCCAGTTCGTTCCCGAGACCCTCATGGCCGCTGTCCGCCAACTGGAAGCGGCCTACGCCGAAGCGAAGGTCGATGAGACCTATTGGGGGGAATTGGAGCGGTACCTCACCGATTACGTCGGCCGGCCAAGCCCTCTCTATTTCGCGCGGCGACTCACCGAACGACTCGGCGGCGGGCGAGTCTTTTTCAAACGCGAAGACCTGAACCACACCGGGGCACACAAGATCAACAACACCCTCGGCCAGGCCATGCTCGCGCGACGCATGGGCAAGACACGAGTCATCGCCGAGACCGGCGCGGGACAGCATGGCGTCGCAACAGCGACCGCCGCGGCCGTCTTTGGGCTTGAATGTGTCGTCTACATGGGCGCCGAGGACGTGCGTCGACAACGGCTCAACGTCTATCGCATGGAGCTTATGGGTGCGAAGGTTGTGCCGGTGGAGTCCGGACAGAGAACACTCAAGGACGCGATCAACGAGGCCATGCGCGACTGGATCGCGAGCGTGGAGACCACGCATTACATCATCGGCTCGGTGATGGGGCCGCATCCTTTTCCCATGATCGTGCGCGATCTTCAATCCGTCATTGGGCGCGAGGCCCGGCAACAAGCAATCGAAGCGATGGGCAAGCTGCCGAGCGTGGTCATGGCGTGTGTTGGCGGCGGCAGCAATGCAGCCGGTATCTTCCACCCGTTTATCGAAGATAAAGACGTGCGGCTCATCGGTGTTGAAGCCGCTGGCGAGGGACTGGATAAACGTCACAGTGCGACTATTTCGCGCGGTCGGCCCGGTGTCTTGCACGGCATGGAGACGATTGTGCTGCAGGACGACGATGGGCAAACGCTGCCGGTGCATTCCGTGTCGGCCGGCCTCGATTATCCCGGGGTCGGGCCGGAGCATGCGTTTTGGGCGACAAGCGGGCGTGTCGAGTATGTCTCAGCAACCGATGATGAAGCGCTCAATGCGTTCGAAATGCTGAGCCGTTCGGAGGGAATCATACCAGCCCTGGAAACCGCCCACGCCGTGGCCCATGCCGTAAAGCTGGCACCGACCATGAACAAGGACGAAACGCTCATTATCAACCTGTCGGGGCGCGGCGACAAAGATTGTGTGGAAGTGGCACGACTGCGGGGGACGCACCTTGGCGCCTGATTCAAAAAACCGAATTGACAATGCGCTCGGCAGTTCACCGCCGGGATTGTGGCCTTTTCTTCCCGCGGGCTACCCAGACATTTCCTTCACGGGTGCACTGCTTCGATCCATGAAGGACCTTCCCGTTCGCGGCGTTGAGTTGGGGTTCCCATTCTCCGACCCCATTGCGGACGGGCCTGTGATTCAGGCGGCCTTCACCGCCGCGCTCGAAAGCGGATTGCGCGCCGATCAGGTGTTCGACATGGTCCGCGCGGCCCGCGCCGACGGTGTTGCATATCCAATTGTCGCGATGGTGTCGGCCTCCATCGTATATCGCCTCGGTGCGGAGACGTTTGTTGCCCGAGCCGCGGACGCAGGATTTGACGGACTGATCGTCCCCGATCTTTCGCTCGAAGAGGCACCGAAACTCGCCTCGGCGTGCAGTAACGCCGGGCTTCGGCTTTGCATGTTGGCGGCCCCCACCACTCCGGCGGATCGGCTTCGCCGGATTGCCGAAACGTCAAGTGGATTCCTCTACTACGTCTCGGTACAAGGCGTGACCGGGCAACGAGACGCATTGCCGCCCGACCTGGAACATCATGTGCAACAAATCAAGGCGACATCAGGACTTCCAACATTGGTCGGTTTCGGGATTAGCAACCCAGCGCATGTGAAGACTGTCTGCCGATTCGCGGACGGGGCAATCGTTGGAAGTGCGATCGTGCGTCGAATGACGGCCCTCCTGGAAGCCCGGGAGAGTACACACCGTCTCTTGCGCGAGACCGTGGAGTTCATCGGCTCGCTCTCAGGTTGATCCGAACGCCGCTACGGTCCCACTAATCGTCACAGACCCACCACGTCCCAAAATGCGCCCGGGGCCCCGACGAAATAACCCTCCCGTTCAGCCGTTTCACGCATAAGATGATTGTGTGGTCGTAGTAGCGAGGATACCGATTTCGGTGTTGTCGCGTGTGCGTGTATGGAGGGGGTAGTGCAATGGTGAGGTCTACGGTTCGTGTCAGCGCGCTCATTGCGCTGTTCGTCCCAGTTGCGGCACAGGCATTTGATGTTCAGCAGTATTTTGCAGCGGCGCCGTTGACGCCCACGAATTCAAATCGCATTATTTCTATTCCACAGTTTGACGCATCGGTTGGCTCACTGGAGGCCGTTGAGCTAAGCCTCTGGGGTCACGTGGAAGGCTCGGCCCGCTTTGAAAGTCTGAATGCCACGAACCGCACGGTTACGATGAACCTTGCCGCGCGAATCGATCTCAAGAACTTCGACGGCAGCCTCATTTCCTCGGTTTTGCCCATTACCAGCGTCACAGACACCGTCACGGGTTATGACGGAGTGCTGGATTTTGCCGGAACCTCGGGCCGCACCTATTCCAATCTCATGGCCAACACCAGCGCGCCACTGCAGTCGTTCACAGACGCGGCAACCCTGGCAATGTTCACGGGTAGTGGCCAAATGAATTTTCCCGTGATCGGCACCGGCGCTTCGACCGCCTCCGGCCCGGGAAACATCGTCTACCAATTCAGCACGGCGACCTCGGCGTGGGTGCAAGTCACGTATCGCTACGCCCTCGCGCCGGAACCGTTCACCGCTGGATTGCTCTGCATCGGCGGACTGCTGCTTCGTCGGCGCGGGCGATAAGGATGGGCCACTCCGGTAATCACCCCTACGCGGTCGTCCCAGAGGCCGCCCGAGTGGAACTTCAACCGACCAGACGCCTAGACTTGGGGAGAAGCACACAAGGGGACTCCGCCTTCATGCCAAGCGCATGATCGCGGCAAGCATCAACTGGGGGAGAGAACCATGAAGTGGACACTTCATTCTGTGGCGGTATTGACCATCCTTTCTGCGGGCACGGCGTCGGCCGACACTATCGTTTTCAACGACAGCATTCCGCTTTCCACGACGGATTGGAGCCACGTCATCTCCGTGCCGCGCTTCGACCCGGCCGGCGGCACGCTCAACAGCGTGCAGTTCATGGTCATGGCCCACATCGAAGGCGCCGCCTTCTATGAAAATCAGGAGTCCGCGCCAACGGACGTAGCGCTGACACTTTCTGCTGACTTGAAACTGCTCCGGCCCGATGCGTCGATCATCATCTCCGCCGCACCATCCACCAACGTAATGGAAACGGCCGACGCCTACGACGGCGTACTCGATTTCGACGGGCTGTCAGGATCGTATTTTTCAAATCTCTTCGCCGACGTAATGCAGTCTCACACCAGCCCATTGCCGCTGAGCGACCTCGCCCTGTTCACGGGCCTGACGCCGATCGACCTGACGGTGGAGGCCACGGGCAATTCGTTCGGCTCCGGCCCCGGCAACTGGATCTTCGGATTCGCACTCGCCGCGTCGGCCGATGTGAAGGTGACCTACGACTACACGCCCATCCCCGAGCCGGCCAGCATGGCGATGGCGCTATCGGGCGGATGGATGTTCTTCTTCCATCGACGGCGGAAGAGCTGATACCGCCGCATTCGCTAATCGTTCTATCCCACAAGACAAACGAGTAGGAATCGCAGACTGTTATTGTCAGATGCAGGATCGATGACGATAATCACCGTCGATGATTCCGTCCTTTGACGATAACGGCGTCCTTCCACCCGGCGTTCATTTGGCCGCGATGGATGAATTGGAAGCCCGGTTTGGGACCGGATCGGAGATTCGCCGCGCGCAGATGGAGTCGGTGAGATGGATGGTAGATCTGGCTCGCCGGGCAGGTGTTTTGCGCATCGTTTTGAATGGCAGCTTCGTGACGGATATAATTGAGCCGAACGATGTGGATTGCGTGTTGTTGATCGGTCGAGGATTTCCGAAAGATGCGGATGCCGAGGCCGAACTGAACGCCGGGTTACCTTTTCTCGAAATGAAACTGGTGGGCCAGGCAGACTTTGACGAATTTGTGACCCACGTCTTTGGGACCGATCGAATGGGTGTCGCAAAGGGAATGGTCGAGGTGATGTATGAGCCTCAGCAATGATGTAGAACTGGCGAATACGCGCGAGAAGCTACGCCGACTGGAGGCGCGGGTCGCGGAGCTTCGCAACGATCCTCGCGAAGACGAACACGTACGCGACCTGACATTACGCTCACTTCAGTCAACGATTAAGCAATTCAAAGAAGAAATCGCACGCTATGAGGCGGGCGCCATTACGCGTAAGTAGCGATGGAATCGAGGGCCGCCGGGTGCGGGCGCTTTCGACTACCTTTTTGATAGTGCCTGAGCCGGCCGGCATGGCCATGGCATTGTCAGGCGGATGGATATTCTTCTTTCATCGCCGGCGAAGGGCGTAACGTCGAATTCGTGATGCAACACCAAGCAATAAGCAAACGGCCTCGGAGGACAATACTCCGAGGCCGTTTTCTATTGCGTTCTATGTGAAAAAGGCAGTTGCCGTGCCGTTTATACCGTCGGTTCGGGAATCCCCAGAATCGAGATCTGCGACTCACGCTCGGGCTTGGGCGCAGGCTTGGCTTCGTCTGCATTCGCAATCTGGTTGCGATCGCGATGGGACTCGGGCACCGGGTTCAGATCCCAGATAATGCCGAGCTTTTCAAAGCCGCGCAGGATGTAATACGTCATGTCGATTTCCCACCAATAGAAGCCCTGCCGCGTGGACGCGGGGTAGTGGTGGTGGTTGTTGTGCCAGCCTTCGCCCATGGTGATGATCGCCAGGAAGAAGCTGTTCTTGCTGTGGTCCGTCGTGTCGTAGCGCTTGCGGCCGATGAGGTGGGCCAGCGAGTTGATCGTGCAGGTGCCGTGAAAGAGGAAGACCGTGGAGATGAAGAATCCCCAGACCAGCATCTGCCAGCCGGTGGTGCCGAGCTGCGGCGCCCAGATTTCCAGCGCCTTGCCGAGGCCGAACATGGCCACGCCGGTGAGAAACGGGACCAGGCTGTCGTAGCGATTGAGGAAGACCAGTTCGGGGTACTTCGCCAGATCGGGCACGTTCTTGTAGTTCGTCGGGAACATCTTTCGCGACGTGATCCAGCCCATGTGCGCCCAGAGGAAACCATGCTCATGCGGGGAATGCACATCATCGGGCTGATCGGAATGACGGTGGTGATGCCGATGGTGAGCGGCCCACCAGAGCGGGCCTTTTTGGGCACAGGTGCCGCCCCAGAGCGCCATGAAGAATTGCCCCACGCGCGAGGTCTTGTACGTCCGGTGCGAAAAGTACCGGTGATAGATGCCGGTGATCGCAAACATGCGAATCCAGTACATCGCGAAAGCGACGCCGACAGCCGTCCAGCTCCAACCCGTCAAAATGGCGAAGAAGCAGACGCCGTGCATGGCGAAGAAGGGAATCGTGCGCACCCATTCGACGCGCATCGGTTCTTCGTCAACAAAATTGCCGTCGACCGAAACGCCGGCCGAGGCGTCAAACCACCGCATAATGGAAATAACGAGAGCGGGTGTCTTCACAGTTGGGCTGTCTCCGAAGTGTCACGTTGGACGGACGGACCGCGATGGGGGTGTCGGCATCCTTGCACGGCGAATCGTCCTTGTCCGGTCAATCCAGTAGCGGGCAACAGAAAATCTATCGTCGTTCCCGGCGTCCGCGCCACACGGACTGATACCCCGCCGCAACGGCTGGGATTCGTGCCACGCGGGAACGGAAAGGGATCATAGCGGCAATCCATCAACGGTCAAATCAGTCCGCTGAGCAATAGCCGAAAACCGCGTTGGCGGCCTCGAAAACGGCGTTTTAAGGACCAATGGCCTCAGAGCCTGCTTCGCCGGTGCGGATGCGGATGCACTCATCCATCGGCAGGACGAAGATTTTCCCATCGCCGACGTTGCCGGTGTCACCGGTGCGGGCGGCCCGGACGATGGCATCGACGGTCGCCTCGACAAAGGCGTCGTTCACGGCGATCTCCAGTTTGATCTTGGGGACCATGCGCTCAACGACCTCCTGCCCGCGATAGACCTCGGTAAAGCCGCGCTGCTTGCCGAAGCCGCGGACGTCGGAAACGGTCATGAGATAGACGTCATCCTGGGCAAGGACGTGTTGGACGTCGTCGAGTTTCTCGGGGCGAATAATGGCGACGATCATTTTCATGGGAAGGCGCCTCCCCTCGGAAGATTGACATGGAGAAAACGGGTTCGGATTCGATTCACAATCATACCTCGACCTGCGCTTTCACCGTTGGGGAAACGTGGCGGAAGAGCTGTTCAAGGTTGGCGCGAATCGCTTCGCGGTCGCCGCCGCGGAAGCGGAAGCGTGTGCCGGTGACCGTCGTGACAAGGCGATAGACCGCCGCGAACTGCGGAGAAACCGGCCCTTCATGAACCTGGCAAAGACTTCGCCAATACTTGATCAACGCGTCGGCATCGATCCCGTCGAGCCGCACGACGAATCGTTCGCCGGACGGAGGCGACATGGCGGCTCGCATCTCGGTCGCGGGCGCGGCGACCATCTCGGCTTCGCCGAGGCTGTAGGCTCGCTCGCTATGCTGCGATAGGTCGAGGCCGGCGACTTCCTCATCGGTGTCGGCGCGCACGCGCGTGAACAGATTGATAAACATGAGGAGTGCAAGTGTCCCCAGTCCGCAGAAGGCATACGTCACGCCCACGGCAATGAACTGATTCTTCAACAGGCCCGTGCCGCCGCCGTAGAAGAGTCCGCCTTCGAGACCAAGAGACAATGCCCTGACCGCAGGGTTCACCGCGGATGTGGCGAAAAGCCCGGTTGCCAACGCGCCGAGTGTTCCACCCACCATATGAACGCCGACGACGTCGAGCGCGTCATCGTAGCCGAGTCGCTGTTTCAACGAGACGGCCGCTTGACAAACAACTCCCCCGAGCAGCCCCATGAGGATGGATGCGCCGGGCGTCACAAAACCCGCCGCAGGCGTGATGACGACAAGTCCCGCAACCGCGCCCGATGCAAGACCGAGAAGTGTCGGCTTGCCGGTACGCAAACGTTCCATGGCGATCCATGCGAGCGCGGCGGCGGCGGCGGCCGTGTTTGTGTTGACGAATGCCAGGGCGGCCAACTCATTCGAGCCGAGAGCGCTTCCCGCATTGAAGCCGAACCAGCCGACCCAGAGAAGCGATGCCCCAATGACGGTGAACGGGAGATTGTGCGGCGGCATCGACTCATGGCCGTAGCCAATACGTCGGCCGACGTAAAGAGCGGAGACGAGGGCGGAGATTCCGCTTGCGATGTGAACCACCGTGCCGCCGGCGAAGTCGATGGCGCCGACCTTGGTGGCGATCCATCCACCGCCCCAGACCATGTGGGCGAGCGGCGAGTAGATCAGCAGGGACCACAGGAGCATGAGCAATGCGAACGCCCGGAATCGCATTCGCTCGGCGAATGCGCCGGAGATTAGCGCGGGCGTGATAATGGCGAAGGTGCCCTGATAGGCGACGAAGAGCATGTGCGGAATGGTCGGGGCGAGGGGGCTGGCGGTGCCCATGATGCCGCGGAGACCGAAGAAATCGGTACCGCCGATCCAGCCCGAGTCATTGGGTGCGAAGGCGAGCGAGTAGCCGCCAAGCACCCAGGTAACGCCGATCAGCCCGGCGCAAAAGAAGCTGTGCATGAGCACGGAGAGGACGTTTTTCGATCGAACCAGACCGCCATAAAAGAGGGCGAGACCGGGAATGGTCATCATCAGTACGAGGGCCGTGCTGGTGAGCATCCAGGCGGTATCGCCGGTGTCGAAGTTGGGAGGGGGATTCATGGCGGGTACAGTAGCAAATCAGCGCGGCATTGAGAATTGATTCTTCAAATTTTTTTGTCCTATGCACGACCCGACGCATAAGCGAAATCGTTCACCGGCCGCCTTCACAGCGTGTTTCGTGGTCGTCACCGGCGTCGTGGCCTTTGCCCATTGGCCCGCACTGAATGCCGAAGCGATCTCGTTCGACGACTACCACTATGTTGTCGAAAATCCGCTGGTCATGAACCCGGGCTGGACGTCGGCCGGACGATTCGTTTCCGAGGTGCTCGCCCCTTCGACCGTCGGAGGCTACTACCAGCCGCTGAACATGATCTCGCTCATGCTCGACGCGGCGATGGGCGGCAGTCCAACCAACCTGGGGCCGTTTCACCGTACGAGCCTCGCGCTTCATGTCCTTAACACGCTCTTAATTTTGCTCCTTCTGTATCAACTATTCGGCAGCCTCGCCGCAGCGACCGGCGTGGCGCTGTTATTCGGAGTGCATCCGCTGACGGTGGAGACAATCCCGTGGGTCGGTGAACGCAAGACGCTGCTGGCGAGTTTCTTTGCGCTGTGCAGCATCATCGCGTATGTTCGATACGCGCGTGGCGGAGCAGCGGCGCGAAAATGGTACGCCGCAAGCCTCGTCTGTTTTCTATTGGCGCTCCTGTCAAAACCGACGACAACGATGTTGCCGATTGCGATGCTGCTTCTCGATGCGTGGCCGCTGCAACGATTCACCAAGCGAACGATCATTGAGAAGTGGCCGTTCGCAATGCTTGCGGTTGCATCGGGCGTGGTGACATACGTATCACAGGCAGCGTCCTACGTTCAAACGCCCGGGCAGGTTGGTCCGTGGCGCATTCCCCTCGTGATCTGCCACAACATCATCTTTTATTTGTGGAAGATGGTCTGGCCGACGCAGCTCTCGTCGCACTACCCATTCCCCGAACCGATGAACCTGTCGCATCCGATGGTGCTGGCCGGCGTCATCGGAACAGCGGTGCTCCTGGTTATCCTCTTGCTCACACGACGCCGAACGCCTGCCCCGCTGATCGGCTGGTTGATTTTCTTCGCGCTCATCTTCCCTACGCTGGGCGTGGTCGGATTCACCATCGTCATTGCCTCGGATAAGTACGCATACCTTCCAGGCATTGGCATACTGATGATCCTCGCTGCCGGCGCGACGACGTTTCTGCATCCGCGTCGAGCAACATCATCGGTTGCACCACGATCCGCGCTGTTTGCCATCTTGATCGTCGCATGTGCCGCTGCCGAGACACGCGCCACACGACAGTACCTCGCCGCATGGCGCACCAGCGAAACGCTCTATGAACACATGATCGCACTTGCCCCTCGCGCCGCAACGCCGCACTTCGGCCTCGGCCACTGCCACCAGACCAAGGGCCGCTTCGACGCCGCGCGGGCTGAATACACCATGGCGCTTGAATGCGACCCTCGGCATGTCCACGCACGAAACAACCTTGCGCTGCTGCTCCTCGATGTCGGACAATTCAAGGAAGCGGCCGATCATCTCCGTACCGTGCTCACCATCACGCCCGATGCGCCGGACGTTCTGAGCAATCTTTCCCTGGCCCTCGCCTCGGACGGCCAAACCGACGAAGCCATCGAGTGCTGCAAGAAGGCGCTGGCAATCAATCCCGGCGAACTTCGGGCACTTACCAACTGGGGCGCCGCGCTCGGCATTCGCGGCGACGCCGATGGGGCCATCGCGAAGTTCGAGGAGGCACTGAAGCAAAACGCTGACTTCGCCGATGCCCGGCGCAACCTGGCCGCCGCGCTCTGGCGAACGGGTCGGCTGCCCGAGGCTGCTGAGCAGTACAAACTGTTACTTCATGCTCGGCCGGATGATTTCGATGCACTCCAGAACATGGGGCGGCTGCTGATTGTGCTCAATCGGCTCGCAGAGGCACAGACGGCACTCGAAATGGCACTTCGTGTTCGCCCCGGCGACGAGGGGACCACTCAACTACTCAACGAATTGGCTCGGCGGACAAACCAATCCGCCCCGAAAAGCTAGCGGCCGAGGCAGATTGTCCGCCGTTCGCGCCAATGCAGGATTGGATACCGCGCGCCGGGCATAGGTCTCGTCGACCGAAGCAAGCACTGGTTCATGGTCAGTGCAACTGATTACACGTACACTGCCCGCTCAGACACGTCTCGCACCCATCTTACGAGGTTGACTATGCAACGTTTCTCGAATCGGAATTTCTGGACCCTGTCCCTGGCTGGATTTGTTGCGACGCTCATCGCGCTGCCGCTGACCGCGGAGACGCCGATTGCCGTCGACAAAGAGGCGGACCCCGGCCCGGTTGCCCAAGGGGTTGCCCGTTCACCGCAGGAACCAGTCATGGCGCGGGCCGGGCAGAATGACACCCCACCGACGATCACGGCCACCGACACGGCGTTCGGCTATACGTCCACGGACTCCAACGAGGCGGGCGGACCGACATTTACAAATTACACCGATATCGCGACGACAGGAACGCGCGTGACGTTCTTCGACGCTGACGCACTGCCGGGAGCGCAGAACGCCAACGCGGACGATGGCGTCGCACTCAATATCTCACTGGCAAGTCTCAATGACGGGATTGGATTCCCATTCTTCGGTACGCCGAAGACGTCAGTGAACATGAGCACCAACGGCTTCCTTCACTTTGATCTCAATGGGACGTCAGACTCCCTGAGCAACAACTGCCCCATTCTGAATAACGCGGAGCCTAACAACATCATCGCCGTGATGTGGGACGATCTTGTGTTGCGCAATCCGCCGAGCACCCTCGCGGGCGGTTTCGTTCAGGTATTCAGCCCCTGCCCCTACTCGCAGGGCGGGACGGGCGACTGCGTTGTGTTCCAGTGGGACAACTGCGATCACTTCGGCGGCGGCATCGACAGCTTCGATTTCCAGGCCGTGTTGTATGACAGCGGCAATATCCTGATGCTCTACCCAGAGGGCGCGGGCGCGACGCCAACCAATCCGCCGTTCAATCCTGAGCATGGCAGTGGATCGACGACGGGCCTGGAGAATGCGACCGCCACCGACGGAATCACGCACGTTTGCGATACAAACAATTCCATCCCGGCGAACTTCGTCATTCTCTTCACCTATCCCGCGCCGCGCATCGAATACTCAGAAACCGTCGACGTCTGCACCGCAGACCCCGCGGGTCCCGGCACCGATCTCACTTGCGTCGATATCTGCAAACCGGGTGAGTCGCTCATCGTTCCGCCGGGAACGGCCGTGAAGTATTGCTTCAAAGGTCAAAACACCGGCACGACAAACATCTCGGGCTTGATCATCACCGACAACATTCAGGGAATCATCATCGACCCGGCGATCTCCGGCATCATTGCACCAACCGATGGCTTTGAGATCTTCCGAAAGGTCACGATCACGGAGGACGTGGTGAACACCTCCACCTTCGTCTTTAACTCGGTGGCCGGTAAGACCATCACCCAGTCGGATTCCGTGACGATCCAGATCGACACCGATGGTGATGGCGTGGCCGACGTGGCGGACAATTGCCCAACATTGTCAAACGCAAATCAGGCCGACGCCGACGGCGATGGCGATGGCGATGCCTGCGACAACTGCGTAAGTGTGGCCAATGCCAATCAAGCCGATGGCGACGGGGATGGCGACGGCGATGCCTGCGACAACTGCCCGACTCTGGCCAATTCTGATCAAGGCGATGGCGACGGCGACGGAGTGGGCGACGCCTGTGATAACTGTGTGACCGCGGCGAACACCGATCAAGCCGATTCGGACGGCGATGGCGAAGGCGATGCATGTGAACCGCCGCCGGCAGCCGTCAATCCCTGCGCGCCGGCTCCCGCGACTGCGACGCTGGCGACCATTGCCTCCCTGCTGCCGTTCATGCTGCTGCGTCGCCATCGGCGATAATCAGCGGCCCGCGAGATCGACGGCCATGATCTGCGACTGATCGCGCAGGTAGAGCTTGCCATCGGCGAGCGTCGGAACGGTCCACGCCTTGGGCTTGAGCACGGTTGCCTTGCAGATCGTGTCGAGCTTTTTGTCCGATGGGCGAGCAAATTGAAGTTGTCCGGATTCGTCGAGAATGATGAGTCGATCATCGGCGAGCAGGACGTTGGCCATTGGAAGCCGCTCCTTCCAGACTTCGGTGCCGTCGCCGACTTTGGCCGCGGCGAAAAGGCCGGCCTTGCCGCTTCCGGCCGCACCGTAGAGCAAATCGCCGACGAGGATGACGTTGGTTTGACCCGCGCCGACGGACTTGGATGTCCACAGCTCCTTCGGGCTTACCTTTCCACCCTTCTCATCGAGTTGCAGCATGACGCCGCCGCCGAACGATGGGTAGAACACGCGCCCCTTCCCGCAATCGACCGGTGTGGTGCAGTGCGTGTCCCATTGGTTCTTATAAGGATGGGCCCATACGAGCTTCCCGTTGTCGGCGTTGAGGCCGATGATCTCTGTTGGCATCACCAGGGTGACGTATTTCGAACCGCGGACATCGACGAAGATGGGCGTTGAGTAACTGTTGTCCTGATCGCCGGACGACCAACGAACCTTTCCGTCGGCGATGCCAAAGGCCATCACGGCTTTTCCCTTGCCGCCGACCGGAAGAATGATTGTATCTTTGTGGAGCAGCGGGGCCGCTGAGTAACCGAATTTGACGGCGGTGCCGCCCTCGTCTTTGACCAGATCATGCGACCAAATCGGCTTACCTGTCTTGGCGTCGAGGCAGAAGATCACTCCATTGAAACCAATCGTGATGAGTTTGCCGTCCACAAGGAGCGGCGTGGCATTGGGCCCGCGACCGAAGCTGGTTTCAGCGTCCTTCGGCATAGGCGCTGCGTAGGTGTGCGTCCAGCGCGTTTCGCCGGTCTTCGCGTTGAGCGCAACGACGCTTTCATCGTCACCCTTACGAAACATGGTGTAGAGCGTGTCGCCCGCGGCAAGGATCGACGAGTAGCCCTCGCCGAGGTCGCGCTTCCAAAGCGTCTTGGGCCCGCCGTCGGGAAACTTTTCAATGAGGCCGGTCTCGGGCGAACGGAAATCCCGCGTCGGCCCGCCCCACTGTGTCCATTCATGTCCGGCAAAAGCGCTGCTCGCAACGACAAGCGTGAAAAGGGTCGCGCAGAGGGTCTTCATCGTGTTTCCTTTCGAGGGTTGTGTGTGCATAAATGAGCTTCCCGAACGTTGGGGATGATAGGCGTCAATAGTGCGTGCGGCTCTCGATTGCAGATCGAACTGCGGTTCGCAACCTTTCCCACAAAATGTTCACGTCAGCTTCGCCACCAGCAGCGTCCGGTCGTCGTCGGCCGGGTGGTCTCCGGCAAACGTGTCGACGGCCTGGAGGATGGCGTCGATGATCGCCCGGGCATCGGGGCGGCATCGGCTCAGGGCGCGATCAATTCCCTCAAGCCCCAGCATGTTGCCATGATTGTCCAACGCCTCAGAGAAGCCGTCCGTGAAGAAGATGACCTGATCGCCCTGATGAAGTTGAGCGGTCGCCTCGCTGTAAGTCGAATCAGGAAAAATGCCGAGCGGCAGATCTCCTGCTTGATCGAGCGAACCCACACTGCCATCCTCGCATCGCTTGATGCGCGGCGGCGGATGGCCGGCGCTGGCGTAAGTGATGGTGCGGCGCGATGGATCGTAAATACCGTAAAAAGCCGTGACGAACGAGCCGTTGTTGGTCGTGTAGCGTGCCGCAAGTCTGGCATTGACGTAGCTGAGCAATCGACCCGGCGGGATCGGCGGTCCGGGATGGGCATGGGCAATCGCGTGGGTAATGGCCATCATGACGGCGGCGGGCGTGCCGTGGCCGCTGACGTCGGCGATGAGAATGCCCCAACAGCCGTTGGGCAGAGGAAAAAAGTCGTAATAGTCGCCGCCGGCGCGCTTGGATGTTTGATAATGCGCGGCGAGGTCAAGCCCGGGGATCTTTGGCAATTCAACCGGCAGGAGCGATTGCTGGATGTCAGCCACGACCTTCAATTCCTGATCCATGGCGTCGTAGGCCGCGCGAAGCTGCTCGGCGAGGACCAGCGTCCCCGTCGCACGGCCGAAGAGGCTGGTGACCCACACCCATCCGGGGAACTCGTCCTGCTTGAAACCATCGTGCTGCTTCCGCATGGAGAAGATCATGTTGGTGGCAACGCCGCCTTCGTAGAAAGGCGTGCAAACGAGGCTGCCCATTCCGTCGAGGTATTCGAATGCGGGGTCGCCCTTGGGCGCAGCGAAGTCGTTAATGATTTTCGGCAGACCTTCGTAGAGCATCTCGCCAAGGATTCCGCGATCGAAAAGCGGAAGCTTGTCCGCCTGCTTCCACGGGTTGACTTCTTCCTTCCAGAGATTGGATCGTGTGATGCGATACTGCGGCGGGTTCACACCGCGTCGGCTCACGGCCACCATTCGATCGGTCGGAAGATACTCGCCAACGCGCCGCGCGTAGGACCGGACCATGTCTTGCGGGTCGGTCTTGAGGCTCATCTCCTTCATCGTGGCGACGACGAAATCGAGTTTCTGCTGCCAATTCCAGTCGGGTCGGTCGAACATGTCACATCCCGGATTCCCTGTGTGAGCAACACCGTGGGCATCATAGCCCGATGTCATGGCGGTTCGATGAATGGCGACCGTGCGCACTCCTCCAATGATGCCACCCCAGAAAGTCACAGCCGCCGAACCCGGCTGTCGATCAAGCGGCGCGCGACCAACGTCGTTTTTTCCTTGACACGATTTTTATAGGGCCATACGCTGCAAGCAGATACGACATGTTGGGGTCGTGGGCGCCCCGACGCTATTAGCCGTGGCAGAACAATGTTATGCCCGTACTGCAAACAGCAACAGAGGGATCAAGTCATCGACTCCCGCCTGACTGAGGGCGGCACCGTGATCCGACGTCGCCGGGAGTGCCCGGCGTGCAAGCGACGCTACACGACCTATGAACGCATCGAGGAAACGGCAAGGCTCCAGGTCATCAAAAAGGATGGCAGCCGGGTTCCCTACGAGCGTGAGAAACTCCTCGGCGGCGTGCAGCGAGCATGTTGGAAACGGCCGATCAGCGCGGCGGCGTTGCAGGAACTCATCGTTGAGGTGGAGGACGAAGTCTTCAAGCGATTCGACCGCGAAGTGCCCAGCGTCTATCTGGGAAATGCCGTGGCCGCACGACTTCGACGGATCGACAAGATCGCTTATCTGCGATTCGCCAGCCTCTACCACGAGTTCCAGGTCGTTGATGATTTCATCCAGGAAGCGCAAGACATTCTGGACCGCGACAAGACGGACGTCGACGGTCAACAGGATTTATTCAATGAATGATCATTCCGCTCCCGACTTGTCCATACACGTTTCCAAACGCGACGGCACCTCCGAGCCTTTTGTGCTCGCCAAGCTGCTGCGCTGCATACGATTCGGGTTGCAGGCCGTTCAGGAGGGCTGGGAACTCGACACCACCACCGCCGGAAACCTCGGCGATGCTGTGTACGAGTATCTCAAGACCACGTTTGACGAATCCACCATCACGACGCGACAGCTTTCCGAGCTGGTCGAATTGGTGCTCAGCCAGACGGGCCACTCCGCCGCGGCCATGGCCATCCGCGAACACCATCGCTTCCGCGACAAACTCCGCCGCATGATCATGGTCGCCACGGCGCGCCCGCGCGACGGACGCATCGTGCAGCAGCGATGGAACAAGAGCCTTATCGTGCAGCATCTTCGCAGGCAACACGGACTCCATGTTCCAACGGCCCGCATGATTGCCGGCCGCGTGGAAGAGCTTGTGTTCTGTTGCGGATTGCGCGTCGTGACCAGCGGCCTCGTCCGCGAAATGACGCGAAGTGAAATGCTCGCATGGGGGTTGCTGCCGGGTGCGCTGGTCGTAAAGCGAACCGGCGGGCACCGAAAGCACACGCGAAAGGTCCACGATAAATCGGATCGCGCGTAGATATGAACTTCGCCGTCGCATGCGACGGTGAATCTGGGCCGGCGGAACGTTTCAGGGACGATGTGCAAGGGATGCACGTTCCGCCGCCCCACCATTTGGCCTGCCGTAAGACACCGCCCTCATCCGAGCGCCACGGCGACGGGGTGCTCGTCTTATGGCGGGCCATTTATATAGTGCAAATCAGGATGCCTTCACCGGCGGCCGGCCGATGGAGTAATACGTAAACCCCCGTCGCTTCATCTGGTCCACGGAGTAGAGATTGCGTCCGTCGAAGATGATCGGCTGCTTCAATGCCGCCTTGATGCGATCAAAGTCGGCCGAGCGATATTCATTCCACTCGGTGCAGATCACCAGGGCATCGGCGCCCGGCAACGCGGCGTAGGCATCCGTGCAATACTGAATCTTGTCGCCGAATTCCTTCTTGAGATGGTCGAGGCCTTTCGGGTCGCAGGCCCGGACGGTCGCCCCACCCGCGAGAAGTCCCTCAATGATCCGCAGTGAGGGCGCCTCGCGAATGTCGTCCGTCTTCGGCTTGAAGGCGATGCCCCAGATGGCGAATGCCCTGCCCTTCAGATCGCCAAAGTGCGAACGGATGCGGTCGACCAGCAGACCCTTCTGCTGTTCATTCACTTCATGAACGGCCCGCAGCAGGTCGGCCTCGATGCCGGCGGCCTTTGCGACGTGCCACAAGGCCTGCACATCCTTCGGGAAGCAGCTTCCGCCGTAGCCCGCGCCGGGATACATGAAATGCGAACCAATGCGGGCGTCATACCCCATGCCGGTGCGAACTTCATCGACATCAATGCCGAGCTTCTCGCAGAGATTCGCCACCTGATTGATAAAGCTGATGCGCATCGCGAGGTAGCAGTTCGCGGCATACTTGACCATTTCCGACGCAGCCCGCTTGACCACGATGATGGGGTGGTTGTTTCGCACGAACGGCGCGTACAGCTCTTTCATGAGCGTCGCGGCGTATTCGCTGTCGGTGCCAATGACCACGCGATCCGGCCGGAGGAAGTCGTCCACGGCCGAACCTTCCTTGAGGAACTCGGGATTGCTGACCACATCGATGGGGTGCTTCGTGTGCGAGGCGATCAGTTGCTCCACGCGGGCCCCGGTGCCGACGGGCACGGTCGATTTCATCACCAGCACGGTGTGCTTGTTCACGGCCTTGGCAATGTCCACCACGGCCCGCTCGATCATCGACAAATCGGCCGATCCATCCGCCTTCGGCGGCGTGCCGATGGCAATGAAGATCACGTCGGCGTGCTCGACAGCCTCTTTCAGATTGGTGGTCAGTCGGAAGCGACCCGCCGCCAGATTGGATTGCAACAGGTCGGTCAGACCCGGCTCAAAAATCGTGCATTCGCCGCGCGACAATCGCGCGACCTTGTCGGCATCGACGTCGAGGCCGATGACATGGTTGCCGGTGTCGGCGAGACAGACGCCGGTGACGAGGCCGACGTAGCCCGTTCCTACAATGGTGACTTTCATTCGGTATCTCCCCGGCGTGCATCGCCGCGACGTAAACTACTTGGGCCGGGAATTATCGTCGGTTTCGCCGCCTCATTCCAGAGGCGATTGCGAGGCCTTGACACGACGCCTACACTCCCGCCAAGGCCCGAAAAAGGAGTGGACCATGAAGATTCAGATCACCTACTGCCAGCAGTGAAACTACAAACCGCAAGCCACCGGTCTGGTGGCGGAGCTGACCGAGAAATATGGAAAAGGGACGCACGAGTACGAGCTGATCGGCGGCTCGGGAGGCGTGTTTGACGTCGTCGCCGATGGACAGCGCGTGTTCTGCAAAAAGGAAGTGGGGCGATTTCCGGGTTATGCGGAAATCCCGATGGCGATCGATAAGATTCTGATCAATCGGTAAGAGCATCACATCGGAAGAAGGGCGATATCCTGAATGGCGTGTCCGTGGGCTCGCGCAACGGGAATCGTTGCCGTCGGCTCTTCAGGGACATCCGGCCGCCAGAGTACGAGCGAATCGCGAAGGTCATCCACCGCGACAATGACATCGTCCGCGCCGGCCGCCCAACGCAGCGGTTTCTTCCAGCGATACTCCGCATGATAGGATTCGCCGAGCACGCGAAGCGTCAGGTGCGTCCGCTTGTCGGCGCTCAGCAACCTCGGCGCGCCGCCGCCTGCAAGGCCTACCAGTGAATGCACTGCATCGCCGCCGGGCGATTGAAGCACGTTGGCAGTCTCCGTGTCGCGAAGGTCCCAATGCACGATCGCGCCGCTGTCGAGGCCCGCGTACACGTCGCGACCTTCGACGAAAAGCGAGTGAATGGTGGCATTCGCGTACAGCACGATCGGGGCCTCCTCGGTGTCGGGCCGCCAACCGAGGACGCGCGAATCAACCGTGAACCAAAGGCGGCCGTCCCCGGATGGTTGCACATCGCGAACGGCCTTCGCCCCACGAGTCGATTCCGACAAGACCAATTGCGACGTTGTCGGCTCCGCGAGGCGCCAACGAATCAGCCCTGCTTCGGAGTGCGATGCATAAAGCGAATCGCCAAGAATACACGCGGCATTAACGCCGCCGCGCAAAGTGCCCGGGGCCGTGAACGAATACGAAGTGGGCTCAGCGGAAACCTTGGGGTCTAGCACAAATACGCCGTTGCGTGCGCCAACGAGTAAGACGCCCTGCTCCCCGCGTTGTCCGATGCGAATACTACGAAGTGGGCCGAGCGTCGACGGCAGCGAATCTCTGCGGGTCGGCTTTTCGCCACCATTGGGAGAGAACCAAAGCAACTCCTGCCCGGCCACAACGAGGATCGCCTCCGTGCGACATTGGTTTGCGCCGAGGCTCATAAGCCCGCGATAGAGTTCCCCGCGACGCGACACGTCAAACGTGCGAATCAAGTCGATCACGCCTGCGCCGCCGGAGGATTTCGCGGTCTGCTGCGCGCGATCAAGGATGGCGGCGAGGTCGTCAAGATGCTGCTTGCGGGCCTCGGCGGCGATGGTGCGAAGTTTCGATTCCTCCGTTACCCGCTCGGCACGGCGTGTCGCGGCTTGTTGATCGCGCTGGAAATCCGCGAACGCCGGCGATTGAAACGTCGCGCGAATGTCGCCCGCAAGCGTCAGGCCGGTTGAAAAGCCGATGGGCTGGAAGTGCTCGGCGAGGACGGCGTTGAACGATTGCTGCGTTGCAGTGGATGCAAGGGATGCGGCGTCATTTTGGTTTGCAAAGATGGCGAGTGCTTGACGGACCGCGGTCTCAACATGAGAACCAAGGGCCGTCGCGTCGACGCTGTTTCGGCTGCCGATAAACGATTTGCGAAACAGCTCCAGCTCGGTTCGCTCGGGAACGATTTGCACGGACAGGTTCAGCGCGGCCTTGAATTCGAAACCATCGCGCGACGCGACGACCATGTCTCCAAAGCGGACCGGGATTGGCATGGATTTGACGAAGAGCACTTCTCGAACCCCGCCGGAGTCGATGGACTGCCCCCCGCGGACAAAGGCCGGATGGCTCGCATCCCCCCACACCAGCGCAACGCATGACGGCGGGACGACGAACTGACGCGTGAGCAGCGAGAACAGATCAGCCGCCGGCACGAGCCGCGCGACGAGCGATTCATCGCGAGTGAAGGCGTCGAGATTAAAGGCGGTTGAGATCATCCCCGGTTACCCGCGAATCGCACCGGCTGGAAACCGGCGCCACAATTCACTGGCTGGAAACCAGTGCCACATGCTTACGTTGCGTCCCTGAACTGCTCGAAACGCACCAAGTCCTTCTTCCTCACGGAGGGCTGCACGTCGGCAAGGGCCTCGGCGATGTCCTTCATCGAGATCGGCCGCGCCTCGTTGCCCCCGACTGCGTTCATGAAGGGGATCGTAGCCGCCCGCTCGGCGACCGACTTGATATCTGCACCGCTATAGCCCTCGGTGAGGCGAACGAGTTCCGCAAAATCAACATCCTCGGCCAGCGGCCGCTTGCCGAAGTAGATCTCCATGAGGCGGTGCCGTGCAGGCGGGTCGGGCAGCGGAACGTATACCTTCGCATCAAATCGCCCAGGCCGCATGACCGCGCTATCGAGCGCCCACGGCTCATTGGTCGCGCCGACGAACATTAGCGGCCGCGACTCACTGGTGCGGTCGAAGCCTTCCAGCTCCTGCAAAATCTGCGGCACCACGCGCGTCATCACACTGCTGTTGGAATCGCGCCTGCTTGGCACCAGTGCCTCGATTTCGTCAATGAAGATGATGCTTTTGGCCTCGGCCTTGGCGGCGTCAAAAAGTTTCTTGATGTTCTGCTCGGCCTCGCCGACCCACTTGCTCAACACCTGCGCCGGGCTGATGACAAACATGGTCGCCTCGATCTCGGCGGCGATGGCTTTGGCGATCATGGTTTTGCCGGTGCCGGGCGGGCCGTAAAGCAGCAGGCCGCCGCCGGTGGCGATCTTGTATTTGGCGGCAAGCTCCGGATGGCTGAAGGGGTAGATCATCTTCATCCGGATTTCCTGCTTCACGTCGTCGAGGCCGGCGATGTCATCGAACTTCACCCCGGGCTTCTCGCGCACGATCCAGTCGGAGGCATCAGCCCCGCTTTCTTCGCCGTCTTTGGTCGCCTGTCGACGGCCGGCCTTTTTGTCCGCGGCGCGGCTGTCGCATTGCTTGGCAAACTCGATGAGTTCAGCGGCCATGGCCTTCCGCCGCTGCCGACTTGCGGCGTCGGTCGTGTCACCGGCGATCTTGATCATCGCATCGGCCGCCTGCATAAGAAACGGCTTGGCCTCGGCATAATTGCCGGCCTTGTACGCGGCGAGTCCGCGTTCTTTAAGGCGTTCGAAGGTGGGGAGTGAGACGGACATGATAGGATACAGGAGTCGCCTTAGAGCCAGCGTTTTAAACTTGCCATGCCTTCGGTTCAGCGTCTGGATAACTTTTCTTGTATTCTGCTAACTCTTCATTGTTTAGCGGATACCACTCGTCGTACGGGTATCGCCGGAAAAATTCTGCGATACGCTCGCGAAAATGCTCATCAGCAAGTGGATTGAGTCGGCCTTTGCGAAGATGGCGTGAATCTTCGAGATCAGATCGTGGTACACGCAGAGTGACCGTAAAATCGACTGCCAGTTTGTCCTTGAATCCAATTTGTTCGTCTGGCGGAAGGTAAAACCATTTTAAGTTGAGCCTAGCCTGCTGGGTCAAAATACTAATCCAACTCTTAACGCTTTGAGTGTCTTTCGCCTTTCGTTCGACATCCCGGAAATTCCGAACTTCACAAAGTGTTACGTCAGGATTATGGGAGGCGTCACAGTCCTGCGAGGCGACAATCGCAGTTACAGGGCGGACCGGCAGCACTGCAGTAATAGGCAGGCCCGCCTGCACTATTAGATCCCAGTCTGTCTCTACATCATCATCATTTCCGGCGACGATGATCTTCCGCAGTGGGACGTCAACCCGCGGTAGGCCGACGAATATGTCACCTTGTCGTATAGCGGCTTCTAAAGGTGGAAATTCGTAAATCACCCGCCCTCCTCCAAGTCGAATCCGAGGCGTGCAAGATTTTCGGCAGCCTGTAAACGCATTGATTCCATTCGTTGCAGGAAATCCATCGCCAACTGGCGCGCCTCCCGTCGAGAAACACGCCTGCGACCAACAGTATCAATGACCACAAATGCTGTCGGTTGGCTCTGTCGCCGTCGTTCAATCACCCACGGATCGCAGTCAACAGTCATGGGAGATAAAGCCATAGCAATGCCAAAACTAATCGGGCGTAGGAACCCTAGCGACAACTTTGAAGTCCTCAGTTGCTGGACAGGCTCTCGGACGGACCATGGTCCACTTGCTGTTTCGCCGAATACTGCTGTCGCTTCCTCAAGCGTGGGCATTGTGAACGTGTTGTTCATTCGTGAATTCCTTGTGCAGTTTTCCGTCGATCATTTTGAAGAACCAGTCATATGCCAACGTGTGAGCCTGATCGAGCCAGCCTTCGAAGCTGTCAGACATATTTGGAAGATCATTTCCCGCAGACTTTACAGTTGTGTCCCAAATCAGCGCTAGCTTGTCAGATTTCCGCCCTGTAGCAATGCTCAGTTGAATAATTCCCTTGGGCTTCGTGGCTCGGTACCACTGCTGCAATTGAAAATGTCTAGGTAATGGCTCGACTTCCGTGTTCTGAAACAGGTTTGACGGTAGTGAGACTGACACTTTAAGGTTGTCCTTCAAGAACTCGGAGACAGAGTTCTTTTCGTAATCAATTTCGATTGCATTAATATACCGCAAAGATAGACTCTCGACTCGCAACTCGCTTGGCTTGGGATGAGCGTCGTACAAATGATTCTTGGCCTTAACGACATGCCTTTGATAGCTGCTCCAAGTATATTCGGCTGTATCGTTGACCGTGCAAATGCCAGGCCCAAGTTGGATCAATGGCCATTTGCTTGCGCCAACCCTGAATCGATGCTGAACGACCTGCCCCGCGATTTCGTCAGGGATATTAGCAGCATCTAATTGCTCGTGTTCCGGGTACTCGGATTGTAAGCGGTCGAACAACCGTCCTAAGAGGAGGCGGTAGTGTGGATCGTATTCGATACCAGGTGCCTTCTTCGAGAGTTGCCACCGAATCTCAAATATCGCTTCGACAAGCGGTTTGTTTTTTAGTTCACGAGAATTCATTTCCAATTCCCTGTCACGTTAATCATGTGAAATATTAATCGCCATTTGATCTTAGAGCAGCGACTGAACCAGCTTCAAGGCAAATGGCAGCATATGAGCGGGCTCATTGTAACGCTTTCTTCTACTTCGCTTCCTTCTGCCCCGCATTCTTCACCGCGTTCAATTCCACACTCAGCGAATCCGGTTCGTATACGTCCTTCGCGTGCTCAGCCTACAGTACGATGAAGGTCTTGGGGTAGCCTATCTCGTTCGTCGCTTGCGATTTTGTCCCCGTCGTTCCCGGTCCAACTTCTGCGCGGTACTCATGTCATAATATCGCTCGCCGCAATTCGAGCACACATCGGCGGGAACTGGCGAGGATGTTCGCCCGTTTCGGAACTGCACCGTCACAAGTCGACGGGAGACGCGTTTCGATCCGCACATGACGCACTCGGCCAGCGAATCCGTCGTCGGCTTATGGGGAGTCGATCTTCGACGAGATAATGACGTAGTAGACTTGCTCGCCGTGGTCCCAACCGAAGCGGCCTTTCGTGTAGATCGGCTCAGTATTTGTTCTTTCCTCATAGCCACCACTGCACCTATTCCGATTCGCGTGACACTCGTATTCGTTCGCCACGGATGGTGATCATCGCGCCGGCAGCCAGTGCTACTGAATAATCTCTCAACAAGGTACTCACCAAGGCTATGCGCTTTACCGTCGATACATCGGGCATTCGGATGATTCCCGCATGGGGCTGGTTTTGGACATAGACGATTGCTCCGAAGTCTTTATCAATCGTGATGAGTATTCGCCCCTGGTCGTGGGCTGTTTGTAAAAGTGACTCGTCGCCGGGATCAGGGCCAAGTTCCGGGGCATAAAGTGCGTCATGGCCTTGTCCCTTCAGCCACTCGCAGACTTGCGCCCCGATGCATCGGTCAATCAGGAACTTCATGCGGAAACCTTCACGCGATCGAGCGAGTCATTCGCGATCACCGCGTGGGCGTATGCAAGACAGGCCTGAATGTCAGCGGCCTCAAGTCCCGGGTAGTCGGCCAGCAGCGATTCCGCGGTCTCTCCCTGTGCGAGAAGGCTCAGAATCAACTCCACCGAAATGCGCATGTCGCGAATAATGGGCTTGCCGCCAAACACGTCCGCCCTTGAGGTGATTCGGCTTAGCAGATCATTTTGTACCATAACTCGAACTCCTTAAAGCGCAATTATAACGAGTCGGTTGGCCGCTTGGTCCCACGAAACGCATCCAACTTTCACGTCCCTGACACATTATACACAACGGATAACGTCGATTTCCCTGCCCTCGCCGCGGACGATGGCGGACAGAGAGACGTCCAACCCAAAACGGGCACGGCTGAGTCATGCAACGCGATCAAATCCTCTTTCCTTTTCTTCATTACTCCCCCCGCTTCTTCTCAAACGTCTTCAACTCTCTCATCACCCCCAGCAATTCCTGTTTGTGCTCATCAAAAAATGCATCCGGGTTCGGCAGTTCCACGTCGTCCTTGGTCGTAATCCGTGGCGGGTCGAATCCATACGAGCGGACGGAGAAGACGACCTTGTAATCGGGCGTCACGTACGCCACATGGCTCCAGTCGGCCAGTATCGTCATCGTCCGAGTCGAATTGCCGTAGAGATCGATGCCGCAGGAATGATCGGCGGGCGGGTTGGTGACACCGAGCAGAGGCATCACCGTCGCGGGCATGTCCAGGTGGCTGGTGATCGTGTCAATGGCCCGTGGGCTTTTTCCGGGAACCCAAAGCACAAAGGGCGAGCGCGTCTGCTCTTCGCTGAAGGTGGAGTTGTGGCCCCAGCGGCCCTTCTCCATGAATTCCTCGCCATGATCGCCGGTGACCATGACGATGGTGGAGTCCATCAATCCCTGCTTCTCCAGATGATCGAGCACCCGCTTGACCTGCATGTCCATGTGATGGCAGGCGTTGATGTAGCGATTCTTGATCAGGCCGATCTCGCGGTCGAGGTCCATCGTCGCATAATTCAGGTCCTTGGCGTATGGCTCGACAATCACCGCATCCGGCGGGAAATGATAATTCGCGTGCGGCGACTCAAAAAACATAAAGGTCATAAACGGCAGCGCCGGATCGCGCTTATCGATACTTTCAAGCAATGCGGTGATCTGATTCTGATCACAACGCCACTGCGGCAGGCTGTTGCGCTCGTGCAGCCGCTTGGGGTCGATCTTCGAGAAAATCGTCTGGTCGAACTCGGGATACGAAAAGCCGGCGCTGGTGAAGAGTTCCATCTGGTATTTTTGTTCGAGCAGCACGTCAATCAAGACCGCGCCCCGGTTCTCGCCCAGGCAGGTGAACCAATAGGAACCGTAGATTCCGGAGAACAACGAGAACATGGCCATGCGCGTGCCGTTGCCGCCGCTGTAATGCTGGCGGCACCAAAGTGATTTCTGCGCAAGGGCCCATGTCGACGGCATGATCGTCTCCGAGAGCATGTCCCAGCGAAGCGACTCGCCTATAAGAAAGACGATGTTCAGCGGCTTTTCCGGCGGCGTAATCTGAATGGGTTTAAGCGGATAGACCAGCGTGCTGGCCTCAAGGTCGACGGTCATGCACGCCGAACGGGAAACATCCATGCCCATCTTCTCGGCGAGGGTCGTGAATGTGATCGGGACATACAGCGGTATGACATTCGAAGCGAAAAGGATCGGCGTATAACCGCGAATAAAGCTCACACCATACGCCACCTGTCCGAACAGGCCGAACACGAGCAAAGCCGCAATCCCGCTCACCAACATGCGACGCCGGAGCAAAAGGGAAAGCCGAAAGCGAATTCGAGGAGCATAAAAAAGCACGGCTAGCATTCCCGCCTGCATGGCAACGAGGCCCAGGATAATCAGGATGAATGTGAACGTCGTCGGGGCGCTGCTTCCAAGAGACTCGATTCCGCCGCGCGTAAACACCAGGTTTAAGACAAATCCATTGAGGTGAAATCCGTAGAGGTGAAAGATAAATCGATCGGCATAAAGCCCCACTTGCAGCGCCGATGCCAGAAGGACGGATAAGGCACAAAAAGCAATCGTGCATGAGGTTCGGTTTCGATCGGAGAATGAGCCGGGTCTCCTGCGGGAAACCAGCAGCAACGATGCGATCCACAGAAGCAACGCGACCGGGACAAGATAGGCCGCCCCGTATGCCATGAGCGATGCGCCGACGAACAGCTTCGTCACCCAATGGGAATAATTGACATCGCGAAGATAACCAAACATGTTGACCAATAGCGCGACATAGGTCAGCAGCAGGTACGTACTAAGAAAGTGTTTAACCGAACGAACGTCGCGCATGGCGTCTCATTCTTCCCGATGGGAACAACCTGATGGCAATGACAAGACGAGTCGCCTTGCCCTTGAGATTACTTGCTTTCTTTCTGCCCCGCGTTCTTCACGGCGTTCAGTTCGGCACGCAGCGAGTCGAGTTCGTCCATGTCCTTGGCGTGCTCGGCCTGACCTTCCGCTTCGATCAACGCGTCGATTTCCTGATCGGTGACGACCTCGGCCGGAACGCCGGCCGTGTCGGATGCGGCGATGTCCTCGACCGTCTCCAGGAACATGCTCATCCGCTCTTCCATGCTCTGGCTCTGCGCCATGGCCTTTTCCCACTCGAGCTGCGTCTTGGCAAGGTCCGTCTCGCCATACATGCGACTAATCTCAGCGGCCATGGTGCTCATGGCGGACACAAAGTCGCTGGATGCCTCGGCCTGCCGCTTGATAAGCAGCGCGTTTTTCACCGCGAGCAGTTGCCGCTCCAGCATCTTCTTGATCGTCGCGGTTTTCTTAAGCGAATTGCGGATAAAAACATACTGCCCGTTGTCGCCGATCTCCTTCGCACGGCGGGCATTCTTGACGAACTCATCCGTGAACTTTCCCTGCTCGGCAATCGCCTTCTCAATGCGGCGGATGCCCTGGCGGATCTTGATGTCGCGCTCAATCCGGCGCTCTTCTGCGGATTTGAAAAGGCTCATAGATTAATTCCCAATGACGAATGACCAATTACCAATGTCCCCCTCAAGCGCAGCACCGTTCGGCAATGTGCGATGCGTAGTTGTGATTCGTAATTCGTCATTCGTCATTCGTAATTCGTAATTCATCATTCTGATTGCGCTTTGTGTCGTTCGCGAACACGGCGATCGGCTTCATCAAAGGCTTGGCCCGCGTCGGCGATCAGACCAGTGTCCATCTGCTCCCAGACATCAAGCACCTGCTTCGAGCCGGGCGTGAGAATGCTCTCGCCGTCCTCGCCGCCGATCTGGAGCATGGAATCCAGTCGATCCTGATACATCTCGGCGGTGATTTCGTCGCTGGCGATCATCTTCTCCAACGCGACGAGGTCCTTTTCGCCAATGAGCCCGAGCTTTGAACCGCGGGCCTTCGCCTTCTCCGCATTTTCACGAAGCATGCGCATCCGCGTGACAGTGATCGCTTCCTTGCTGCGGATGTTGAGCTGACGCGACGTGAGCAACTGCTCCGTCGTCTTCAGGTCAAACTCCTGCGCAAGGACGCGGCGCACCTCCGGCGACTTCTCCTGCCGTCCACGCTCGAATATCTCCTGCTTCTTCGCCGCCAGATCGGTGACGCGCTTAAGCAGTTGATCGCGCTCGCGGTTGAGCAGCAGCTCCTGTCGGCGAAGCTCCTGCCGCGTCATCTGCGACAGGGCCTTGTTCTTTTTTGTCAGCCAGTCAAAGAGGGCCATAACTGAATTACCAATGACGAATTACCAATGACGAAAGTGCTCCGAGCACGGCACATGGCTGGTTATTGGTAATTGGTCATTCGACATTTGTCATTATTTCTCATTCCGCCTGTGCCGGTCCGCGTTCCTTCTTTGTCTCCGGCGGATTCCCTTCCTGCGCCTGAGCGACTGTCCGGGATTGATCCTGCTTCTCCACCGCCGGCTTGTCGCCTTCCAATTCCTTCAGGATCGCCGCTTCATCCTCCGAAACGGCCGATTGAGCCAGCCCGACCTCAAGGTCGCTGACCAGCCCGTCGCTCACCGTGAGTTGCTCCAGGATTTCCTCGGCGTTCACCGCGGCCTCGGTCAATTCATCGCTCGACGGCAACTGCGCCACGCTGCCGGCCTGTGCCAGTTCGAGGTTATGAATGTGCGTGCTGATGATGTTGATCTGCTTGCTGACAACGGCCGCGCTGGTGTTACAGCGGGAAATGTCCTTCCGCATGTGGGCGATCTGCGCCGCGAGGCGACGCTTCACCACGTTCGACGATGCGCTCTTGCCCTCAGTCACCAGCTCCTGCTCGCGCTTCTCCAGCTTGCCGATGTCGTCATACATCCGATCGAGGCGCGTGGACAGGGCGGCGCGCCGCTCTTTGAGCACGTTCACTTTCGCCGCCTCATCGCCTTCCTTCGAGAAGAGGCTCTTGATCCAATCCGTGAGGGACATTGAGTCGTCCTCCTTCGTCGGAAGCGATGCCGCCCCGCGATACAAAATCACGTCGCCGGCCTGCCGCGTCACGCGCAGTTCAGGGTCGGACTTGGCTGCCGACTCGAAACCAGCCTGCGCCACTGTAAGCGGAATGCCGAGGTCTTTCGCCATGTCGGCCGCCGAAAGCCCACCGATAAGCAGGTCCGTACTGCGAGCCTCAATCTCGCGTCGTACGCGGTCCACCTTCTGCGTCGGCCCTTCCGGATCGAACAGTTTTATCAGACGCTCGTCCAACGGGCCACCGGGGCAACCAGTCTTCCACCCGCCCTCCTTGGTCGGCTCAACCAATACCACTCGAACATTGGGCATGCCGACAGGAGTATTCCAAGCATCCGCCGCAAATCCACTCGGGCTGCATACGCCAATGACATGCGGCACGCGCCCATCGCGGACGAGGCTGCGCACGTGCTTATCGAGCGTTGCGAAATTAACCGGTTCAACGCGGCCGTCGCCATCCAAGAGCGGGCCCGGCGGCGCAAGCACCGTCGCAACCGTGACGCTCTTGAGTTTCTTCCAGAATATGAACTGCCGCTCGAAACCGCGAATGGTGAAGCCCCGACCCTGTGGGAGCATATCGAACTTCTTGCGGTCATAGATTCGGCGATCCACCATCGCCGCGCGTACGTGCTCGGCGCGGTCGTGATCCTCGCGCGCAAACGTGGTTCCGGCGAAGGTCTTGCTGCCCGCAGCCTTGATGTTGGCCTGCACTCCCGCGAGGAAGCCGGACTCGGCTTCAACGGCTTGTTCTATGGCTGACTTCATGCTCGCCTCGATCTCAACAATGCCAACTCAAAATCCGAGCACAATGGCGCAAGCCTTGTGGCATGTCGCGTCGTCGCCTGACTCGGAAGCAATCTGGAAATCGCATGCCACGCGAACCACAGGCTTCCGCCAAGCGGCTCAAATAGGCAATGCGGACTGCATTGTTGCGGCGCGAATCTCCTACGCATCGCGCTTCTTCCCACACATGCGGCAGAATCGTCCGTGCGGCGGATTCGGGGCGCGGCAGCGCGGATCGTCGCACGCCCACACGCCGGCGCGACCGACGTCATCCTCGCCCCAACCGCACGTCCAACGGAACGCACCGGCGATCGAATAGACAACGAAGATCGTGCCAATGATTAAAAGCCCAAGTGCAATGATCGGGGGCATTCCGGTCGTCCAGAAGAACATGGCGGTCACCTCGCTCCCGTCGGAAGTGGCGCGCCGCAACCCACGCAGAATCGATCATCCGCCTGCGGCACGGCGCCGCACCCGCCGCACGTACGCACCTCCGCAACCAGTTGTACGCCGCACAGGATGCAGAAGTTGTCGCCTGGTTGAGCCTCCCCGCCGCAGGATGGGCACGATCGTTTCGACTTCCTCGGCCCCGGGATCGGCGGCGGAGGAGGTACGCGGCCATCCCGTTCGACGCGTACCGGACCGCCTGCACCACGGGCCATCGGAGGCAACGACGCCTGAATCACCGGCGGCACGCTCATCGCATCGACCATGCCGAGCGCTTCCGTCGCACTGGCAATTCGCCGCTCGCGCCGTGTGTAGAGTTTCGAATACAGGTTGTCGATCCACGAAGGCAACCCCTCGCGCACATGCGATGGCAGGTCGCCGCCGGTCGGCCGCTGACCTGTCACCATTTCAAACAGTACGACGCCAACGGAATACAAATCGCTTCGCGCGTCGGTCTCACCGCCATCGCGCTGCTCCGGTGCCATGTAGGCGAGCGTGCCCGAGATGCTCTTGCCGTCTTCGGCGAGCAGACTGCCGGATTGCACAATGCTCGACGCGGTGATCTCGCCGACCTGGCCAAGACCGAAGTCGGTCACCTTCACATCGTCGGGCGTAAGCGTCTCCGGTTTCTTCGTGTGACCGCCAACGATGAGGACGTTGGCCGGCTTGATGTCCCGGTGGATCACGTTTGACGCATGGGCATGCTCCAGTGCGCGGAAAATCCCGCACAACACGCTTCGCACGCACTGCACCGGCAGGCCGGAGGGGCTTTTCTCGATAAGCTTGTCCAGCGAAGGACCGTCGACGAGTTCCATTACGAGGTAGGGCGTGTCGCCGTATGGATCCAGCCCAATGGCGCGGACGATGTTCGGGTGCTTCAGACCGTGAACGGTAATACCCTCGCGCTGCAGATTGCGAACGAAACGCGAATCCGTCGGCACCTTCACCGCCACGCGCTCGGTCTTCCACACATGATGATGCGCGCGCCAGACCTGACCGAAGCTGCCCGCGCCGAGAAGCTCCTCCAGCACGTATTCGCTGATGCGATCACCTTGTCTTGGCCCCTGCATGGTTACCCTCCCGGCAATTAGGCCGAGCGATTCGTATTACGCGTCGGCCTGTCTCGCCAGGGATTCACAGATCACGAAATTATATGCGGCCGCGGCGGCAAACCCAAGAAACACGACAAACCACGAAAACGAGCCGACGATCCCGCCGCCCGCAAGATACAACGCAAACGCGATGTCCGCCGCACTGTATGCGATGATGATCGCAACGCCGATCGCACCGGCCGACTGCGCCGATTGCATCCGCGCCTGCCGTGCCATCAGCGGCTGAATGAAAAGATAGCTGCTCCACGGCAGCGCCGCGGCGACGACGATCCATAGAAGCGACATCTTCACCACGTGCCACCCGGCCTGAAGCGTCTCCGGGTGTTGGTAGCACCAGATTCCGCCGCCGGCCATGGCGACGAAGATGAGGGCGGTGGCGACCTTTCCGCCGACAAACTTTCCCAACTCAGCGATAATCACGCTCCACCTTTTCCAGTCGTTAACCCTCGGTTGAAGAAGAGGGCATTGACGCGTTCAAGGAGCATCCACTCAAGCAACTCCATGAAGAAAAAAAACACGCCCGCAAGAAGCACGACAACCTGAGTCCTTCCGTCCTACTAAATATAGCAATCCCGGCCGGTTTCACGCCTATAATCCGGCCCCGCTTTTCCAGCCGTCCGCCTTGACGGAACCCTCGTTTCCCCCGACACTTATACCCTGTATTCATTGAAAACAACCGTTACGCCGCCTGTCGCCCGATCGACCGGGTCGCTTCGTCGGCGGCAGCACCACGCAGGAACCACTCATGCCGAAAGCATCCGACATCCGTAAGGGCCAGGCCGTCATCTGGGAGAACCAGCTTTATATCGTTCAGGAGGCCCAGCGCGTCGCCAAGGGCAACTGGCGCAGCTACATGCAAATGAAAATGCGCAACTTCAAGACCGGCCTCACCCTCGATCAGCGGATGAACATGGACGAGAAGCTGGACACGCCGCACGTCGAAGACAAGCCGATGGAGTTCCTTTATCGCGAGGGCGACAACTTCGTCCTCATGGATATCACGTCGTTCGAGCAGATTCCGGTTTCCAAGGACATCATGATCGATGCCGAGAACTACCTGAAAGGCAACGAGCGCTGCGTCGCCAAGTTCATGGAGGGCACCATCATCAGCGTCGACCTTCCGAACATCGTCGAATTGACCGTTGCCGACACGGCGCCACAGGCCAAGGGCGCGACCGTCACCAACCAGAGCAAGGACGCCGTCATGGAGACAGGCCTGAAGATTCGAGTTCCGCCGTTCATTGAAATCGGCGAGATGCTCCGCATCGACACGCGGACAGGCGAATACCTCGAGCGCGCTTAATCGCGATTGCCGTTCGACTCGTGTCACTCCACTCCGGTACAACGCCGTATCCTTTCGCATGGAACATCATCCCGCTGATGGGCGGGCTGGTCGATTTCTTCATGGGGGTATTGGGGAAAGTCGTCGCCATATTCTGGTGCCCCGGCCTGCCGAAAAGGGCTGATTCGGACAAACGCAGACGTCGAGGCGTCACCTTCATCCTCGGCGGCATTGAAGGCCCCAGCATTTACAACTACTCCATCGCCATGGGTGTGCTCGGCGGCCGATATCGCGGGGCCGTCATTCGGTTCGACTGGAACGCGGGCCTCTTCGGCTTGCGCTCGCTGGTGAACCTGATGAGCCGGCGGCATCATGAGCGGCAGTCGGACCGACTGGCCAAACGGATTGTCGAACACGCGCGGGCGTTTCCCGATTCACCGATCAATCTCGTGGCGCAATCGGGGGGTTGCTTCGTCGTAATTCGCGCGTTGGAAAAACTGCCGAACGATGTCAGCGTTCATGTCGCCGTCTTGCTGGCCGCCTCAACATCGCCGGGATACGACATCACCCGCGCGGCCTCGCGATGCAATCGGGCGATGGTCTCCATCGGCGCCCTGGGCGACTTTTTCTTCCTGGGAATCGGCACCATGATTTTTGGAACGTCCGACCGCGTCTGGTCCCCATCAGCCGGCCTCGTCGGCTGGCACTATAAGCACCCCCGATTCATCGAATCACGCTGGCATCCCTCATGGACGCGCCTGGGCTACGTCGGGAACCACGTCACATCATCGGCCGCGCCATTTATCGCGGAAGTCGTGACGCCGCTACTGTCGAAGTGATTTTTCCTTCACGACCGCTCTTAAAGCCGGTGGCACGCCAAGCACAAACTGCTCCGCTGATTGGATCGCACCAGCATCGCTGGATGGCGCTCGGTGTTGTGCGGATCGTGGCACGACGTGCATTGCACGCGACCGCCCGGCAGCCGCATGCGACCGTCCGACTCCACCTCCGCCGGACTGTGATACTTCGCATCAACCACCGGATACTTCGCGCCGATCGGATGGCTCGTCAACGGACGCGAGCCGTGTTGCTGACTGCCCAGTTGCCCGGTCCACATCAGTGAATGGCTCGATGTATAGACATCGGGTGCGGTCACGCCGTCATGGCAACTCAAACACAGGATGCTCGAACTGTTCAACTCATCCCCAAACGCCTGCCGAAGCGACGCCGGTTGTGCGGACCGCGGCGCGCGATCGAGCAGCGGCGCCCGCGTCGTCGTCATGTGCGGGGTGTGACACGTCAGGCATAAATCGCGCGGATTCCGCGGATCACGCGAAAAGTCGTGCTTGCTGCCGATCAATCCGCCGGCAAAGCTGTCACGCAATTCCGGCGGCACCTCCCACTTGGCTTCCGTGGCCGGCATCGTCGTCGCCCGGCCGCCGCGCGGACCTTCTGCACACGACCCGAGTGAAAGGATAAAGACCCCAGCCGACAGCCCGAAAAGTGCGCACGCCACGTTGTGGCGCAGCGTGCAACAACAACTCGCACGCGCCTCGCTGTTACAGTATGATCTCATCGTGTTCGGGGACAGACTATACGCCGCGCGATTGCATCGAGCAAGATGTAACACGCGACACGCTGAAGTGCGCTCGGCGCGGTGAGTGCGCGACTAGCCTCCCGACCATTGGGCGGCATGCGGACGTATTGTTGCCCGATGGCCCACGCGACGATGCGATGGCTTTCCGCGACCCTGCCGCTTCTCGCCGCGGCCGGACTTGCTCGCGCCGATGACGCGAACGAAACTCCCACGTCGCAACCAGCGATCGTCGATGCACGGCCTCGAAATCTCAGGTTCATGAGCATCGACGAACTTTCCGCTGACCTCGGATTGGACGTCGACTTCAATCGCCGCCATGTTCGCACCGAAAAAACCAGTTGGCTCGGCCCGCCCGCCTATCGTCAACGCAACGAGGCGCGCGTTTTTCAGGAAACGCTCGGCCTGAACTCCAACGGCAGCCTCATCGATGAGCGCGTTCTCAAATACGACGCGATGGCCCGATTCGGGCTTTCCCAGGAGCGCTATCAGGAAGACACGCCCGGCCTCGGCGGCGATGAGACAAACCCCCACGGCCAGATCCTCGAATACGATTTACGATTACAGGCCCTGCCCGTCGGAAAAATCTCCGCGAATGCCTTCGCCTCCAAACTCGAAGACCGCCTCACCCGTCCCTTCCTGCCCAGCATGGATCGGGTCCGCGAACGCTACGGCGGCCAGGTCTTATACAACGATGCGAAGCTCCCCATGTCGCTCACCTTCGAGCATCTGTACGACGACCTCGATGGCAGCCGGTCATTCTTCTACGACGACAGCCAGCAACGTGCCGAAGATTCCCTCCGCTACGAAGCCACGTGGCAGGCCACGACAAATCACTCGATGAAGTTCAACTACGAGTACATGGATCGCGATGAGCAGTATTCCGGCACGCGCGATCACTTCAGCAACCGCCACAACTACCTCTCACTGCTCGACACGATCCAGTTCGGAGACCAGGGCCGCAATCGCCTCGAAACCCTGGCCCGTTACGAGGATGAAAAAGGCGACTGGGCACGCGACGTCGCCGAATTTGCCCCGCGCCTGCATTTGCAACACACCGACGACCTCTTCACCACCTATGGCGTCCAATGGCTCAAGGAGAACTTCCAGCAGCTTCAAAGCAAGACCGCCCGCGCCGACGTCGGCGTAACCCACATCCTGTCCAACGCCCTCACCAGCAGCCTGAACCTCTATGGTCTGACTCAGGACGTCGATGAAAACGCCGACAGCAAAGAATGGGGCGCGCTCTCCAACTTCGCCTTCAGCAAGGACAATGACCTCGGCCGCTTCTCTACCAACCTCGCTTACAACCACACCAATTACAGCTCCAACGACGGCGACCGCGAGGGAATCGTCACCGGCGAATCCGTCACCTTCACCGACCCGCTCCCGGCACTCCTGTCCCACAACGACGCCCTTCCGTGGACCATCGTCGTCACCGACGTCGCCCGATCGCGCGTGTTCCTGTTCGGCCGCGACTACACCATCGTCCCGATCGGCCGCACGGTAAGCCTTCAGCGCGTCTTCACCGGGCAGATTCTCAATCGCCAGACGGTGCTCGTCAGCTACGTCTATCGCGTCTTCAACAATTTCGCCGTCCGCCGCGACCGCGTCGATCTCCGAATACAGGAAGATTTCAAGGGCGGCTGGACGCCGTACTACGCGGGTTCCATTCAGGAAGAAGACGTCAGCCGGAGCACCTTCCAGCTCTACAACACCGACCGCGATGTGAACCGCCACCGCATCGGCATGACCTACAAACAAAAACGCTGGTCCACCGGCGTCGAATATGAATACAACGACGACAACATCGACCCCTATCAGGCCGTGCACGTCAACGCCGATGCCGTGTTAATGGAGGATGCGAAGCAGCAGATCAACGCCCGAGGCACCGTGTCGCAATTCGACTTCGACGGCCAACACGATCTTGATCCGCGTGACACAGTGCTTCTCGACCTCGGCATGAACTACCGTTACCTGCTCGGCCGCAACATCGAGGCCAATGCCAACGCCGCCTATCGCTATGAAGATGATTCACTCTTTGGCCGCACGAACGGCGTGGACCTGCGCGGCAATCTCGCCTGGCGCATCGGGTTGTTCACCGTCTCCCTCGAACTAGAATACGAAACACTGCACCTGCCCAATTCAGAGGATGATTCGTTCGGCGTCTGGATTCGCGTCCGGCGTGAAATCCCTATCATCGGGAGTGCACGATCATGATGAATGCGCCGATCAACATCCGCCGACTGATTCGATGCATGCTGCTGCCGCTCGCGCCGTGGCTCATCGGATGTCAGGGACCGCTCAGACCGATCTTCCCCGAGACCAACCCACCGGTCGTCTGGCCAACGTCGCCCGATCAACCGCGCATCCGCTACATCGGCCAGCTCACCGGCGAAGAAAGCCTCCATGCCCCGGCCAAGGGCCTGCAAACCCTCGGCGAAATCTTCACCGGCCCCAAACCCAAGATTGGTTTCTCCACGCCGATGGCCGTGATCGCAAAAGGCGATCTCGTCTTTGTCGCCGACGGGCAGGCCCAAACCGTGTATCGACTCGACCTCGCCGCCCGAACGATCAGCCCGATTCGCGTCGCCGCAGGTAAGCCGCTGGAGTGGCCGATCGACATCGCGTTCATGAAAGACAGCCTCGTCGTTGCCGACAGCAAACGCGCCGCCGTCTTTGTATTCGACATGCTCGGCGGCTATCAACGAACCATCGGTGCAGGCCAGTTGACCCGTCCGGCCTCGATCACCCACGACGCCGCAACCGACGAGCTGGCCGTGGTCGATAGCGGCGCGCACAACTGCAAAATCTTCGACTCCGCCGGCTCAAAAAAGCGAACCATCTCCACGCGAGGCTCTGCGCTCGGCGAAATCAATTTCCCCACCGGCATCGCTCGCGTCTTGGATCGCGGCTTCGCCATCGCCGACTCCATGAACTTCCGCATTCAAATCCTCGGCTCCGACGGAAAGCCGGTGATCTCGTTCGGCCACAAAGGCGACGCCGCCGGCGATTTCGCCCTCCCGCGCGATGTCGCCACCGATTCCGAGGGACACCTCTACGTCCTCGACAACCAATTCGAGAACATCCAGATCTTCGACGATCAGGGGCGGCTGCTCATGTCGCTCGGCCACGAAGGCCGCGGCCCGGGTGAGTTCTACCTCCCCAGCGGCATCAGCATCGACGATCAAGATCGCATCTGGATCGCCGACACGTACAATCGCCGCGTGCAAGTCTTCCAATATCTGAAGGAGGCGCAGCCATGACGTCACGATGGTTCGTTGCGCCAACATCACCGGATTCGCGCAAGGCGGCGCGCGATAATTCCCTCCCCTTCAGAAGGGGAGGGCTAGGGTGGAGTCTGGGCATTTGCGCAATCGCTCTATTCAGCATCAACCCACTCCGCGCCGACGACACGGTCGTCAATTCCAAACACGATCTCTCCACCTTCGGCCCCGGCAACGTCCGCGCCATCAACGAAGGCGAAGTCTGCATCTTCTGCCACGCCCCGCACAACGCCAGCCCCCAGGCCCCGCTTTGGAACCGTTACAACCCCACGACCTATTACAGAATCTACAACTCCAGCACCACCGACGCCCGCATCGACCAGCCCGGCGGACCAAGCAAAATGTGTCTCTCCTGCCACGACGGCAGCATCGCCATCGGTCTCGTGCTCAACCGCCCCCCCACCGACCCCATTGCCATGACCCAACCCTTCATGCCGACGGGACCATCGAACCTCACCAACGATCTCTCCGATGATCACCCCATCGGCTTCCGTTACGACCGACAACTCTCCAACCGCGATCATCAAATTCGCTCGCCCGACCTCGTCGACGAACGCATCAAGCTCGGCCCCCGCGGGCAGCTCGAATGCACCGCCTGTCACGACCCGCACAACAACGAGCGCGGCAACTTCCTCCGCATCACCGATCGCCAGTCAGCTCTCTGCAACACCTGCCACCGCATGGATGGCTGGGAGATCAGCTCACACGCCAACAGCCCGCGCACCGTGCAGGTCACCTCCACCAACGGCGTCAAGCTCCCCTTCCGCTCAATGAGTGAAAACGCCTGTTCCACCTGCCACGTCGTACACAACGCCCCGCATCGCGAGCGACTCCTGCGCGACCGCCCGTCCGATCTCTGCATCACCTGCCACGACGGCCTCGGCGGCATCAGCATTCAGGACACGCTCAACAGTCGCAGCGGCCACACCTTCAATCGCCTCGCCGATCTGCACGACCCGAAAGAAAACCCGCTCATCATGCCGCGCCACGTCGAATGCGTGGACTGTCACAACCCGCACTCCGTCCGCCCCAGCCCGCTTTCCAACGCCCTCCTGCTCGCCGATCGCCGCGGCCCACTCCTCCCCGGCGCCATGAGCAACACCCCCGGCGTCAATCTCCTCGGCGCACCCGTGGAGGAAGCGAACTTCTATTACGAAGTGTGCTTCCGCTGCCACGCCGACAACCCCGTCACTGTCCGACCGCGCATCAACCGACAGATCGACACCTTCGGAAACATCCGGCGGCAACTCCTCCCGACCACGGCCTCGGCGCACCCCGTCACCTACCCGACGTTCATTAACAACGAAACGCCGAGCCTCCTCCCCGAAGTGCGAACGCGCCCCTTCATCGGCTGCCAGGATTGCCATAACAACCCCGACGCCCGCCAGCTCGGCGGCGGTTCGGCCAATGGGCCGCACGGCTCACGCTTCGACTTCCTTCTCGCCAACCGCTACGACACCGCCGACTTCACCGTCGAATCCCCGCAGTCCTACGCCCTCTGCTACAAATGCCACGACCGAACCAGCATCCTCGGCGACCAGAGTTTCAACCTTCACAACCGCCACGTCGTCCAGGCCCGAACCCCCTGCAGCGCCTGCCACGCCTCCCACGGCGTTCCCGGCGGCAAGGCCAACCACGACCACCTCATCAACTTCGACCTCTCCATCGTCGGCGGCCAGCGCTTCTACCTGGACACCGGCCTCTTCACCGGCAGTTGCACGCTCACCTGCCACGGCGTGAACCACACAAATTTCCTCTACGGGCCACCGTAGAGCGGGTTGCGCATTCCTGTTGCGCGTCGAACCGAACCGCTCACGCGTCGAACCGAGCCGCTCACGCGTCGAACCGAGCCGCGCCCGTAAGGAAGCGGGTTTGAGCTTGCTGGTGCGAGAATCCCGTGCTGGTGCGAGATTCCCATCTCGCACCCAATGCGTGCTGGTGCGAGAATCCCTTCTCGCACCCAATTGGGCGGGAATGCGTGCTGGTGCCAGATTCCCATCTCGCACCCAATTTGTTGGGAATCCATTCCCGCGCCATAGTGCTGATGCAAGATTCCAATCGCGCGTCGAACCGAGCCGCGCCCGTAAGGAAGCGGGTTTGACCGTGCTTGGTGAGATTTCGTGCTGGTGCGATAATCCCTTCTCGCACCCAATCTGGCGAGTCGAAGAGTCGCCGTGGAGACAATCCGTTCCCGCGACATCTTGTCCGCGCCGGTGTGTGATTCCGATCTGCTGCCGTCGCGAGAATCCGGTGCGTGATTCCGATCTGCTGCCATCGCGAGAATCCGGTCCAGCCCCATCGGGGTTGCGGAATGTAGCCAGGGGTGGAGCGGAGCGCAACCCCTGGAAAGCGTTTTCAAAAACTACTCACTGCCCTGAAGGGGCAGAGGAAGTAATCCCTTGCCCGCAGTTTCTCGCAAGTGCGCGCGAACTCATCCAGCCCCAACGGGGCGCCTTAACCACAGCCCAAGGCAACGCCCTGGGGACTCAGGACAATCCGCCCCCTCCAAGCCCTGAAATGGCGTCCCAACCCTCGCAAAGGAACACAGCGCATCCCACTCGCCTTCTGCCAATCCAACATCGGCAACTCGGCCGACGGGGAGAACGCCTGGCCGCCAATCATGCGCCGCCAGAACGGCTCTTTCGTCAGGTCACGACTTCCCTCGCGCGGCATACGTTCCTCCGTCCATTACGGAAGCAGCATGCCCGCCTCGCTCAGAGATTGGTAGACGGGGTTGGCCGGACGAATACGATCGTCCAGCATCATGTGGAGGCTCATGCAGATGAAAGAAAACTGCGCGTACAGATCGGCGATCTCCTGCTGGTTTTTGTAGCTGAGTACAAACGGCGGCAGGGCCCGTGAACCGCGCTCCTGCTGCGCGAGCGCTTCCCATTCAAACATCGCTTCGATGCGATCGGCCACCTTCTCCAAGTCCCGCATGTATGCAGGAACGTCGGCTTCCATCAGCTAATCAGAGGCCGTGGGTTAATAAGCTTTGCTGACGCAGATGGCCTGCATATAGCAAAAAATGCGCGCGGCCGGTGGGTTCAGGCTGTTGTTGGTGCTCGGGATGTTGTTGGTGAAAGAGAATTCCTGGCCGTTTGCCAAATGATTATCTACGGCGCCAAATAATTCTGAACAAAGTTTTGAATGTCTTTGCCGTTTAGAGAACTATCCTCGTTCCCACTCCAGTCGCAGTACTCCCCTGCATATAGTTCGGAAGGTTGTAAAGTGGGATTGCCTAAAAGAGCTTGTGTGAATGCTGCAATATCTGCAACGTTTTTAACTCCGTCGCCGTTTACGTCACCCTTTCGTGGCATGATACGGAATTGCTGATCTTCAGTAATAGTGATTGGCATTGAAGAGGCATTGTTTCTAACAAAATCTAGGCTTCCATTATATACACTAAAATCAAATTGGCCTAAAGGCGCATTTCCATTGACAGCGAAGTCGTATGATTCTAGAAGTCCTTGCATGCCTGTCGGAGAAGAATCACTTGAGCTTTGAAGATATGCTTGACACCAATTCCCTGCAGAAGAATAAGTATCCAATGCTAATTGGTGCCCTCTGAAGAAATCTATGGATTGTGTAGGTCGGACATATGTTGTATTATTCAAGAAACTTTGCAACTCGGCTGGAACATCCAACTGCCAGCTAGCCCCTCTAACCGAATCTACTTCATTATTCTGCGCCCAGACATTAACAGTATATGTTCTCCCCCTTTCCCATCTCGCGACTTGAGATGTTTGGACTGAATCCTTTGGTTCAACATTAACATCTGCTTTTGCAATATATGGTGCTATAGCAATAGCTCCACCTAGAAATGAATTTCGCAAGAGCATACTTAAGTTTGTTTTTGTGGTTTTCATATTATAAACTAAGAGGAAGGGTATATAAATCTTTTTGTAATAACTTAAAAATTATTACAAAAAAGTTATCTCGTTCCAAACTCGAAGCCTACGCGAGCCAAGTCGATGACGTTAATGATGCCGTCACAGTTAATGTCATAGGCATCAATAAATGTGCTAACATCTGAAGTTACATTATTGTATGTATTTACGATTGAACCAGAATCTGAAACTGTAATTCTACCTTCACCAGTAACATCAGCATCCCTCGGACAAACACTATCCTTCACGTAAACTATGCTTCCAGCCGAACCGTTCAATCCGTCTGTTGAACCGCCGAATGTGAAATTCAAATAACCATTCGGTGACGGAATTCCGCCCGTGAAGTTCCTCACCAACCCATGATAATTAATCTGGAACACTCCCCCATTACCTCCCGCCGTCCCACTCAAAGTTGTATAACCACCCTTACCAATAAACCTAGCATTCGTCGTATTGAAAAGCCCAGGCACAGTAATATTAACTACGCCCGCATTCCCGCCTCTCGTCCCCGCGCCATCATACGACCCGTTCACCCCATCCCACCCGCTCGACGCGAAGGACGAGGGAACGAAGGAGCTGTAGCCGACAACGGCCAAGGCAAGGGATAACGACAGAATAGCACGGCGGAAGGTCATGAACTGACTCCGAAGAGATAGCTTAACGGATTGGGGTGTGTGGGAGCAAGGAAAAGATGGCAGGATCTGAGAAATAACCCGAAAGAGGACTCTTGGCGGGGGAAAAGGAGGGTCCCCCGGGAACCTATTGGTAGGGCTGGATGTCTCGGAGGGATAGGGGCCGCGGCCGAGGCTAAAGCATAGGGGCCCCTGGTCCCATGGGAGATGGTGACCGGATTACTCGAAATCTTCGCCTTCGACGTACTTCCCATCGTGCAGGCCGGCGTAGCGCATCTCCGCCACGTGGTCGGCCAGATGGTCGAGGACTTCCTCAACGTTTCGGTCGATGGATTCGACCAAGGCGAGGATCGCCTCAAGCACGTCCGGCTGCTTCGAACTGGTTGCTTTTGTTGGTGTCATTGTCAAAGGACGACGCTTCCTGGGTATTTAAGTTTTGCGGCCGTTTTGACACCTGGGGTGAGTGGCGACGGGTAAAAAGGGGTCATTCTACTTTTCCAGTCCCTTCTCGACAAACGCACTCCTGCCCGCTCATCCGAACGTTAGAATAACGAGCCCCACACGCGCTTCCAAATCCCACCATCCACGCGACCGACGTCACGCCCCAAACACAAAACGATGCGATGTCTTCGACCATTCCACCACGGCAACCGGCTCGCCTTGCAAAACCCGCGCCCGCCGCGACGCCAACCCTCACCCACCAAACGACTTATCGAAAAAATCACACCCGACTGAAACGGCGAGCAAGATTGATAGGTGTCGTTGGAGAAAAGAAGAATCCGGCAACCAACAGGAGCGCCCATGGTTCAGGTCAAGCACGACACACACAAGTCGCGCCGCAGGGGTCATACCTGCGCCCCTCTGCAAACGCTTCGGTTGCGGCCCATCGCATTCCACTCCCGCAACACCCCGCAACAAGTTGCGGCTTCTTGCGGCCAAAAACCGCGATTTGCGGCCATTTGCGGGTCCCACTTCCCCTCGGCCCCTTGCCCCCTCGAATCCCTTGCCACCTCATTTCGACTTTTCGACGTTTCGAATTTTCCACCCC
>JACRIM010000046.1 GCA_016235815.1 Planctomycetota bacterium
CCCCCCCCCCCCCCCCCCCCCCCCCCCCCCCCCCCCCCCCCCCCCCCCCCCCCCCCCCCCCCCCGCCCTAGAATTGTCAGAAAACGACATGCTTGTCACTCAACTTATGCTTAGTAAATTACACATGGAGACTTGCCCTATACCCACATTTGCATCAAAAAAAACTGATTCTGATAGGCAAGCAGACTGTGCCGTTGAGTTTTATGCGTCCGGTCGCATCGCGTAAAGCAGCTTCATTGCCAATTGATATTCGTGTTTCAACTTGGTTTTCGAGGGCCCCTAGATGATTTCTCACATACACATGTTTTTGTCCGTTGTTCTTGCCTTGGCAACCGCACAAGATACGAATTCGCCTGCAAACAGCATTCGAAGTATCCCGCCTATTGATGCCGGTCTAAAGACTGGACCCGAAATGGCAAAAGGAGAAGTTGAAGGCGCGGAGAAGCAGAGGCAACTTACTGAACTACGGCACGCGATAGCGAGAATTGACACCGCACTAGCGTCAGCCGCAAGTGACAAGACGTTGACTCTCTCGCTCGAGGCCGAGAAGCAGGAATTGCTTACAAGACGAACAGCACTCTTGAAAACAGCGCCTGACGATCCGCCGGAAGAAGCGTGGGCACTACTTCGCGCGCGACTTGGAGAAATACGTGCCATCGGCCAATCAACCGCGCCGATTAATATGTCCGATGCACAGCGGCTGGTCGACTCACTTTACACTAATATCGATCCAAAGCTCAACAGTAACCTCCAACATTCAACGCTAACCAACATTGAGCGCTGCGGTTCTGCCAAGACCACGCCCGTGGCGGTTCGAAAGTACCTACGCGACAGTGTGTTGGATTACCACAATGCCGCGGCGGGGCAGTGTGACAGCAGCAATCAAGGCGCCTTGTGTTCACCTCTCTCGATGCTGGCATTGGCCCGGGCGATAGCCGGGACATCAACTCCCAATGACGATGAAGCCGTTGAAGTGTTCATGCAGCTTCATTCAGCAGCTACCGAAAAGTGCGATGAGCTTCAGTGGGGTCGCGAGGGTGCCATCCTTAAGGAGATCTTCAAAAAGACAAGTGAAGGCTATCTTGTTGATGGAATCGATACGCAGGAGCTTGAGGTGGTGGCAGTCGAATCATTGGAGCCTGAGGACATTGCGCGTTTACTTCGTCGCATTCGACGGTTGCTTCGCGCTCCACCTCAACGCATCTCTTCGCAGACACTAGCCGCCATTGATCAGAATTTGGTTCGACTTGCCGGACTTGACCTTAATCAAAAAAACTGGGATGCGTGGGGCGATGCCGTCGTTGCGATGGAACCTTCTCGTGCGACACCCAGTTTGCGTGCAATTGTTGTTCAGTCGACAGCCCGACCAGCTTCAGCAAAGTCAAACCGGCTCAAAAGAGCAATCAAGATGTATTCCAGTTTTGAAGAGAAAGCACCACCGCACTAGAGTTTGTGGAAATCCTTTTTCTATGTTTAAGATAATTGTACCTCACGATGGTGTGGGGTGCAGTATTTTGGAGGAACATCAATGAAAGGCAAACTAACCAAAGCGGTATGTGCAATTATTGCGATAGGTGCGATATTGCAATATGTAAACGGGCAAGATTGCCCCGTGTACGTTAGCGATCCCCACGAGTGCGCGACACAATGCGGAGATGAACTGTCTGGCTGGGATTGTTGCGACGCCAGCTTTACCGGCGATGAAAACCTCCACTGCTGGCTCGATGTATGGTGTCGATTCAATCCCAATTCGCTCGCTTGCACCGGTTAGCTGGTATTGCCTGCACGATTGCATGTTTGAGCCCGCAGTCACACAGCTGCGGGCTTTTTTGTCACCCGAGATCATGGGTTTGAAGGCATGCCTGTCCTCGTGGAGCCTTGGGCAGACTCAAGTTCATTTTTGCATACGAGCTGTCGCCAGCGACCGCGTTATTCCAGCTCCCGTTCGCTTTTATCGCCTGCTGTTGACGCTTGGTTGTCAACACAAGCGAGATCCCCAGGCTATTTTGAAGGAGCCCGATGGCGATCAGGGGGCTGGCGCTGTAAGCAGTCATTCTTGGAATTTTCATGACAGGATGTCGCTGCCGTTACCGTCTCATTCCCATACAACATGGGAAAAGGTGAGCCAATGCCGAGCAAGTGGATTCGAATCGGCCTTTTGACTGTCGTGGGAGCGTACGTCGCGGCATTTACGCCGGCTCAAGCCGAGCCGCCTACGTGGTCTGTCGCGTTTGACACAAACGAAAAGCTCCCGAAGGAGTTCAAACAATTCACCATAAAGCGGGCTGACGGCTCCGACATGACCGCCTTCCTCGGTCATTGGAGCGAAGATCACAATGCGAAAAAGCCGCTCATCATCTTCTGCGAAGGCTCGGGCGCAGGCTCGCTCTTCATGAAGGTCGGCGACAAAATTGGGTCCAGCCTCTTTGGCATTCTCGCCAAGGCGGCGTGCAAGGATTACCACGTCGTTTCCATTGAAAAGCGCGGCGTGAAGTTCCTCGATCGCGGCCCCGCGCCCGGCTCGGGCGAAGGCGCCTCCGACGAATACAACGAACATGCCACGCTGGAGGATCGCACCGACGACGTGTGCCTGCTCATCGCGGAATTGCTCAAGCAGCCGACGGTCGACGCATCGCGCGTGCTGGTTGTCGGGTCGTCCGAAGGGGCCGACGTCGCCGCCGCGGCCGCCGCCAAGGAGCCGCGCATCACGCATTGTGCCTGCATCTCCGGCGGCGGCGTGTGCCAGTTCTTTGATTTCGCCGTGCTTCGTCGCAAGCAAATGCAAAAGGAAGGCGCGTCCGCAGAGGAGATTGAAAAGTCCGTCGAGGAGTTGGAATCGCAGTATCAGGCGATCCTCCGCCAGCCGCGAAGCATCAAAAAGTTCTTCATGGGCCACGCCTATCGACGTTGGTCGTCCTTCACGCTGACCTGCCCGGCCGACAGCCTCAGGAAATCATCCTGCAAGCTCTTCCTCGCGCACGGCTCCGCCGACGAAAGCGTGCCGGTGGAATCCTTCGACGCCTGCGTGTTTGACCTGATCCGCAGCGGCCGGGAAGAGATGACAATCAGGCGTTACCCCGGCCGTGGTCACGGTCTCATGACGCCGGGCCTGAACGGAGCCGACGCCTTCAAGGAACTCTTCGACGATCTGCTCAAGTGGGCCGCAAAGGGTTGACCGGCCGCTCGCCGCGGAGACGTTCCAGCCATTCATATGGCACCCGGCGCTTAGCGAATCCGGTCCCGCGCGTGACGGCTGTGCCGAGCGTGTGAAAGTCCGAGCCGCCGGTGGTGAGAAGTTCAAATCGCGCTGCCAACTCCGCGGCGAGTTTCGCCGTCGCGTCGTTGTGATCGGGATGGGATATTTCGATCGCGCTCAACCCCCCGTCGCGCAGATCGCGAACCATTGTGGCAAGTTCAAGGTGTGACGACGTTTTGATCCGCCCCGGATGCGCCAACGACGCGACGCCACCCGCTTCGCGAATAATTCGAATCACCTCGGCGCCCGTCGGAGCAACGCGTGGCACATAGGCCGGCGCTTCATTTCCCAGATACCGCGAAAATGCCTGCTGAAAACTGCTCACCGCTCGTTGACGAATCAACTCGTCGGCGATGTGCGGCCGGCCAATCGCCGCGCCGGCGTGCCGCTTACAAATCGCGCGATAGTCAATGACAACCCCCATACACCGCAGCCGCGCGATGATCTCCTCATTCCGCGCGTGCCGATTCACCACCATTTTCGCGAGCGCATCGACCAATCCCGCGTTCGTCGCATCGATGAAATAGCCGAGGATGTGCAGTCGATGGCGACCATATTCGGCTTCCATCTCAATGCCCGGCACGAATTCCATTCCGAGCTGAGTCGCCGCGTCCTCGGCCTCCGCAAGCCCCGCCGTCGCGTCATGATCGGTGAGTGAAACCGCCGAAAGCCCGCGCGCCGCGGCCATTTCCATGACCTTGCACGGCGCGTATCGCCCGTCCGACGCCATGGAGTGCAGGTGCAGATCGATCCAGCGTCGCGCGGGAACCATCATCATAATTTAGATGATGCCCATCTTCTGCAGGCCGGCCGCGAGCTGCGCGACGCAATCCTCCAGTTTATGCTCGGCCGTTTTGAGCGTGATCTCCGGCTTGAGCGGCGCCTCATAGGGGTCGCTCACGCCGGTGAAGTTCGGGATCTCCCCCGCGCGGGCCTTCTTGTAAAGACCCTTTGGGTCGCGCTTCTCGCACTCATCCACGGGCGTGTCGATGAATACCTCGACAAACGGCAGCTTGCCCGCGTCGTGCAACTGCCGCACGAGATCGCGGTCGGCTCGATAGGGACTGACGAACGACGTGATGGTGACCACGCCGGCATCGCCGAAGAGCTTCGCCACTTCGCCGATGCGCCGGATGTTCTCCGCGCGGTCGGCGGCTGAGAAGCCGAGATTCTTGTTCAGACCGTGGCGAATGTTGTCGCCATCCAACACATACGCCAGCCGGCCCTGTTGAACCAGGGCGTGCTCCAGTGAAAACGCAATCGTGCTCTTGCCGCTCGAGGGCAGCCCGGTCAGCCAGATGGTGCAGCCCTTCTGCCCCAGCAGCTTCTCGCGCGATCCGCGCTCGACATGCCCCTCATGCCATACGACGTTTGTTGCCTTGATCTCGCTCATGCTTTCTCCGTACCGTCCCACCGGGACAATTGCCTAATCATTTCGCCAGTCGTCAATGACAAGAGGATAACCGAGCAACTGGATACGGCGAAAGTGGTCGATGTTGCCGGTCGCAAGGTGTAATCTCTCATGAATACAGATCGCCGCAATGAACGGCTCGGCCGATGGGTTGACCGCCGCGATCGAGATCCGCGAAGATTCGCCCTGCAATCACTGAGGCCTCTACAGTCAACGAGACCGTTTCGAACATTGTTAGATCTGCGATGAATCGTTCAAGGCGGCCTGAGTCACCACGCTTATGAAATCCTTTCACGATTTCTGCAACCGTGACGACGCTTATTGTGATCCGCGAGTGTTCGGCCAAATAATCAGTGGCACGCGCAATGACGTTCGGATTCTTTCCCCTTAGAACCTCGGAAAAGATATCCGTATCGAGAAGGGTCTTATCCACCTGCTGCTCGAAGGGGTCTTTCGCGGTCGGCCATCGCCTCTGAGACGATGGCATCCATCAGATCACTGGCATCGCCAAAAAGGCCAATGCAAGAACGATTGTCCGAGTGCTCCTGGCGCAAATAAACCACCACGTCCGCAACTTCGCCACTCGGAAGCTCCGACGATTCGATTTCGATCCGCCCACCTGGGCGAATCTCCACAGTTTTTCGGAACGGTTTCCTCATACGTGCATTTTAGCAAGCTCGGCTCAATTTCTCAAAGCAACCGCCACTGCGCCGCCCCATGTCGTCTTACGACACGTCCTGAAACATGGCCGACGTCAAATACCGCTCCCCGCACGACGCCAGGATCACCACGATCATCTTTCCCGCGCTTTCGGCCCGCTGCGCCACCGTGTTCGCAGCGCAGAGTGCAGCGCCGGAGGAAATGCCGCACAAGATGCCCTCTTCCTTCGCAGCCCGGCGTCCCCACGTCATCGAATCAGCCGTGTTCACGCGAATGATCTCGTCGTAAACCTTCGTATTTAGTATGCTCGGCACGAAGCCTGCACCGATTCCCTGGATGCCGTGCTTGCCTCGCTGGATCGGCTGACCGGCGCGCTGCTGGGTGAGGACCGGCGACTCCTCGGGCTCCACTGCTACGACATGAAACGACGGCTTCTTCTGTTTGATCGTCTCGCCGACGCCCGTGATTGTGCCGCCCGTGCCGATGCCAGAGATGAGCACGTCCGCTCGTCCATCGGAATCTTCCCAGATCTCCTGCGCCGTCGTTTTGCGATGCACGTCGGGATTTGCGGCATTGTCGAATTGCTGCGGAATGAAACTGTTCGGCGTGTTCGCGGCAAGCTCGCTCGCCTTCGCAATCGCCCCGGGCATTCCCTCAGCGGCGGGCGTCAGCACCAGATTCGCCCCCAGTGCCTTCAGCATCATCCGCCGTTCGAGGCTCATCGACTCCGGCATGGTCAGCGTCAGTTTGTATCCCTTCGCCGCGCAGACAAACGCAAGTGCGATCCCCGTGTTTCCGCTCGTCGGCTCGATGATGTGCGTGTCCTTGTTGATCTTCCCGGCCGCCTCGCCGGCCTCGATCATGCTCTTGCCGATTCGATCCTTGACGCTGGAGAGCGGGTTGAAGAACTCCAGCTTGGCATAGACCTCGGCCTTGGACTGAATGATGCGGTTGACCCGCACCATCGGCGTACGGCCGACGGTTTCGAGGATGCTGTTGTAAAGACGAGCCATGAATCACCTCCGCCGAAAAAGCAAAGAAGACATTCTAACGTCGGGGATTCTATTCACGGCGATTGCCGCCGACCACGGACGAATGGTGGAGCCGACGGTTGTTACGGTTTCGGCGCTGCAGGCTCGCCCGGCTTCGCCCCTGCCGGATTCCCGTCCGCCGGCCTCGCTTCCTCCGCCTTCGCAGACCCATTGGGCTTCGGCGCCTCGCCTCGGCCCTTGGCTCGCGCCTCCACCTGCTCGCGCTGCGCCGGCGTCAGGATCGCCATCACGGAGTCGTACAAGCGCAGCCCGGCCTGCTCGCGCGTGACTCGATCTTTCAGCCCCTTCTCCAGCTCCTGGTGTTGTTTGAAGACGTCGCCGATCTGCGTCTTCTGCTCGCTTGTCAAATCGGTCACTCGATCCACAAATGCCTTCAGCATCCGCGGATTCTGCCGCAGGCGGCTACGCACATCGGTCGCTGTTCGGTCCGTCCAGATTCGATCGAAGGCCTCGCGCTGATCTTCGTGCATCACGGCCCGCACTTTTTCCTTGAAGACCGACTGCATGTTCGTCATTCGCTCGCGCACCGGCTTGGTGCGCTCGGTGAACTCCGTCCGAAGCTGCTGCAATCGGTCGCCGAGTTCCTTCATCTTTGCCTGGTCGCCGGCTTCCTGGACCTTGTTCAACTCGGCCCGGATCTTCGTCATCTCGGCGATCGTCTCCGGCGGCATCTTCATCTGTTCCCGCAACGCCGCCATAATCTGCTCATTCTCAACAGCGAGCTTGTCCACCTGCTCGCTCTGCGCCGGGTCCAGCTTCAACTCCGCCTTGAGCCGCTCCACCATGGCCGCCGACGTCGAAGGCTCCGGCCGTGCCGCCCGCATTCGATCGCGAATCTCCTGTGGTGTCGGCTCGCGGTGGTGCTGATCGGGCTGGCTTGTCTGCCCCATCACAGGAATCGCAGCAACGAACGACAGCAAACAAACGACAGCAGCCTTCATGGCAATTCTCCAATAGTTGGTAGACCCACGGCGCGCTCCACCGTTAGCCGGGCCGGCCCCACATCCTCTTACACCCAAACGAAGGTTCGGCCGCGTCATTTCCCAATCCCCGGTTGCGGCGTCGGCAGGCCGTTTTTGGCGACGTCCTCAAACGCCTCGCAAAACATATCCAATTCCGTCAGGCTCGTATAGACGTTGGCCGACACGCGGATCCCTTCGAACTCGTCGTGCTTGATGGGCACAACAATGATCTTGTGTTTCTCCCAAAAATGCTCGGTGAGCTTCCCCGAATCCACCCCTTCCAACTGAATGGTCCCAATGGCACACGAATGGGCGGGATCAAGACTGGTATGCATTCGAACATTCGGCAGCTTCATCAACCGCTTGGCCCAATAGTCGCGAAGGTAGCGCAGCCGATCCGCCTTGCGCTCGGCGCCGATGCCCTCCCAGAATGTCAACGCCTCGGCAATCGCCAGACGCCCCGCGTCGGGGTGCGTGCCGATCTCCTCGAACTTGCGAATGTCGTCCGACCTGGGCTTCTCCGCCGCCGTCAGCGGCCACACGTCTTTGATCCGATCCTTGCGAACATACAGGAAGCCGGTGCCGATCGGAGCCGTGCACCACTTGTGCAGGCTCACGCCGTACATGTCGCATCCGATCTCGCCTCCGTTACACGGAAACTGTGCGAATGCATGGGCCCCATCGACAATGGACCAAATCCCGCGCGACCGCGCCAAGGCACAGACTTCCTTCACCGGCAGGATTTGACCCGTCATAAATATTGAGTGCGATACGAGAATCACCCGCGTCTTCGGCGTGATCGCCTTCTCAAACAAGCTCACGATCTCCGGCATCGAACGCGCCGGCGTGGGAATCTTGAATTGTTTCAGCACAACGCCTTCGCGCGCGGCCCGCTGCTTGATCGTGGTGATCATCCGCGGGTAATCCTGCGTGGTCGTCAGGATTTCATCGCCCGGTTTCAGGTCAATTCCGTTGAGGGCGATCTGCAACGCCTCGCTGGCGTTTCGCGTGATCGCCATCTCGCCCGTCGCGCAGCCGAAGGCCTTCGCCAGCCGCGCCCGCACGTGCTCCACCTGCGGGTCCATGATCGTCCACAACGTTCGCACCGGGGCGTTGTTGGTGAATGTCAGGTGCCGTTCCTGCGCGCTCATCACCAACCGCGGTGCCGGGCAGCATCCGCCGTTATTCAGATTGATGATGGACCGATCGACATCGAACGCCTGCTGAATCTGAAACCAGAAGGATTCGTTGCCGCCCATTCCCCCGCCGCCGCCGCCACCTCCACCGTCGCGCTCCGCAGCCGCCAGCCGCGCGGGCCAGTCCTCCTTGAGAAACGACACCACGCCCAGCGCAGCGCCCGTTGTCCGAAGAAATGCACGTCGGTCTTGAATCATGCGACACCCTCGTCCGAATCGTACTCGGAACCCTCAAGGCGGCAATCAAAAACCGCCCTCATTCCAAATCCCCAATTGCGGGCCATGCCGAATCCCCTATCATTTCAGCCTTTCGCAAACACCCCCGGGGATACCCATGACCCTCCGAACGCGCCTCGTTTTTTCAGTTTGCCTCTCACTTACCACCGGCTGCTCCATCCACGATCGCTACCGCGCCTCGGCCGACCGCATCATCGACGCCACGCTCGCCTCCAACGACTCGTGGAAGAAGATGCACGAACTTTGCGACGGCATCGGCCACCGGTTGAGCGGCTCCCGCGAACTTGAACGCGCCGTCGACTGGGCCGTCGCCAGCATGAAGGCCGACGGCCACGAGAATGTCCGCGCAGAACCCGTCATGGTGCCGCACTGGGTGCGCGGAAATGAATCCGCCATGATGATCGAACCGCGCACGACACCCCTGGTCATGCTCGGCCTCGGCGGCTCTGTCGGCACTCCGCCCGACGGCATCACCGCCCCGGTCGTCGTCGTGGGCGATGAAAAAGAACTCGACGCCCTCGGCAACGGCGCCCAAGGCAAGATCGTGTTGTTCAACAACCCCATGCCGCCCTACGACAAAAAGACCGGCTCGCACTACGGCGAAACCGTGCGATTCCGCGGCAAGGGCGCCATCCTTGCTTCGCAAAAAGGCGCGATCGCCTGCCTGATCCGCTCCGTGACTGCACGAAGCATGCGCACGCCGCACACCGGCGCAATGCGCTACGACGACAAAGTGAAAAAGATCCCCGCGGCGGCGATCACCACGGAAGACGCCGACATGATCGCTCGCCTCGCGAAGAGCGGAGCGCAGGTCGTCGTCCGCCTCACCATGGAAGCCCGCACGGAACCCGACGCCCCAAGCGGCAACGTCGTCGCGGAGATTCGCGGCCGTGAAAAGCCTGACGAGGTCGTCGTCATGGGCGGCCACATCGACTCATGGGACGTCGGCCACGGCGCACACGACGACGGTGCCGGCATCGTCATGTGCATGGAGGCATTGAACGTCATTCGCAAGCTCGGCCTACAACCCCGCCGCACCATCCGCGTCGTGCTCTGGACGAACGAAGAAAACGGCCTCGCCGGCGGCAAGCAATATGCCAAAGACCACGCCGCCGAGATTCCAAACCTCATCGCCGCGATCGAAAGCGACTCGGGCGGCTTTGCACCCGATGCCTTCTCCGTCGAATGCAAGGACAAGTCGCGCGAGGAAGTCGCTCATCGCCAGATCAATGACATCTCCCGGCTCGTCGCCCGCCTTGGGTCATTCAAAATCTCATGCGGCCACTCCGGCGCAGATGTCAGTCCCATGAAGGACATGGGCGCAATGCTGATGGGCTTTTCCACCGAAGGCGAGAAGTACTTCGACTACCACCACACCCCCGCCGACACACTCGACAAAGTGAACCCCGACGAACTTTCGCGCTGCGTCGCCAGCATGGCCGTGATGACCTACGTCCTCGCCGACATGCCCGAGCGTCTGGGCACGCCTCGGTAGGGTCCGCTGTGCGGACCAGTTCAGGTACCGCGGATGGCAAGGTGTTTTTCTTGAATCGGTCCGCACAGCGGACCCTACAGCTGACAATTCCATGCCCGAACTCCCCGAAGTCGAAACCATCATTCGCGGCCTGCGACCCACCGCTGATGGCGCGACCATCGAGGCCGTCACCATCCTCCGCGCCGATGTCATCCATGCCGGCCGCTCCGCCATTCGCGCCGCGCTCCCCGGCCGTCGCATCCAATCCCTCGGTCGCGAAGGGAAGCGCATCCTTTTCAACATCGACTCCGGCGCGCTCCTCGTCATTCACCTCGGCATGAGCGGGCGCCTCACACTCGAACCAACCGACGCACCGCTTGCCAAGCACACGCACTTTCGCATCGGCCTCAAAGACAGCGTCAACGAAATCCGCTTCCGCGACCCACGGCGCTTCGGCGGCGTCTGGTTCTTCCCAACCGCGGCAGACGCGGCGCAAAGCGGCATCAAACCCCTCGGCCCCGATGCCCTCACCATCCGCGTGCCGGTCCTGCGCGAACTCGCCCGACGCAAACGACAGATCAAGGCCCTGCTGCTTGACCAATACGCCATCAGCGGACTCGGCAACATCTATTGCGACGAAGCCCTTTTCTCCTCGCACATCCACCCGCTCACACCCGCGACCGCCCTTTCCGAGTCGCAAATACGCAACCTTGCATGCAGCATCCGAAAGACGCTCAACGCCTCGCTCAACTCCGGCGGCTCAACCCTCATGGACTATCGCACCGCCGACGGCAACGAAGGCCGCTTTCAGAGGCTCTTCCGCGTTTATGACCGCGAGGGCGAGCCGTGTCGACGGTGTGGCAAGATCATCGAGCGAATCATCGCCGCCGGCCGGTCGACCCATTTCTGCCCGAAGTGCCAACGCCTTTAGACTACCCGCGAACAAAGGAACTCCTATGTCAATCATCTGTGTCGCATTGTCTGTCATGGCACTCGGCCAGAAGCCGGTGAATTGGAATACCGTTGCGGAGGAGACGAACTACCGCCGGACGAGCACCCACGCCGAGACGATCAAGTACTACCACCAACTTCAGGCAGCCAGCCCGTGGGTGTATGTCAGAGAATACCCCTATTCCACGGGGGAAAATCGCCCGTTTCATACCATTATCGTGTCCACGGATCGGCTGGAGAAACCCGACACGCCTCGTAACCCCGACAAAGCGGTGATCTTCGTCGTTAACGGCGTTCACTCCGGAGAAATTGAAGGAAAAGACGCGTGCATGGCCCTTGTGCGCGACATTTGCATCACCAAGAAACACGCCTCACTACTGAATCACATCATCCTTGTCATCCTTCCCATTTTCAATATCGACGGACATGAAATGCGGGGCAAGTACAACCGCATCAACCAGAACGGCCCTGAGGAAATGGGCTGGCGCTGCACGGCGGACAACCACAACCTCAACCGCGACTACATGAAGGCCGACACGCCGGAGATGCGGGCGCTGCTTAGGCTCTTCCACGGTTGGAAACCGCACCTCTGGTTCGACACCCACACCACCGACGGCGCCGACTTTCAGTATGACGTCACCTTCGCCGCCGCCATCGGGCCTGAAAACGCCCCATCGGTCGCTGACTATGTGAACAACCGCCTGCATCCGCATCTGCTCAAGACGCTCGCCGAGGACGGCCACACACCCGCGATCTTCTTCGAGATGCGCGATCGCATGGACCCGGCCAAGGGCATCGACGCCAACCTCGGTTTTGCCCCGCGCTTTTCCACGGGCTACGGCGCGATCACGAATCGGCCGTCCATCCTCGTCGAAACGCACATGCTTAAGCCCTACGATGTTCGCGTGAAGGCGACCTACAACTTGATCTTGCGTACGTTGGAATTGGTGGCCGCCGATCCCAAGGCACTGATTAGCGCGGTGAAGAAAGGCGACGAGTACGCCGCGAATCTCTACAAGGATGAAAAGGCGCGCGTGGTGCTGGCCACGTCGCAGCCCGCCGACGACGAGGGCACGCCGATGGTCTTCAAGGCCTATGACGTAAGCACCAAACGAAGCGAGGCCTCCGGCGCGGAATACCCCGTCTGGGATCGGTCAAAGCCGATCGACGTGCCGACGAAGTTCTTTTCCAAGTTCACTGCAACGCGCGACGTCAAGCCGCCGGCTGCCTACATCATCCCGCCGCAGTGGAAGGACGTGATTCAACGGCTCAAGTTTCACGGTCTACGCACGGAATCGCTCGAAAAGATCGTCACAATCGAGGTCGGTTCCTACCGATTCAGCGAAGTGCGCTGGAAGGAACGCGCCTTCGAGGGTCGGCATGAAGCCTCATTCAAATCCGAGCCGATTCGGGTGACCCGCACGTATCCGAAAGACTCCGTCGTCGTGCGCCTCGACGATCTGAAAGCCGTGCTGGCTGTGCATCTATTGGAACCCGATGCCCCGGACTCGCTCGTCCGCTGGGGCTTCTTCGATACCATCTTCGAACAGAAGGAATACTACGAAGACTACGCCATGGCCCCCATTGCCGATCGAATGCTGGCCGAGGACGCGATCCTGAAGAAGGAGTTCGACGCCTGGCTCGCCGCAAACCCGGACATGGCAACGAACGCCCGCGCCCGGCTCGACTTCATCTATCAACGCTCGCCCTATTGGGACAAACGCAAGGACATCTATCCCGTTGGCCGGATCGAACAGGCCCGCGACATTCCGAGCAATCCCAAGTCGGATGAAACCCCAAATCCAAGAGGTTACAAGATCCAAGGATGACCCGGTTCCGATATCAGGCCAATCCGGCCGCAGTGCCGCGCGATCGTCACGCCATGATCACCACGATCCGATAGTGAGGCGGACTCCTTTCATTGTCCCCACGCTTCGGAGCACGCGCCATGAGCGTTCGACTTCTCTCCGGCAACGATCGACAGCACCCGCGAACGCGTCGCATCGGATACCTGATGTGGCGATTCCCCGGCACCGACGCGCAACAGACCGGCTGGCTGCTCGACTCCTCCCTCGGCGGCACGGCCTTTGCCTGGCGCGGAGAGACGGCCCCACCGCGCGACGCGGTGATCGAGACGCGCGAGGAAGGGGACCTCGCCCGCAAGCCGTGGCGACCGAGCATCGTCCGGCACTCTCGCAACGTCCACGATGATCTATGTGTCGTCGGCGTCGAGCACATCGACTGCAGCCGAACCAAGATCGTTGATAAAGTTGAATGACCCTCATCTCCCCGAAATACACATCGAACGGCCCAGTCGACCGTGGTAGGTGCTGATCTTATTCCGGTTACCTGCCATTCCGCGCGCTATAATGTGCCGTAACTCATACGACGCGATCCACGAATCGCTTCGGTGTTGGATGACTAATCAAAAGGGCAACCCGGCGAAAGCCGTGAGGCCCGTTGAAGAGTAAGCCGACGTAGTCGAACACGCTTCGGTGTTCAACCACGTCGGCGTTTTTGTTTCCAATGTGGGAAATGCCTGTATCCCCACCTTCAGTTAAGTCAGCGAAGCGGTCAGCAGGCCTGTCGATTTGGAAAATGGTGACCCTTACCCTTCGATAGCGCCTGCCCACAAATGGACAATCGGTCGGCGCGGCGATCACCGCGCTGCCCCTAATGGAGTAAACGAAATGGCCAAGCAAATGAACCGCAACCGCAGCAGAGCAAATGGCGGAACCAAATCCCATCAGCAAAAGGGAAAGCAACAGGGGCACAACACGGGCAAGCTGGCATGGAAGAGCAACCTCGATCACACCGACACTCAACCCGGCACCGGTCAGACGGGCCAGCACCCGCACGAAGGCGAGCCATTCGGGTCAACGCCCGGCGAAGTACGCGGCCATGCGGGCGGCAAAAAGGGCCAGGCGATGGGCGGGAAGCGCGGAACAGCGAACAGCCGCAAGGCGAAAGCGAAGCGCGCTGGAACGAAGAAGTAAACGGCCGATCGTTTGCGAAATCCAAGTCGACGGAGATGAATTAATGAAACGAGCTACGCAGCATGCAGCACGCAAGCGCAACGCAGCGTCGGAGAAGGGACACGATCGCTGGGTAGTGCGAGTCTGCGCATCGGCCGTAGCGGCTCTGGCGATATTGAACGCCGCAGCGCCGGTGCGGGCCCAGTGCGATGGCGTGTGGACGAAACGAATGCCCGCCGCCTCGCCGTCTGCCCGCAGCAATCACCAACTGGCCTACGACAGCGCCCGGGGCGTAACCGTCCTCTTCGGTGGCGGATTTGGCGACAGCACCTCCGGCATGAACAATGAGACATGGGAGTGGAATGGCACGAGCTGGTCACAATGGTCCCCCGCCACGTCACCCTCGCCGCGCACTTTTTTCGGCATGGCTTATGACATCGCCCGCGGCGTGACCGTGCTGTTCGGCGGCTACGACGACGCCACGAACGCTCCGAGCGGACAGACATGGGAGTGGGATGGCACAAACTGGTCGCAAAAATCCCCCGTCCCAGCGCCATCGGCCCGCTTTGGGCACGCAATGGCCTACGACAGTACCCGGAACGTGACGGTACTGTTCGGAGGATACGATGGAGTGAACACACTCGCCGAAACGTGGGAATGGGACGGAACGAGCTGGGTACAAAGAACTCCTGGAATGTCGCCTTCCCCTCGCACCGGCCTTGCCATGGCCTATGACGGCGTCCGTGGGGCGACCGTGCTTTTCGGCGGAAACCTCAATGCCGAGACGTGGGAGTGGAACGGCACCACCTGGACGCAGAAGTTCCCGTCCACTTCTCCTGCTGCTCGTCTGTTCCTTGCAATGGCCTACGACAGCGGTTCGGGTGCGACCGTGCTCTTTGGCGGCACCACGGGAAGCGGTCTCGTTGTCGATACCTGGAAGTGGGACGGGACAAACTGGTTTCAACAGTCCACCACCACCGCGCCGACAGGGCGCTACTATCACGCGATGGCGTATGACATCAACCGGAGCGCCGTCGTACTCTTCGGCGGAGTTTCGAATGATACTGGCGTTGCTACTAACACCAACGAGACGTGGGAGTGGAGCGTGCCCACCTTCCAGATATCTCTTCAGCCGGCGGCGCAAATCGTCGGTGTCGGCCAGGCCGCAATACTTTCCGTCACCGCCACCGGCCCCGGTCCATTCTCGTACCAATGGCGCTTGAACGGCAATCCGCTTGCCGACGGTGACGGCATTTCCGGATCGGCCACGGACACGCTGATCATCAACCCCGCGTCCACCGCGAACAACGGATTCTACGGCTGTCAGGTGAACACTCTCACCTGCCAAACGATCTTGAGCGATTTCGTCGAACTAACGATTGATCCATGTAAGGCCGTGGGAACGACCGGCGACGCCGACGGAAATGGCATCTTGGATTCGTGCGAAACACCAACCTGCGGCGCGTGCGGCGCTGGCATGGCGACGATGATGCCGATGCTCCTGGTCGGAATGATCGGCCTGCGACGGACGCGCACAGTATTCCGAAAATAGCCTCAACGCCCAAGTACTTCACGGACTCGAATGTCGGTGTCTTCCTTCAGTCGCTTCACCACGTCCGCCCCGCTGAGTTCAGGATGAGACTTTACAATCTCGGCGGCGTAAAGCCTCACCCACCATCGCGGATGGCGTGAGAGTGTTTCAATCTCGCGCACGACTGCCGCATCCACTGCACTCCGCTCCACAAATCCATACCGCCGTTTCCAGAAAAGCTCCGAGACCACGTGCTCAGACCAAAGGATCGGCTTGATCTCGTCCGGAGCGCGAAGTTGACAGGCGCGCACCATGGTTTGCAGTGCCGTGCCCGGATCTGATGCGTACATGAATTGCACAAGTGAGGACTGCGGCTCACGCCCCGATTGCACATCCGCCTCGATTAGGGCGCGATAAGCGGAATAGTCCGGCGGCCGGGTGGCGGAGCGATCCTCGTACCCCACGAGTAGTTCCTTCACGATGCCGCGAATGGCTGCGTCTTTGTTGTCCAAGTGCGGCACCAGTGCCTCCACGATGACGCTTTTCGGAGCAGCGATCCTCGCCAGCACCTGTCCGACAAAGGCCTTGGTTCGCGTTTCCTGCTGATGCCGGGCCGCATACCACACCAACTGCGGAACAACCTGCCGACCATCGTCCCCTTGTCCTGCGATGATTTGATCCACCTGGCGATTGAAGGCCGGCTTGTCCGTCGTGCTGAACAGATTCGCAAGGCTTGCCTGACATGCGTTGTCCGGCGTTATCTCAACGACTTGATCGTCGGCCGCTTTCGTCGCGGCATTCATGTGTGTGATCGCGATGATCGACACTACGAAGGCCGGACGGACGCGTTGCGCCAATCCGCCGGCCAGCCAATCGACTTTAGAACATGTCATAGCAAACTCCAATTCTTACGGGATCAGCCGCGCTGCGAGATTCACCTCGATAAAACCCCTGACCTCCGAAAAGTCGTCAACCTGGAAGTGTGTAGCGCCTGCGCCCCACCCGGTCGTTTCCACATTTAAGCCGCTCGGCGGCGGATCGGAGTTCGGCACCGGCCCGCCATCAAGGAAGAAATCGGCGAAGCTGCCCACTTGATAGTGATTTGCGTGATAGCCAGTGCTTGGTGGGCGGCGGCGTTCCTGGGAGACATCAAAATCCGAATCGTTTTCTACCGCGTCCACGTACGAGGTGACCACAATCTCAAACAGCCCGATGCCGGGGCGATCGTTGTCGAGACGCTCGGCGAGGTCATGGGTGGACCCTCCGCCGTGGCTGTATCCAAAGATAGAGACTTTGTCGACCAGTCGGCTGCCGATCGCATTAGTCACTTCGCTAAGCACCGGGCCCGAACCATCCGCAGCAACGTCATCCTCATCATGAACATGAACGTCGTAGCCCCGGGCATACAGTGCGTTCGCAACAACAAACGTGCCCTGGTTTGCATCGACCGGGACGGAAGGAACTTGATCCTCCCCACCCAACGCCATGACGATGCTCCTGAACGTGTGGAATCTGACCGTATCCAATGAGTACGCACCGACGAACGGTTCGAGGTGCAGCTCCCCACTACCGTGTGCAGCCGCGGCCCACTCCACCCAAGCCGTGAGCGATGTCCCGCTGCCGGCCAGCGCCAGTGCATCGGTCCTGTCGTTGGTGAATAAGATTTCCGTACCGGGAAGTTTGGTCCGCGTGGTCCACACGCGAAGCGCGCTGTTCGTTCGCCGCAGGGCAAGGGCAATGCCGGGCTGGTTGTTTTCAATCGTCAGCTCGATCAGATCATCTTCGCCGAAAGGGTCGCCATCGCCCGGAGCATTGATGCGGATGCCCGGACCCGATACCGCGTTCTCCTCGTCAGCTTCAGAAACAGCAGTCTTCGCGAACGGAAAATAACCCGCGCCATGTTGCGGACGGTAGGCGGTCAGGTTGCCAAATCGGCATGAATTCAATTGACATATGCTGCCCGCCCCCAACCAGATTCCTGCACAGCTTGATTGAATCGTCAGCGCACAAACATCAGCGCCGGTGCAACAGGCCCCTATCGGCTGCGGAGTCAGCAGGCAGTCGACGAAGAGCTGAATATCACGCCCGTCCAGGACTCCGTTTTCGTCAAGGTCTCCTGCGCATACGGAACACCCAGACGCCCCCAGGACCAGGGCGTCAACAAAGGGTGCGATATCAAATGGATCGCGGAATGAATCGCAGTTTGCGTCGCAAGAATCGCACAGCCGACTCGATACCGCAACGTCGGCTGTCGGACCGCGCTGATCGTCGCCAGCGACACCTGAAACCGGAAGGTGGATCGCTACCAAAAACGCGCCGAAGAAACACGAATTCCTGCGATCGACCCCCATCATGGTTCTCCCTTGAAACACCGGCATCATCATACACGAAGCAATGCGGGCGGAAGTAAAGCCCACTACCCCGCGGCCACCTGATTGAGCGTTGGCTTTACCGGTGACCATTGCCACGATTCAGGAGAGGAAGAAGACTATAACAGTGCTCCTTTTACTTGTTAAGATTATTTCTCATCGACTGCACGCCTCCCGGCTCATCCGGCATAGAGAATAGCGAGCAGCGTGTGCTTTTTCGAATCCCGCCGCTACCGCCATTCGCGCCATATCAGCATTGCAAAAAGCAAATGAAACCCCTTGGTCGCCCGTCGATCGACCACCGCGAAACGCCGCGCGGCTCCTCGGTTCGATCCCAACCACGTGCGCCGGGAACCGCCGGCACACGCTGACTACAGCGCCGTCTCTGGAATCGGCACGTAATCCGGGAACCACATGCCGTCGCGAGCCGTGCGCTCGATCTCGTCGTCGGCAAGCAAGCGGCCGTAGCCGGCGTCGCGGGCTTCGCGCATGACGGCGCAGGCCACGTGGAAGCTGATGTCGCGAAGTTCCTGCTGACTGGGATAGAGCGAACCGGTGGCGAGCCTTGCGCGAGTTGTGCACAGGGCCAATGTTTTGGCCGCGGCGAGCAACATGCGATCGTCGATCTCGTGCGCCTCCGACAGAATCGCCCCGAGTCCGAGGCCGGGGAAGATGAAGGCGTTGTTGCCCTGGCCGATGACGATTTCCTTTCCGTTGTGATTCACATTCGGGAAGGGGCTGCCGGTCGCGACGATGGCGCGGCCGTCGGTCCAGCGAATGGCGTCTTCGGGCTTACACTCGCACTTGCTGTTGGGGTTGCTGAGCGCAAAGATGACCGGCCGATCCACGTGGCGGGCCATCTCACGGATGATGCGTTCGGTGAAGAGGCCGGCCTGTGCGCTGACGCCGACGAGAATGGTCGGGCGGAATTGCTCGACCATCTGCTCAAAGGTGATCTCGTCTGGGTTCAGGATATCCCAATTCGCGAGGATGTCGGGCTTCATGGCGAACTCGCGCTTGTCGGCACTGAGGTCGGTACGAGCGTGATGGACGAGGCCCTTGGTATCCATGAAGGCCTGCGCGCCGCGGACGATATCAGCCGGGACGTTGGAGGATTCCATCAACATACGAATGAGTCGCGCGATCCCGATGCCCGCAGCGCCCGCGCCGGCAAAGAGAATGCGGTGTTCAGCCAGCGGCGTTTCGATGACCTTGAGGGCATTGATGATGCCGGCGGCGGCAACGGCCGATGTGCCCTGGATGTCGTCGTTGAAGCTGGGCAGCCGGTGGCGATAGCGCTGAAGATTCTTGAAGGCGAGGTCCTTGTGGAAGTCCTCCCACTGCAGGACCGCGCCGGGAAATACCTTGATGACGGCTTCGACGAATTGATCGATGAATCGCTCGTATGCAGCGCCTCGTAGTCGCTGACGACGATAGCCGCAGTACATCGGATCTTGCAGGAGCGTATGATTGTCCGTGCCGACGTCGAGACTGATCGGGAGGCAATGCTCGGGCCGCAGCCCTGCTCCGGCGCAATAGAGTGCGATCTTCCCGCGGGGGATGCCCATGCCGCCGGCGCCCTGATCGCCGAGGCCGAGGATGCGTTCATTGTCGGTGACGACGATGAGCCGAATGTCGTGTGGGCTGGCGTTGCGTAGCAAATCGGGGATGCGGTCCTGATCGTCGGGGGTGATCCAAAGTCCGTGCGGACGACGGATGATGTGGCTGAAGCTCTGGCAGGCCTGGCCGACCGTGGGTGTGTAAACGATGGGCATCAATTCTTCGAGATGCTCAACGAGGACGCGGAAGTAGAGCGTCTCGTTGCGATCGCGGAGTGATTCGAGGCCGATGTATTTCTCCAACGCGTCGTTCTTGCGGCGCAGGTGTTCGATTTCCAGAGCGACCTGTTCCTCGATGCTAAACACTCGGCACGGCAGCAGGCCGCGCAGCCCGAGGGCGTCGCGCTCGGATTCGGTAAATGCGGTGTCCCGGTTCAGGCGTGCGTCGTCCAAGAGTTGCCGGCCTCGCGGGAAGGTCGGTGCGGCGGGTGATGCGATTTCGAGGGTACCGTTCATGGGAAATCTCCTGTCATCCAGCGGGCGGAGGTCGCGCCCACCTGATACCTACAAGCATTCGCCGTGCCAGAAGCCATGCCGATTTGCCCCAGACGAAGCCCGACAGGCCGGTCCGGCGCGGCAATCGTCGTGTCTGCATCCTCAGCAGGTGCGGATTCTCGCGACCCTGAGGCTGCGGATAACCGCGGCCGGTCCGCTTTCACGAATCTGCTGAGTTCGATTCGCCATAACTCTCGTGCCTGCAAGAGCCTGCCGCTGCCCTGCCAATGCCCCTTGATCCTGCCGCGCCGATACCCTAACATATACCAAACATGCGGAGCCGTGGCCATGAGCACAACCCGACACGTCAACCTGCGCGAGCTGACCGACCGAATCCGGGCCATCGAGCAACGCTGCGAAATCTCCGACGGCTGCGATGAGCCGGCAGCCGACCGCATTGCCACGGGCTGGACCGACATCGACGCCGCGCTGGGTGGTGGATTGGCCGCAGGCGGATTGCACGAGTGGTTCGGCGTGGAAGACACGGCACGCGGCGAAACGCACCCGGCCGACGCTCGATGGACGCCACCGCTTTGCATTCTGGCTCACCTGGCGTGGCAGGCCTTCGATCGATCTTCATCCTCGCCGTGGGTCGTCTGGGTCGGCCGAGCATGTCATCCATATCCGCGTGTGCTGGTTCGTGGCGCGGATCGTCGCATGCTGGAGCGATCGCTGTTTGTCTCGCCACGCGATGTCGCCGGGCGCGTGTGGGCAATGGATCTGGCGCTTCGTTCACAGGCGGTCGGGTTTGTCGTCGCCGATGGCAGCGGGCTTGATCGTTCCGCGACGCAGCGGATTCAACTGCTGGCGCGGGCGCAGGCCAAGGTCGTGCTGGCCGTCTGCCCACCGCGGCAACGGTCCATCCTCTCCGCTGCGCAGACGCGCTGGCTTGTCCGCACCGCGCATGCGCCGGGGCAGCGGCGGCCCGGCGAGATTCACCCCGGATGGAGCGTCGAACTGCTGCGCTGCAAAGGAATGCGGCCTACCCAAGATCACCCTTCGTGGTATCTGGAGTGGAATCGTGCCGAGGGCGTTGTCCATTGTCCTGCCCGACTGGCCGATCTGGCTGGCTCGCCGCAACAGCGGGAGGTGCGAACCGAATCGCGTCGCCGCCGGTCGGCGTCGGCCTGAAGCGTGGCTGTTGTGGACGTCGCAGCACAGCGTGCAGTCCGTGGCCTGCTGCTGCGAGCGATCGCACCGCGCCGGCGTTCGCCCGGGCATGACGCTGGCTCATGCCCGCTCGCTCTGCGCGGGTCTTGCAGTTCGCGATCAACCGCTCTCGCCCGACACCGACGCCGCGGCGCTTCGACGGCTGGCCCGATGGATGCTGCGCTATGCGCCCGTCGTCGCGCCGGAAGACCCTGACGGGCTTATGCTGGATATCGCGGGGTGTTCGCATTTGTTCGGCGGTGAGCGCGAGCACATGCGCCGAATCGCCGATGCCCTGCGCCGCTGGGGTCTTCGACCCCGGCTGGCCGCCGCGCCGACATTTGCCTGCGCCCGGGCTGTCGCGCGCTTTGGCGAATCGGATTTGACGCAGATTGAAGACGACATGATCGGTGAGGCCCTCTCGCCTTTGCCGGTCGCAGCACTTCGTGTAGAGGCGAAAACGGTCGATGCCCTTGCCGATGTCGGCATCGAACGCATCCGCCACGTCGCCGCCCTCCCGCGCGATGAACTGGCAGCACGATTCGGCCGTGAGCTGTTGATGCGACTGGATCAGGCGACCGGGGCAGTGAACGAATCAATCGAGTCGATCCGGGCCGTCCGCCGGTTCATCGTGTCGCACGCCTTCGACGGCCCCGTTCGCCGCATCGCGATCATCGAGGCTACGACGCGGGAGCTTCTCTCGCGCCTGCTCGGTCAGTTGCAGTCTGTTCAACGGGGCATCCTCGAACTGGACGTGGAACTGTGCCGCGTCAATGGCGAGCCGCAGACCCTTTACCTGCGCCTGACCCATCCGAACCGGGACCACGCGCACCTGTGGAAACTGCTCTGGCCGAAGCTGGAACGCGTGCATCTTGGTTTCGGTGTTACCAACATTGCGCTGCAAGCCTCGCGCACGCAGCGTCTGAAAAACGAACAGGCTGCCTTCCTGCGCGAACCTTCTTCTTCGCATGAGCCTGCTGCCCTCGGTGAACTTGTGGATCGGCTGGTTGATCGTCTCGGCGGTGCGGCCGTCACGTGCGTCCATCCCGCCGAGTCGTACATTCCCGAGAAGGCGTTTGTGTACACCGCATTGCGCGAGGTCGCGCCGCGCGAGGCAACGCGCCGCCCCACCGTGGAACCGGCGGTCAACCCCGCGCCGCGCCCGTCGCATCTGTTCGAATCACCCGAGCCGATCCGTGTCATGTCGCTTGTGCCCGATGGACCACCCGTGTGGCTGGAATGGCGGGGCCGCGCAAACAAGATCGTCGTCGGAATCGGGCCGGAGCGGATCGCAGCGCCGTGGTGGGCGCGGGGCATCGCGGCCGTGCGTGATTATTACGACGTGGAGGATGAAGAGGGCCGGCAGTTGTGGGTCTTTCGCGACGGCGCATCGGGCGAGTGGTACGTGCATGGCCAGTGGATATGACGGGGAGTAACGTCCATGCCCGATCCTCCTGATCGAAAGGTACACGATCATCCGTTCAAGCGCGCCGCGCCGGCCGAGGCGGGCCGCGCCGGCTACACACCCGCGCCCACGGCCTACGCCGAACTCGCCGTCACCAGCAACTTCACGTTTCTCACCGGCGCGAGCCATCCCGATGAACTCGTCCATTGCGCCGCCGCGATGGGCCACCATGCCATTGCGCTGACCGACACCAACTCCCTCGCCGGGATCGTTCGCGGGCATGTCGCTGCACAAGAAGTCGGCATTCCGTTCGTCGTCGGCTGTCGGCTTCGTTTCGTCGAACCGGCGGGATTGTCACTGTTTGTGTATCCGACCGATCGCGCCGCGTATGGGCGGCTGTGTCGACTGCTCACGCTCGGCAAACGGCGCGCGCCCAAGGGCGAATGCCATCTATGGCTGGATGATCTCGACGGGCACACCGAAGGATTGCTCGCTGTTGCGTGGTTCGCAGCGCCGACGGACGACAACACGCCGGACATCATTCGCCGTCTCGCGCATTGGTTCGACGACGATCGGCTGTCACTCGCACTGGCCCGCCTCTACACGCCGAACGATCCGCCCTATCAGGCCGCCGCCGTCGAGCACGCCCGCCGCGAGGGCATTCCGCTGGTGATCGTCAACGACGCGCACTATCACACGCCACAGCGACGCGCCCTGCATGATGTACTCACCTGCGTTCGCCACGGCTGCACCCTCGACGAAGCCGGGTTTCGACTTTTCTCAAACGCCGAGCGGCATCTCAAGCCGCCCGACGAGATGGCCCGCCTTTTCGCTGAGCATCCCGTTGCGCTTACTCGCACCGTCGAGATCGCCGCGCGGGCGTCTGGTTTTTCACTGGATCAACTTCGCTATGAATACCCGCACGAGGTTTGCCCGCCGGGCCTTTCGCCGATGCAACACCTGCGCGAATTGACGTGGCGATGCGCCGATGATCGCTATCCGCAGGGCGTGCCGGTGAAAGTTCGGCAACAAGTCGAGCATGAGTTCACGCTGATCGAAGAACTCAACTACGCGCCGTACTTCCTGACCGTGCATGACATTGTCATGTATGCACGCTCGCGCGACATCCTCTGTCAGGGGCGCGGCGCCGCGGCGAACTCGGCCGTCTGCTTTTGCCTCGGCGTCACCTCCGTCGACCCCGACCGAATCAACGTGCTCTTCGAGCGATTCGTCAGCCGTGAACGCGACGAACCACCGGACATCGACATCGACTTCGAACACGAACGCCGGGAGGAAGTAATCCAATACATCTACGCGAAGTATGGCCGCGACCGCGCCGGCCTGACCGCCGAAATCATCTCCTATCGCAGCCGCAGCGCGGTCCGCGACGTCGGCAAGGCGCTCGGCCTGTCACTCGACGCCGTCGATCGCATCGCCAAGCGCGTGCACGACTGGCACGACGACGGCTTCACCGATGAGACACTCGCGCAGCTCGGCCTCGACCCCGCCGACCCGACGCTGCGCCTCTTCCGACGCCTCGTGCAACTGATCGTCGGTTTCCCGCGCCATCTGTCGCAACACGTCGGCGGCTTTGTGATGTCGCGCGGCCCGCTGTGTGAGCTGGTGCCCATCGAAAACGCCGCCATGGAAAACAGAACCGTCATTGAATGGGACAAAGATGACATCGAAGCGCTGGGAATTCTAAAGGTGGATGTGCTGGGGTTGGGGATGCTGACGTGTATTCGGAAGGCGCTTGGCTTTGTGAATGCCTATCGGGAGGCACAAAGGCACAAAGGCACAGAGGCACAAAGGGGAGAGCGGCCTCCGTGCTTGCAAATCAAGAATAACGAGTGGACAACATGTCAAGTGGAAAAAGATACATTGAAAGGAGTCCCGGATGAATACAATTCGCACATTTCGAGATCTGGTGGCTTGGCAGAAGGCAATGGATCTGGCTTGCCGCGTCTATTTGTCGACCGACTCGATGCCGACAAAGGAGCAATTCGGCCTGACAAATCAAATGCGCCGGGCGTCAATATCGGTGCCGTCGAATATCGCGGAGGGGTACGCACGGCAAAGCCTGAAGGATTACATGAAGCACCTTCGCATCGCCCGTGCCTCCCTGGCGGAGCTTTCCACGCAGTGGGAACTCACTCAGCGAATGAAGATGATTGTGGACGACAAGACCCTCACAGCACTCATCGCGGAAGTGGATCGAATCATCCAGGGGTTATTAATGAAACTCGAGACCAAGCGACCCAAGAAATAGATACGGCCGCCGAACCCTCTGTGCCTTTGTGCCTCTGTGCCTCTGTGCCTTTGTGCCCTCGTGCCTCTGTGCCTCTGTCCCTAGCAAGTATTCCCCCCGAGGACCCCCACGTCTACGACATGATCTGCAAAGCCGACACCATCGGCGTCTTTCAAATCGAATCGCGTGCGCAAATGTCCATGCTGCCGCGGCTCAAGCCTCGCTGCTTTTATGATCTTGTCATCGAGGTCGCGATTGTTCGGCCGGGGCCGATTGTCGGCGACATGGTGCATCCATACCTGCGCCGGCGAAACGGCGAGGAACCTGTCATCTACCCCGATGAAAAAATCGAACGCGTGCTCGGCCGGACGCTGGGTGTGCCGCTCTTCCAGGAGCAGGCCATGTCGCTGGCCATCGTCGCCGCGGGGTTCACGCCGGGCGAGGCTGAGAATCTTCGCCGCACGATCAGCGCGTGGAAGAGTCGCAGCAAGGACGCCATCCCGCGCTATCGACGCCGCTTCATCGAGGGCATGGTCGGCAACGGCTACGAACAGAAATTCGCGGAGCAATGTTTCGAGCGGCTCAAGGGCTTCAGCGAATACGGCTTTCCCGAATCGCACTCGGCCAGCTTCGCGCTGCTGGTGTATGCATCCTCCTGGTTGAAGTGTTACTACCCCGCCGCATTCGCCGCCGCCTTGCTGAACAGCCAGCCGATGGGTTTCTACGCACCGGCCCAGATCATTCGCGACGCCCGCGACCACGGCGTGGAGGTGCGGCCGGTTGATGTGAATTGGAGCGCGTGGGATTGCACACTAGAAGGCACAGAGGCACGAAGGCACAAAGGCACAAAGGGAACAGGGAAGGGGGAACAGGGAACAGGCGTAGGGTCCGCTGTGCGGACCAATGGCTCTCAAGATTCAAGTTTCAAGACTCAAGGCTCAGGACTCAAGACTCAGGACTCACGTGCGATTCGGCTGGGCATGAGAATGGTGCGCGGGCTGCGCGAGGTGGATGGCATAGCGATTGCAGATACTGTGCGGCGGCATGGGCCATTCGCATCCGTGGTCGATCTCTGGCGAGCCTGCGAAGTCTCGGCGTCGGCGCTGCACGCCCTCGCCGCGGCGGATGCATTCGGCTCCATGAAGCTCGACCGCCAACAAGCCCTCTGGGCCGTGCGTTCGCTTCGAGGCAAACCGCTGCCGCTCTTCGACGCACCGTGGCGCGAATCCGAACAGCAGCAACACACGACGACCCTGCCCAACATCACCCCCGAGGTTGAGGTCATCCGCGATTACCAATCCGTGGGCCTCTCGCTGAAATCGCACCCCATCGCCTTCATCCGCGATGCACTCGCCAAGCGACGTGTGCTTACCGCGGCGCAGATCCGCGACGAACGCGCTTGTCCGCACGGCCAGATCGCCGCTGTCGCCGGCCTTGTCCTCGTCCGCCAGCGCCCCGGCACGGCCAAGGGTGTCCTGTTCATGACACTCGAAGACGAAACGGGCCGCGCCGATCTGATCTTGCGGCCGCATGTGTTCGAACGCTACGCCACGGCCGCACGCTATGCCCGCATCGTCCTCGCCCGCGGCCGTATCGAACGCGACGGGTTGGTGGTGCACATGCTGGTGAATCGCGTGGAGGAGTTAACGGAGGAGTCGCTCGCGCTACCGCCGATGTCACGCGATTTTCATTGAAGCAGAATGGGGTTGAATCACCGCATCGCCTGCGGCCGGGCCTTGATCAGCATCGCGTCGGCCCAGTCGGCGTGATCGGAGATATCGAGATCATCGGCATCGAGCGTTTCAAGCGTCAACGACTTCACGCCGGATACATCCACACTAATCGGGATCGGCGCTGAATCGCCGCGTAACACGGACGACTTGAACAGTTCACGGCCGTCCGCGACGACGCAAAGGATCACACTACCGTGACCCGCGCCCGAGCCGGCCGCATTCGCGGAATCGTCGATGCCGCCCTGCGCGGTGAATCGTTCGAAGTCGCCATTTAACTCGAAGGCAAGGCTGCACACCGCGTGCGTGCCGATGCCCTTGTCGAACGAACGGCCGCGCATGACCAGCGGTGCGCCCGTAACACTACGATCCATCCGCGGAGGAAACTCGACGTCGAGAATGGAATGCACTCTTGACGAAGCGGGCCGCAGATCGGACAGATACACAACGCGCTCACTCCGGAAACGCAGCTCGTCCACGGATTCCCACGGGGCATCGATCGCACCGAGCGGGCCGGCGTCGAGCCGAATGTTCGCATCGTCCGTCGCAGAAAGACGGCCCGGTATTTCACTGCCGGTCAGCAGACGAACGGTGCACGGCGCGGGCTTCACGGGCGCGTTCGGCGCGGCGAAGACGGCGGCATAGGCCGCGTCGAGCGCCACCTTCTGCGTCTTGCGGCCGATCGTGAATTCGATGCCCTCGGGCGAGATTCGCTCGATCGCCCCCGCCACCACGACCGGCTTGTCTTCCTTTACGACGATCAGCACATCCTTATCCTTCGGCGGCGATGCCAGCCGCGCCGACAATTCGTGAGACGCCGCGGCATGTTCGGGCACTGCGAATCTCACGGCCGCGAGTCGATCCATCGGAAGATCGAGCGGCTTGGGCAAACCCGCTTCGACGCGAACGACTCGCGCGCCACCGCTCGCGACAAGCTGCCCGGTGATTCGCTCGCCCCCCACGAGGTGAAAGAACTGGCGGATCGGCAACTCGTCCGTCGTAGGCCGCTGCGCGCGAAGCGGCACGATGCGTTTGATGTCGTCCAACAGCATCGGCTCAGCGCCGGGCGGATCGAGCGTCACCCGACCATCCGGCGCGACACCAACCACGCGAGCATCGAACGCTTTGCCGATCAATGGCTCGATGCGCACAACCGGTCGGGGCGACGGGGCGACGCCGAACCCGGCCACGATGAGCATGACAATCAATGAAAGGCGAATCACGGCGCTGGCTGGTCCTTTGAAAGTTCGCGGTAGTACTGCTCCAACAGTTCGCGATATCGGCTCGGGAACTGTTTCTGTATCGACTGAAGCACCTGCTCGCGCTCCTTCGGCGGCATTTTGCCCCACGTGTCACCGGGGCGGGCGCGGGTTTGGCGAAGCACGGCATCCTTGTCCGAGCCGCCGGGAAGCGCCGACTGCTTCGCACCGCCGCCGGGTTGATTCTGATTCGGCTGGTCTCCCTTGCCGCCGCTGCTGTTGTTTTGATTGTTCGACTTCTCCTGATCCTCGGCCTCCTTGATAAGATCTTCGAGCATGGCGATGGCGCGTTCCTGCTTCTCGCGCACGGGCTGCCCGGTTTCGCCGTGGGAAATCTGGCGACGGGCCGAGTTCATCAGGTCGTGCACGTCGCCGAGTTTTCGCGGCGTTCGGCGCGAAAGCTCCGTAACAATCTGCACGGCCGTCACACGAAGCCGCTCGGGGGCTGCGGGGAAGCGTTTGAGGAAGTCTTCAAGCGTGGCCTGCGCACCGTCATAGTCGAGCGTGTGAACCTGGCAGTAGCCGAGCATGAATTGAAGATGATCGGCGGCGAGCGTGAAACGCGCGATGGGGTTGTGCTTCTTACGCACACGATTCAACAGCGCGAGGCATCGTTCGAATTGCTCCAACTCCACGAGTGCGGCGGCGGCCTGCTGCGCGGCGGCGACGGCGAGATACGCGTCGTCCGAGTCGGCGAGCGGTTCGAGCGCATCGACCGCCTTGGCGGGCTTTTCCTTTTCGATGAGACCGAGGGCCTCGCCGAATTTGGGAGACAACACTGCGAGGGAAAGATTGATGAAGCTCTTGGGGTCGGAGTCGCCCGGCTTCGCGCGGAGGTTCGCCACGAAATCCTTGGCGAACTTTTCGTAGCTGGTGTTCGATTCGACCGTGCGCAGGAATGCGGCGATGACCTCATCTGCGGGAACGACCTCTCCCACCGGCTGTGTCGCGGGAACAGGTTTGAAAACGACCGGACCAGAAAGACCAGCCCCGGGCGCAGGTGGCTCACCCGGCGCATCAGATTGCGCCAGTAAGACGGCGAACGTCAGATGTAAGATGCCAATGTACATCGTGCCTTATCAATAGTTATCGTCGCGCGGCCGAGTTCTCACTGAGCCTTGGTCATGGATTCGTGCATTTCCCTGGCCATCGTCGCCACTTCTTCCTGCCGCTTGGCAAGGCGCTGCAGCCGTTCGCGAGATTCGGGCGTGCCGCCGACTTTGGCCTGCTCGGCCTTGAGGGCGGCCGTCGCGGCATTCACGCGAAGCTGGCATGATCGAAGCAATTTCAACTCGGCCGAACCGGGCAGGAGCGGTTGCGGGCTGTTGTTCCCGGCGGCACCTTCGTTTTTGCTTTCGTTCTCGGCCTCTTCCTGCTTCTTCTTTACGGCATCGAGCAGTTCGCGAAGGGCCTGTTCGATGCCGTCCTGAAGGCGGCGGACATCCGCGGGGATCGCGGTCGGCGTGAAGAGCGTCGCCGCTTCTTTGGCATCGTCGCGCACCTGGCGAACGATCTGCGGGAAGATCACGGTGGTGCCTTCCTCCGTGAGAATGTAAAGCGTCGCATCGGCATCGTCACCGACGCTCTTTTGCCGCGTCGAAATCTCGGTCACTTCAAGCTGGTCGCTGCGTTTCCATTCCCCGGCGGGCAGTTCAACGAGCCGCTGCGAAGCTTTGGAACACTCAATCTGCTTGGCCAGCATGGCACGGAAACGGGCCTCCAGCGCGGCGAGCATTTCCTCCTGCTGCTCTTTGCGAAGTTGTTCGAGGGTGTCCTCCAGTTTTTTCTGGGCCTCTTCGAGTTTCTTCAGCGCTTCCTCCTGCTTCTTCGCGGCTTCATCGGGCTTGGCTTCGTCCAGCTTCTTCGCGGCGTCGTCCTGCAACTTCGACGCGTCGTCGAGTTGTTCCTTCTTGATGCCATCTTGTTTGGGGTCCGATGGCGATTTCGAAGCGTCGGATGGCTTGTCTCCGGATTTCTCCGGTGACTTCTCGCCGCCCGGTTCACCCGAGGGATTCGGCTGTTGCTCCGGCGACTCGACATCCTTCGAAAGGCCTTTTGTTTTCTCCGCGGTTTGCTTTTGCGCGGCGGACTGCTCGGGGAGAGGCTTCTTCTGATCGAGCTTCCTGAGATGCTCCTCCAGCTTCTCAATGGCGGACTGAAGTTTCTCCTCGGCTTCCTTTTGCGACTCGCCTGCGTCAGGAACCTGCTCTTTGGCAAGCCAATCCTCGGCGGCCTTCATCTTGGTCGCAGCAGCGGAGAGTTCCTCGGTTGCGGGTTGGCCCGGCAGCGATTTCATCTTTTCAGTGAGTTGCTCGGTTGACTTCTTAAGTTCAGCCTGTTCACTGCCCGTTTGCTTGGCATCGGCGTCCTTGTCGGCGGTCTTCTTTGACAAATCGCGTTGTTTGCCGAGCGTGTCCTTGGCTGATTGAATCGCATCGGCGACGGCCTTGGCCTGTTCCGGGGTTGTGGCGGATGATTCGGCGTCGGCCTTCTGCTGCTTTTGCTCTTTGATGATGTTGTCGAGCTTCTCGCGGAGTACCTGCAACCGGTCAATCTCCTTCTTGCGGTCTCCGATCTTCTCCGGCTCTTCGATCATGAGTTTGAGAAGGCTCTGCAGGTCGGTAATGACGGCCTCCTGCGCGGTCGCCGCATCGGCAAACTGCTCCTCGCGAAGCTTCTTGGTGATCTCTTCGAGTTTTCGCCGGACGGCCATGCCGCGCGAAGCGCCGAGTGATTCAAGAAGTCGGGCGGCTTTTTCCGGATCGGATTGCTTTATCGCCTGGCTGATCTGAAACATGCGATCTTCAAGCCGTGTCACGCGCTCGCGCACGACATCCTGGCGGTCGGCAAGCGAACCTGCGGGTTTGGCAGGCTCCTCCTGCGCGAAGAGCGACCCGGTCGCGCAGGCGACAACGACGATCGACAATAGCATCCGCATCAGGCTCATCGCTTCTCCGGGCGGCTCGTCGCGCCGGGGCTGAACAAATCGTCCGCCTGCTCTTCCAAACGGGTCTGGGTCTGGCGGTTCACGTCGGTTTGCAGGCGAATCACGTCACGCAACATCCCCACCGCCTCGTTGTATCCCTCCCATTTTAGCATGTTGGCCAGCACAGCGTTCATTTGTTGAATCAATCGGCCCATGTGCTGCTCCACATCCTCAGCGCCAGCGCGGTCAAATGCCGGTCGCAGGCGCTCCATCGCATCGGCGGCGGCCGGCACGTCGAGATTCACCAGCGTTGTGAGCGGATCGATAACGCCGCCTTCGAGACGCTTGCGCACCGGACCATCGGCAAGTTGATTGACTTTCAACTCCGCGAAGATCTGCTCGAATTGCCGGCGCACTGTTTTCAGCCGACCGATCTGGGCACGCTGCGCCGATTGTTCGCGGGCGTATGCCGACGCGAAGTCAGCCGCGGCCATCCCACCGGCCGCGCGGTCGTGAAGATCCTCGACGCGCTTCTTGAGCTGTTCCTGGCTCTTAAGCAGTTGCTCAAACTCGCGACGCCATTCGCTCTCGCGGCGACTCAGTTCGGCGAGGAACTCCTCGGGCGTCACCACGCGAAGCAGGTAGGCGGCCGACTCGGCTGTGTTGGTCAGCGTGGCGGACGAGCCTTCAACCGGGCGAGTGGACACACCCGCAGGTTGGTAATCCGTCGCGCGCACACCGAGCCGCACCTGATCGCCGATCTTCGCGCCCAGCGCGGACATCGGCCATGCAAACGTCTCGGCATAGCGCGTCATCTTCGGCTCGAAGCGCGGGAGCTTTTCGGATTGGCCCGCCGTCGGTTGGGTCGTGGCGGCGTCGCCCGCAACGGAGACCTGAAACAAGAGTTCCGCGGAGCGAAGCGCAAGGTTGTCCTCACACTCGACGGCGACATCCAGCACGGCCATCGGCGTCACCATTTCTCCGGCGCCGGGCAGCGAGAGACGCACCTTCGGCGGCGGATCGTTCTGCAACCGAATGGCCAGCGTGACCGGGTGAAGATCAGACAATCCACCCTCGTCCTTCAGGTCGAACGAATAGGAGCCGCCGGTCTGCGGCGCGAATTCGCAATGAAGCGATTTCCCCGACTCGATCGTTGCTTCGGCAACTCGCGTGCCGGCGTGCTGGAGCGATGCAGCGGTGACGGCCTTGTTCGAGACGGCGTCAATGCGAATGGTCGAGCCGCGAAGCGCGTCGATCGCGGTTTGATTCACCGGAAATTTCGTCGGAGCCGCCTCGGCATAAGCGGGCGGACTGACCGTCACCGTCAACTCTGCAATCCCGGGGCGCTCGAGGGCCAGCACGTCGTACCAGTTCGTATGCTCGTCGACGCCGAACTTGGCCACGAGAAATCGGAGCTTCATGGAGGCCGTGAGTGGACCGTATTCAAGGAGAAACTGATCGCGGCCGCGCTGGGCCATGTCGCGTAACAGCGTCTTGCCATCAGGAAGCTCGATCTCGGCGCGAAGCGTGGTGGGGATTTCTCCTTCGGCCGTGGCAACCAGCGTGAAGTCATCGCCCAGCGGCCAACGAATGCGATTCTGCGTAAGCCCCTCCACAACAATTCGCGTGCGCGAAGGCCATGCCGTGTCCTGAAGCAACAGGTCGCGGGCGATAAATGCGGCGATGTAATCAGGCGACAATGTGCAGGCCGCAAGCGCGATCGCAATGGCGCCGACCCCCACCAGCGCGAACCTCCGGTGGCGCGACGCGTTAAACAACTCCGGCATCGGTGATGCGGCCACGGCCCGCGCAGCGCCCTCAATGACAGCCCGAACCATCGCCGGCGAATCGCGCTTGGAGTCGGGCGGCGATTGTGTGAACGAAACGGCGGTGAGTAGTTGGTCACGCAAATCCGGCCGGGCGCGTTCGACGAGTGCGGCGATGTCTTCCGTGGTTATACGAATGCTCAATGGCCGCACGATGAATTGCCAAAGGTGGTAGCCGACCGTCGCGACGACCATGACGAGCAACGCCGCACGCGGCCCCGTGCCGAGAACGAGCATCAGATCCAGCGCAAGGTGCAAGGCAACCATTCCGACGAGCACGGCAGCGCAGCGTGCAACGCCCGCGAGAAGCAGCCGACCGCGCAGCCGCCGACCCAGTCGGTCCAGGGGCGCGAACGCATCACGTTGAAATGCGGCGGTCACATCCATCGGTCAGAGCAGCTTGCCTTTCTTGCGCAAAATCCACTCAAGCGTCAGGAACGCAACGAGTACGGACAGGACATAGTAATTATCCCACAGCGGTCGCGGTCGCTCGCGGGTGACATAGGTACGGCTTCGATCGGGAATCAGCTCGGGCAGGCGCGAGGCCTCGTCGATGTCGAAATACGCACCAGCGACGGCCTGTGCGAATTGCCGCAGGACATCACGATTCATCGCGGTGTTTCGCATTTCGAGATCGGGCTGCATCACCGCGATATCGCGCGTGCCGAGCGTCTCCGGACCCGAGCCGGGCAGACGCACGGTCAGCCGCGTAGCGCCGGTGCGCTCCGCGGTGAATCGTCCTTCGTAATATCCTTCTCGTGCCGGCGTCGGCGTGAGTGTGATGGTGCGTTTGGTCGAATCGGCGCCATCGGGCGGAGCGACGTCCGCGCTCACCTGCGGTAGCAGCATGGGGTTGAACTGTTCGTCCAGCGCGCGAACCGTCACCACGACGGACTCGCCAAGTTCATACTGATCCTTTGCGGTCTGAATGAGGCACCGCGTCTTGCCGCCGAGAAGTTTGCCCTCGACCAGATACCGAAGAAGCTGCGTCCAGAATCGGTTGAAGTAGACGTCGTCCGTCCGCCGCCAGCGCCATGTCGAGTTCAGTCCAAGGAACGCCGACCGGCCGACGCCCACGAACTGCGTGGCCAGCAGCACATGCGACCCAAAGGCACTGACCATCCGAGGATCGCTGTGGCGCAGCAAGACCTGAGCCACCGGCTTCTCGCGTCGAACGGGATAATGCCAATACGCGCCGTCCAACGCAGACCAAACGGCGCGATTGTCTGCCGGTACGTCGGACATTCGAAGAAGCGGGTCGCCGATGACCGCATCGGGAATTTGCAGCGGCCACGAACGGGTTTGATAGTGGCCGAGGTCGTTCATGGTGATCTCGGCGTCCGGGTCGGGAACAACAGGCAACAACTCCACCAGCGCCGTCGTGTTCGGTGAGCGCAGGAACTTTCCCGTGTACTTGTTCCCCGCGGAATAGAGCAGCCCGCCGCCGTGATCGGCCACGAATGACACGAGCAGACCGCTCAACGTCGGCGACAACTCGGATGGATCGACGTCCATCAGGATGACGGCATCGTATTTGAACAGAACTTCCTGTTTCGTCGGAAGCTCGGTGATCACCGTTGTTCCATCGCGCACGGCCTTCTCATCGGCCGATTGCAACCAGCAGGAGACATCCACCGACTTATCGCGTTCCAGCATTCGGGCGAGATAGCGATAGTCGTAACTCGGCGCGCCGGCGACGAGCAGAACGCGCATCTTGTCATCCAGGATTTGCACCGATGGCAGCAATTCGCGCTCGTTGTCGGATGCCACTGACTCACCGGGGAGCTTCGGTATCCGCGCGGTGTATGCGGCCTTTCCCGGCTTGGCGAGCTTGCGCTCGAACACCGCCGGTGCAAGCCGGCCGTCAACGTCGGGGTGAATCGTCTTCGTATCCACGACCTGCGGATTCGCCGCGTCACCGACTTTCTCAAGAAGCTCAACGGTAATGGGGCCGTCGCCCGTATTTTTCGAATCGATACGGACCGACACTGAGAACGGATCGTTCTTGAACACGGCTCGCGGTGCGGTGATCTCAGTAATGGCCGCGTTAATCGGATCGGCCGGATCGCCCACGCCGACGACATAGGACGGGATTCCCTTCTGCCTGAGCATCGAGGCGATGGCGGCAACCGGCTCTCCTTGATTGAAGCCACCATCCGTGAGAATAACGACACCCGCGATGGGCGCGCCGCCGACGGTGTCGATCGCTCCGCGGACCGATGCGGCCAAATTCGTGGCCGGACCGACTGGTTCAAGCACGATGAGGGGCGGCGCATCCGGCGCCGTGGTCGTGTCGGGATTTGCAAACTGGCCGATCATCGAAGCGGATTCGCTGAAGGCGAAGAGCCGCGTGGCGTTCTTTGCGGCAAGCCGTTCAATAAACGTCGCGCCATCGGCGGACAAAAGCCTGTCGACAAGCTGACTCCTCGATGGAGCCGGCGCATCCGTCTGTCGCGGACCGAGGAATTGCTCCACGCGCTTCGCGTCGTCCGGATTTCGATATGCGTCGATCAGCGACATGCTCGCGGACGAATCTGCGAGCACGAGCGTGCAAGCCTCCTGACGCCGGTGGACATAGTTCACGAGCACCGGTTCAAGCCCGATGACGCCGAGGAGGATCAGCACAATTGCACGGCAGACGATCATCGACCATCGCAGGGATCGCGAAACCGTGCCGCGGGCCTCGCGCTGATACAACCAGAATACGGCATAGAGAATGACAACGGTCGCGATAACGCCGACCAACAGCGGGTTGCCGGAGGACCAGCGGGCAAATTCGACGTGCTGCTCGACGCGTTGAGTGCGAAGCGACTGGGCAATCAGGAGCGGCGTCATGCAACGGCCCTCCTGCCAAAGTGCCAGGCAAGCCCGTGCTCGATCATCAGGACTGTCACCGCCAAGAGAAGCAGCGACCACCAGAATTCCTGCCGCGTCGCCGATGCATCGGCCGTGAACGCGCTGACATCGCGAACATAGTCGCACTTCAACTCGCCCGCTGCCGCTTCCAGTCCGCTGCGTCCGGCCGGGGCAAGATCCGATTCGCGCGAATCGGGATTCACGGCAATGAGGGTGCGGGCCGGATCTCCCGCAGCCGTCATGAGTTCGAAGGACCACACGCCGCATTGCGCCGCGCCGTCATAGCTCCATGCAGCGGAAGGACCATCCGCGATCAGTGTTATTTCGGGATCAACCGGATAATTCGGTGAACGAAGTCGGGCGGCCGGCTTGAATTCGGAAGGATCGCACGGAAGCACCAGCGGATTGCCGACCGTCACGTGCGTCGGCGCGGATTGTGCGCGCGACACGGAGGATGCCGCCTCAAGTAGCATCGGAACATAGCTGAAATTCGCGGCCCAGTCATTCCACTCTTGATCGGCGGAAGTCGTAATGACCAGCACAGTCCCGCGGCCGAACGAACCGATCACGATGGCCGGCGAATGCTCGGGATTGTCATACCGAGCGAGCACCTGCGGCCCGGCGGTTGCGGGCTGCGTCGTCGGCGCCGGTATTTCAACGGCCGTGAACTCAAGCACGCGAACCGTACGAAGCAATTCCGCGAGCGGACCGGCGAACGAACGAAGGATGGGATGATTCGCATCCCAGTCTCCGGGGTGAAACGGCTGTTGCCCGGGCGCGGCAACAACCGAATCGCGAATCATGACCGGAAGCAGCCCGCGACCCTCGGCGAACAGTTCGCGGTTGTAGAACTCGGCATCAATCTGATCGCCGGTGAAGACGATAAGCCCCCCGCCGGCGCGCACGAACGACTCCAACGCCTGACGCGCACCAGCGCCGATGCGATTCACATTTGCAAGAATGGCGAGCTGATAGCGATTCCACTCCACGCCGTCGAGTTCATGTTCGGTCGTCGTCGTGATATCGAACCCGCTCGCCGCACGCCCGGCAGGGCGAAGGGCCGTTCGCAGCAGATATGTCTCATCGCGTAGCGGATCGCTGCCCGGCTCGCCGTTGACAATGAGTGCGTGAATCGCAGAAACAACATGCGCGCCGATGCTTCGCGTGTTATCGAGCGCCAACTGGTCGGACGATGCGGCCGCGCCGGCAAGCTGCAATCGAAGCTGATTCGGACCTTCCACCGGAATGGTCACGTCGATCGGCTCTCGCACGGTCTGATTCGGGCCGATTCGCGGGATGATCACCGGCGGCAGCGTCTGTTCGGCGATCGACGCGGTGAGTTCGAGCTGCTCCACGGCGGTGGATGAAAAGTTGGAAACGGCAACTTCAAACCGCGCGGGGACTCCGGCAGCGACCTGTGGCTGCATGGCCGCAAGATCCGTCAACGCAAGGTTCTTTGGTGCATCCGCCGACACATCGACCAGCGTCACGCGACAGGCCTTATTCTTCGCAATCAAATCCGCCAGCGGCGCGAGCGCGGGGCACGTTGGTTGATCGGCCGTCTTCGTCCAGTCAACGCGCTGAAAGTCAGACACGATGTAAATCGCGGTGTTGGCCTGCGACGGCGCGGCGCGAACAAGCTGCGCGACGGCCTGCGCTGCATCCGAAAATCGCGCGGCCACTTGCGACGGAACGATTCCCTCCAGCGCATCCTCGACGCGCCGGGCATTTTCCGGAGCGAGGCTCGGCAGCGCACACAGCGCCTGACGCGGCCGACTGGCAAGCACCAGCGTCAACGTGTCTGCCGGTGAATCGTTTGCGGCCGCATGCGCGATTTGCTTCACGGCGGCCGTGGCGTGAGAAAACACCGTCTGCCCATCGCCGACGCGGCAACCCATGCTGAAGGAGTCGTCCAACAGGATGATCCGCTCTGTTCGGCCGAGCGAGCCTAGCAGGGAACCGACCGTGCCGGCCGAGAGAAACGGCCGGGCCACCATCAGCGCGATCAACAGCATCGCCAGACATCGCAGCGCCAGAAGAATCAGTTGCTCTATCCGCACGCGCCGACGATTGTGACGGTGTGCTTCAAGCAGAAACTCCATCGCGGCCCACTCGACGCGGCGAAAACGTCGCTTCGAGAGAATATGAATGAGAATCGGGCTTGCCACGGCGGCGGTGCCGGCCGCAAGCGCGGGATTTAGCAAAAACGTGGAGAGCCAGGTCAGCACGCGGCCCTCCCGGGTGGTCGCGGCGAACACGCTCGCGGATTAATTACGAATGCGGGATTGTTCACGCGCGGGCCTTTACCCAATGCGACCGCGCGGTGAAGTATCGGCGGAGCGCGATGTCCAACGGGTCCGTCGTGGACAACTCGACGAATTCAATCTTCGCACCGGCGCAGGCCCCTCGAAGGCGCGTGACAAACGCATCCAGCGCGGCGAGGTAGCCCTGCCGAAGCGACTGCGGGTCGATCAGCAGGTTTTGATTGACAGCCTCCAGCCCTTCGAACAACGTGTGATCCTGGAATGGAAACGTCCGCTCATCGGCATCGAGCAGGTGCATCACGATGACTTCATGATTGCCATGGCGCATCGATTGCAACCCGGCGATCAACTCGTCCGCGTCCGCGAGCAGGTCGGAGATGATGACAACGATGCTCCGCCGGCGGAGGTTTCTCGCCAACTCCGCAAAGAGTGCCTTACCGCCGCTCGGGTGTTCGAGCCGAGCCTGCTCCAGTTGTCGTATGATGGAATGCAGATGAGCGTGGTGCGACTGTGGGGCCACGTTGGTACGGATGCGGTCGTCAAAGAGCATCATCCCCACGGCGTCCTGCTGATGCGTGAGTAAGTACGCCATCGACGCCGCAAGGGTCGCGGCGTATTCGAATTTCGTGAGCCGATCGGGGCGGAGTTGCTGCGTCGGATAGCGCATGGACGACGAGCAATCGACGATGACGTGCGCCTGAAGATTCGTCTCTTCCTCATATTGTTTGATATAGAAACGATCCGTCTTGCCATAGACCCGCCAGTCCAGGCGGCGAAGGTCGTCGCCGGGGACATACTCCCGATGTTGCGCGAACTCGACGGAGTACCCGCTGTACGGACTGCGATGCATTCCGCTGATAAAGCCCTCAACGGCATAGCGGGCGCGCAATTCCAGATCGCTGATGCGAGCGAGTACGTCGGGCCGCAGATAATTTCTGGATTCCGCCATGCAGAGTGCCGCGTGATGTTCAATGCGTTAGAGGTTCACGGTCTTAGCCACGCGCTCGTCCTTGAGCAGGCCCTCGCCATGCGCCGGGCTGTGGGCGAGCAGATCCTGAATAAGCTTGTCCGGCGTGTAACCCTCGGCCTGCGCGGCGAAATTGGTAATCACGCGATGGCGTAGCACCGGGGCCGCCAATGCCCGAATGTCCTCCGTCGCAACATGGTAGTTCCCGCGAAGCACCGCCCGCGACTTCGCGCCAAGGATCAGGAATTGCACGGCCCGCGGACCCGCGCCCCACGCCACGTTTTTCTTTACGAACTCCGGCGCCGATGGTTCGGACGGACGCGTTCGCCGCACAAGGTCCAGCGCATGCTTCACAATCGGCGGCGCGGCCGGGACGCGACGCACCACGCGCTGTAGTTCGAGAATCTCCTCAGCGCTGATCACGCGTTCCACCGCCTGCGTCACTTCCGTGGTCGTGCTTGTGGCGATTTCAAACTCCTCGTCGTAGGTCGGGTACCCGATGTAGATCTTGAACATGAAACGATCCTGCTGCGCCTCGGGCAACGGGTACGTGCCTTCCTGCTCGATTGGGTTCTGCGTGGCCAGCACAAAAAACGGCGCGGCCAGGGCATGACGAACGCCGCCGACCGTGACCTGCCGCTCCTGCATCGCTTCAAGCATCGCGGCCTGTGTCTTGGGCGGCGTGCGGTTGATCTCATCCGCGAGAATCACGTTCGCAAAGACCGGCCCGGGCAGGAACTTGAACGCGCGCTGCCCGCTGCTGCGATCCTCGGCAATGACCTCGGTACCGGTGATGTCGCTGGGCATCAGGTCCGGCGTGAATTGAATGCGATTGAACGCGAGATTCATGCACCGCGCGAGACTGGAAATCATCAACGTCTTGGCCAGCCCGGGGACGCCTTCAAGCAGGCAATGCCCGCCCGCGAACAGCGCAATCAATAATTGCTCGATGACCTCATCCTGCCCCACGATGATCCGACGCAGCTCCGTTCGAAGCCGTTGGAAGGCGTCGCGAATTTTCTGCGCGGCGGCGAGATCAGCGTTGTCCGGTGTATTCGATTGCATCATGAAATGCTCTCATTCGTTCGAGTTAGGCCCCCACGGCACACACCAGTCGGCGAATTCGCCTACCGCTGCATGATCGGGAGCGTGTTGTACGGCAATTGCAGAATCATCAGGCTGACGGCCGTGCCATAAATCTTGCCGACGCCGTCGCCATCCCATGCCCCATCATCCTCCTGCGTCGCAAGCAGGTGCGCCGAGACCTTCGGGTAATAGTCCTTCCATTCATTCTCTCCGGCGAGGTACATCACCTGCGCCAGATACATGTGCGCATAAAACCAGTGGCCCCACGTTCCACCGCGGCGATCGCCGATCCCGATGTTTTGCTTGCAATAGCGCAGGGCGTTGAGTGCCAGCGGATTGTCATACTGCCCGGCGTTAAACCAACACGCGACGGCGGCCGCGGTGATCGGCGGGCGCGAGCCGGACATTCCGACGCGATAAGCGATGCCGCCGTCGGGCTGAATCGAGTTCTCCAGATACTTCATGGCCCGATCGACGACGGTCTTCGGAACGGCGATGCCGGCGTTTCGCGCGGCTCGCATGGCTTGCACCTGCGTAATCGTGACAGAGCCTTCGTCGCCGTTCATGTCCGGCGTGTACAGCCAGCCGCCGAGATTGCTCTGCGAACGCGCGATCAGGTCGACGCCGCGTTGAAGCGTGTACTTAATCTCAGCAAGCCGATCAGTGTCCTCCTCCATGCCCATCATCTCCGCGAGAAAGAGCATGGAAAACCCGTGGCCGTACATGGAACGCGTCTCTTCGTCACCCGCACGGCAGATCAACCCGTTCTTCTGCGTCGAACGCAGGATGTACGTCATCGCCCGGCGGATATTCGGTGAGTATGGCCCCTGCGTCGGCGTACTGCCCGAACTTGCGAATGCCATGCCTGAAAGCGCGGTCATGGACACCGGGTACGAGCCCATGTGACCCGTCTCGCGCAGGGCGCCGTCCGAGCCTTGCTTCGCCGCGAGATACTTCAGCCCCTTCTGGATCGCGACATCGATTTGCGGTGTGACCAGCGGCGGGAGTTTGGGCGGCGGCTTTCCCATGGAGGGAAGTGAGCAGAGCAAAAGCTGCACCGCCACCACGACGCCGAAGGCGCAAGCCCATCGACTGGCATGGCCGTTGGCGGTGTTCGCAACATTGGTCTTACCCGTGCTCACGGTGTGTCCTGATCCTCCGGCAATCCAAGCCGGTCCGATGCTGCGGCCGGCCTCTTCATCGCAGAATCGCTCCGCGCCAGAACATAGTACCCGTACGGCGACACGGCGATAATTCGCTGGTCCAGCACGATCACGTCCTTAACCAACTGCGAACGCGAACCATCCCGTCCATCGAGCCGCCCTTCCAGCACCGGCGGATTCTCGATCAGCGACCGGCCGCCTGCCTTGTCGAGCACGAGAATCTTCGGCGGGCCAAGCTGTGGTCGATCTCGTTGGCCCGGGCGATTCTCGCGATCGTCCGTCCCGTATTGCACAACAGTAACCCACTCCGGCGAAGCCGAAATCATCTGTCTGTTGATCGAGGCGTAGGGGCCGAGTTCACGCTGCCACGGTGTTGCCCCTGCCGCGAGCGGAATGGACCGGATGACAAAATTCGCCTTTTCACCAATTGTCTTGGTGAACAGCAGCAGCCGAAGGGATGACGCAGAACCCTCCGTCGCGCCTTTCACTCGATCCAGGCTCATTTCAATCGGCGGCAACGTCAGCGCGTCCAGCGTCAGGCGACGCAACGATTCACCGTTTTCCGCGCGAAAGACCTCGATCTCACTTCCGGGATAGGTGACCGCAAGGTGCTCGTCGTCGAGCCGCCGAACATCAAGCACGCCGGCCGGCGCGGGGCGATTCCACAACGTGCGGCCCGTCAGCAAATCGCGCCCCACCAGCCCGCTCGCGCTGCCATAGGAAATCACGCGGCGGTTGATGGAAAACGGAATCGCGAACGGTCGATTGGCGTTCTCATCGGAATCCGCCGCGGCCATCGTCGGAGTACGGCGCGATTTCGATTCAATCGAAAACTGATTGTGAACTCGGCCCGTCTGGGCATCAAGCACACAGACGCCCGGGGGTTCGGTCTCAATCGCAACGACATAGCCTTCGGCCTCGGCGAGTGCAACCAGTCGCTTGCCGGGGAATCGCCTGCGCCATTGCGGCGCGGCGCCTTGCCGTGCCGGAACTGCGACAAGCGTTGCACAATCCGTAGCGAGAATGACTGTAGGACCGACGGATATCAAAGGCGGCTCGGGAAGCGCGCCATTCGCGCGATCCAGCGGCACCGGCGGCCACAACATTCGCCCGGTCGAGAGCCCCACGGCACATGCCTGCATCCCCAAATCCAGCACCGCAACAGGACCGGCGTACGCGGCGGCCTGCGCCGTGAGTCGAATGTCATCGCCATCAGGATTCGGTTCGTCATCGAGCGGAAGGTTGATCACGTTGGACCAGAGCGACCGCGTCCCGACCGATGCCGTCGCGCTCAGCCCCTTCACCTGCTTCAAAATACGAAGGGGAACTACGCCGGCCCGCGAATCGAGTGGATGTCGTGCATCCCAGAAACTTCCAACATCAGGCCGCCCCAGGCTCGCCGCGCTTTCAAGGGCCACGACGTCAAGCGATGTGGCGTTGGACAGTACCGACGGAGCATGACCGACCGATTCCAGCGAGCGAAGCAGACCGTTGAGCAGTTCGGACACCGACGTCGGCGCCGCCTTCATCGGAAGCGGCGGAAGTTCCTTCGGCAATTTCAACGACGCGGCATCGCGTTGCAATTCCTCGATCAATGACCTCGCTCGACCGGGTTCCACCACCGGCAACCCCGGCCCCGGATAAGCCAGGGCAATGGCCAATCGCAATTTCAAAGCGCTGATGCCATCGCGTGATGCAGAACACCGTACCGCCCGTTCGACGGAGCGACTCAGGTAGTACACGCCGGATTCGTAGTCACCGTCAGCGAAACTTCGTCGAGCGATTAGATCATCGAAATCAAACCCAAGGCTGTTCGCCCCGACAGCATCACTGGCGCAGCGCACCGATTCAATTGTTTCGAGATTGAGCTTGCTGAGTTCCAGCGGCGCATTCGTCGGCCATCGCAATGGCTCCAGCGACTGGAGCACGTTTTTCAGATCCGCCATGTCAAGCTTGCCGTACATCGCGTCAAGCTGCGGCGCGATTCGTGCCGACACCGTCGTATCCAGCTCCGGCTCCACCGACACCGACAGATCGCCATACTCGCGCGCTGATTTCAATCCGGCCACAAACGCCCCCGGCCAATCTTTCTTCTCTCGCAGGTAGTCAAACTTCGCCAGTTGCACCTGCGCCTGATCGTCCTTCGACATCGCAACGGCCGCCGCCCGATCGAGGAACGACATTCGTACTGAATCGTCGGAAGTCGAGGCGAGATTGACCAACGCCGTTACGCGTTGCCTGCGAATACGGTCTGAAAGCTCCACCGCCTCCGGATCGGAAGGCTTTTCAACTGCCTTCTCCGATTCGGCCTTCTCCAGCAAATCCAGCACCGTCCCCCATTCCTTTTTCGTCGCGGCCAGCCCCGCGAGGCGGAGCAGCGCCTTGCGATCGTTCGGATTCTGCTCCAGCACCGACTCGGCCATTCGACGCGATCGCTCCACATCGGGAAACTTGGCGATGCCCTCGGCGTTCACGCTGTACAGCGCGCCGTCATAGACAAATAGATTGCCGAACGGTTCATCGAGCGCGACGGCCTCGCCCACGCGCTCGCCGGTATCGGCCTTGAGTCGAATCAGCCCCGCGTCGGTCGGCACGAAAAGTGTCTCGCCGCACAGCGCCGGCCGACCGACGAGCGGACTCGCGCTGAACGACCACGCACTCTGCCCATTGGCGATATCGAGCGCAAGAAGGGTCTTGCCGGCCACGAACGCCCGTCGAGCATCGGCGCCCACCAGGTAGCGATGTGAGCCACGCGGGAAACTCCACACCTGCTTGCCCGTCTGTCGATTGAACGCCAGCAGCGACTCACCATCAGTCGGCGCGAGGAGGACCAACCCCCCACTCGCCAGCGGCGCGGACGACAGCCATTCATCCGGCTGCGCCAACCCTCCGGTCGCCGGCCCAAACGGCCCCCACTGGCGCGGGGCGGCCCGCTGCGACACAGTAAGCGGGGCACGCTTGTACGCCGTCTGCCAGCGAAGCGAAAAATCATGCGTTGAAATCGCGATCAACATTCCCGCGCCGGTCGGAACGAACAGCGTTCCCTGATGCACCGTCGGCGGAAGTACACCATTCATCGGAAACATGCCCGGTTGCCCGGACCCGAGAAGAACCAGTTTCGCGATCTTCCCATCCCGTTGCAGCGCGGCCAGATACAGATCGGCCCCGATCTGCACCGGCGTCACCAGCAAATCATTCACCGCGATGGGCGGGGCAAGAAAATGGGCATGTCGCAGGCCGTCTTCCACCGGCCCGCCGCGCCCCTTGGTCCACACCGCCTTGCCTGATTCCGCCTCATACGCGCGAAGCGAATTCGGCTCGGCAAACTCATCACCGACAAAGATATTGTTCGGAGGCGGCACACCCTCTTTGGTCGGAAACTGCTCGTTGCTCGTACCGATCTGCTCGATCATGAAGACAAGCCCGAGCGCCGTCGACAACGCACCGCGATATTCATGAAAGAGCGACCGCGTGGTGAACTCATCCAGTCGGTCGGTGTTGTCGACGTTGTACGTCCCCATCATCTGCCGCTGCGCTTCCACGCGAGGATCGCGTGTCGGCCGCTTCGGCACCGCTCGCCACAATCGCTCGAACGCCTCCAGATCGTGTGCGACCAATCCCTCGGGGCACGTCGTGAAAAGATGCCGCCCGTCGAACGCCATCTGCCACACGACGGGCCGGCCGGTCTTCTTCGTCAGGCGCAGCACGTTGGGAAGATTGACGCGCTGCGCGCCAAGCAGACTATCCCGCTGCGACGCATCGGCGGTCAGCGCAGGCTCAACAGCCGTGAGCTGCCGCGCGGCGCTCGTCGCGGCCGCGGTCGTATCCTTTGTCTTGCTTAGAAACGACTCGATCATCGCCACGCGTCCGGCCTGATCCGCCGGCGCGGTCGACTTCAGTTGCTCGAGCGTTTGTTGCGCCGTTGTCGAATCACCGGACATTGCCGCGGCAACCACCAGTTTTTGCAGTGTCTGCCACACCGGGATCGTTGCGTGCGAAAGGCCCAGCAGTTGATTCAACAGATCCACTGCCTCGCCGAATTCCTGCGCGTCAATCAATCGTGCCGCCAACAGATTGATCGCCTCCGGCCCCGGCGTCGTGTGTGGGAAGCGCGACGCAATCCGACGTAATGCCGGCAAATCACCCGCTGACTGTGCGGCGGCCAGTTGCCCTCTCACGTCCGCGTCGTAAAGCAGGCGATAGGTCTGCAAGCCCTCCGCGGGCCACGATGCGATTTGCTCCTGCGCACACCGCAGCGCGGAGATGAATTGTTGCCCGTCATCGGGCGACACGGTCTTATCGCCGAATTGCTCGACGACGCGCATCAGCGTGTCCGCCGCGAGTTTCCAATCCTGTTGCGCCGCGGCATCCCGCGCCCGTTTTAACCAGCTCTCCGCATCACGATCGCTCGGCGGAACCAATCCCTCGCGCTCGGTCCGCGGCGCAGGCGCCGGCGGATCGCCAACGGCAACGCCGAAACCAATGAGCACGAGAGCGCCGGCAGCCGCGAAGAACGCAAAGCCGCGACGAATCCTGCCGGGTTGACGAAAAAACGGATGCAACGTGGTTATCCTAGGTGGGCGCAAACTCGCATACAATGAGAACGGTCGCCGCGGCGACGGTTTTCAAAGGATTCACCCTCGTGAGCGAAGTGGCAGAAACAGGCGACCCGCGCGTCACAAAGGCGTCACATGGACCCGGCGTACAGGGTCGAAGTCGCCCAACACTCGCCGAAGGCCTGAGCGCTGCCCTGCACTTCCTCTTCCCCATTAACTCGCGCGGCAAGGTACAGGCGGCATTGGCGTTCGAGAGCGCCCACGTCTGGTTTGTCCCCGTCGGCCTTCTCATTGGGCTGGCCTGGGCCGGATTGTTCAAAAGCACTTGGCGGCTTTATGGCGAAGTGGCCAGCCTGCGCGTGATTCCCCCGTTGGCGATCGTCATCGTGGAGAGTCTGATCACCGGGCCTTTCCTTATGCTCGGCCTGGCAAGAACCGTTAATCTCCTGACCAGCGCCCGCCCGTGGCGCCCCCCGATCGACGCCGCTGAACCGCTTTCGCCTGCCGGGACTCTCGCCCTCGCGCTTTCCGCCCTTTCATTGTGGGTCTTTATTGCCAGCATCCCGCCGACCTCCGGGTGGTGGCCGCCGCCGGACGATTGGCGATATCCCCTGCGGCACCTTTACCCCGCGCCGATCTACCGCTCACTCGTCCTCGCGCCCATCTGGGGACGCTGGGCACTCCTGCTCGCGGGAACCGTCGGCCGCACCGCCAAGTATGCCGACGACCAGACCGTGGCCCTGTGTCGCCCTCTTGCCCCAGGCCGCCTCCTGCTTCACACGATCTTTCCAATGACGATCACATCGGCCTATCTGAGCCGCGATGGAAACTACTTAACAGGAATTATCGTAGGCATGATCGTGTTCCTGGCGGCCTATGTGCCAAGCGTCGTCATGGCTCGGCGCGGCGGCGGTCAGACGCGCCAGTCCCTTTACGCCGTCGGGCTTGTGGGCCAACTTTCCTTCCTTGCCGCATACCGGGCTTTCTGGCCGCTCGTTCACGGGTAGGATTCAAACCCGGTGCCCTTCATTGATATTTCGCGGGCCCGAGGTTTCCAATGCGCGTCGTTGAGGCCGTTGATCTCACTGCCGGTGTGACGTCAACAGAAGAGGCCCCCTCGCGCGCCCCCGCGCCATTGCTGCCGGTTGCCGTGGGAATGATGGCGGGTGTCCTGCTCGACGATCGCGCGGCGCTGAGTGCCTGGTTTTACGCTGTTGCACTGGTGATCACCACCTCGCTCATCCTCGCGATGAAGCTGCGAATCCACTCCCATTTGGTCTTGCTCGTCCTTGCCTCGGCAAGCATCGGCGCCCTCCGCTATCACCTGGCCTTCCGAACAATTCCGGCCGATCACATCGCGCATCGCACCGCCGACGAGCCGGTGTTGTGCCACCTTCGCGGGCGCGTGCTGACAATCCCGGATATCCGCGAACCGGACCCGAGCGTGCCGCGCGCCTACGAAGTCGGACCCAAGACCCGGTTCCTGCTGGAAGCATCGCTCGTCGACTCAGGTCATTCGATGGTCCCCGCGTCCGGACGGATCGCGGTCTCCATCAAAGAGCCTGTCCTGCGGGTGCGGGCCGGCGACATCGTTGAGATGACCGGCTGGCTTTATCGACCGAGACCACCCGCAAACCCCGGCGAATACGATCGGGCGCTGGCAAGTCGCCGCGCCGGCATTCTCGCGGGAATGTCCTGTGATCATGCCGAAGGCGTGCGGGTCATCGGCCACACCGGACGCGGATTGTTGGACACACTCCGCCTCCGACTAAGCGCCTTGCTCCTGCACGAATGCCTCCCGGAAGACGACCCCGGCGCCGGTGTGATCGCCGCTGTCGTACTCGGCCATCGCGACTCTGTGCCAAAGGCCATGAACGACGCGTTCGTCCGCACGGGAAACGCACACTTCCTCGCCGCCAGCGGCATGAACGTCGCCTGGGTGGCATTGACCGGCTGGGTTGTGCTCGCCCTTCTCGGAGTCTACTACCGCACACGTGCCATCGTCATGGCATTGCTCATCGCCGTGTATGTCCTGACCGCCGAGCCGGAGCCTTCCATCCAGCGCGCCGGCGTCATGGGGCTGCTCGGTTGCCTCTGCCTATTCCTCCGGGGACGCAGAAGCGTGCTCAACTGGTTGGCCTGTTCCGCCGTGGTTGTCTTAATGGTCGACCCGGCCGACTTGTTCCGACCCGGCTTTCAATTGAGTTTTCTCGGCGCCCTCGCCGCTTCTCACGTGGCGACTACCATTCGCACCTACGCTACACCACGCATCATCCACGCAGCCGACCGAATCGGCCTTCGACCCTATCTCGTCGCCTATGGCTTCATGCCGCACGAGGCCGACCCGCACATCGACCTCGACACATCGCTGCGCGGCTCGCTCGCGGTTTGGTTCGTCAAAGCGCTGGGGCTGACCGCGACGGTATCGCTGGCCTGTTGGATCGCGACGGCACCGCTGTGCTGCTATGCGTTCGGACAGATCACCCCGTGGGGCGTCCTCGGAACGATGATCCTCTGGCTACCGGCCTTGCTCGCCACCATCGTCGGGTTCGTCAAACTCGCGCTGGGGATCGCGTTTCCGTCGTCAGCGATCTTCTTGGGACCGTTGCTGGCGTGGGCAACAAACTGCATGACGGCCGTAGTGGATTTCCTTTCACACCTTCCCGGCACGATGATCGACGGACGAAAACCCTCACTTGCATGGGTCTTGGCGACCTACGCCGTCATTGCATGGGGCGTGTATTGGCCGGGGGTCCGCAGATTCCCCCACCGATTCAAAATCGCGACACTGATAATTCTCCTATGGTGGGCGATACCGCCGCGATGGGTTACGCACGACGCCGACGCGCTCAACGTCTGGATGCTCGCGGTTGGAGATGGAACCGGCACGGTGGTTGAGTTCCCGAATGGGAAAGTTGCCGTGGTGGATTTCGGCACACGTTCACCCTTTGCCGCTGGGAACGTGGCCACGGCGTTTCTTCGCGAGCGCGGCATTCGTCGCGTCGACACGGTCTTCATCTCACACACCGACTTCGACCACTTCAGCGGGATAGAAGCCATCGCGCGGGAGTTTGAGCTTGGACGCCTGATCGTCAACGATCACTTCGAACCATACATCCGGGAGAATTCCGCATCGTGGCGTTTTCTCAAAACGATCCACGAAGCGGGCGTGCCCGTTGAAATCGTTAACGGCCCAAAAACATTTGACGAGTTTGGCGACGTACACCTGGAAGCAATCTGGCCGCCGCCCCTGTCCGAGGAGCAATTCGCGGCGGACAACGAACGGTCAATGGTGTTGAGCCTGACCTATCAAGGCCGGCGTCTGTTGCTCACCGGCGACATCGCTAAACAAGGCATGGCGGGCCTGCTGCAAAAGGGAAACGTGACGGCCGACGTGCTCGCGCTCCCGCATCACGGAAGCGTCGTCACAAACACAAAGCCTTTCATCGACGCCGTGAATCCTACCATTTGCGTGCGATCCAGCGGCCAGCGCCGATCCATGACTCGCAATGGCATCGAAGCAATCGTCGGCAATCGGAAGTACTTCAACACCTCCGACGACGGTTGCGTGCTGGTCCGTATTGAAAAAGGAAATGCCACGGCACAGGCGATCATGCGGGCGAAGTAATCGGCAGGTTTATGTACCCACGGTAGACGTGCCGCGGTGACGTATCCAAAGATAGGTCATCAGTCCCGCTCCCATCAACCCGAACGGCAACATCGAGCCGAACCACGCCATTGGGTTTATTGGAGCAATAATAGAACCTTTGGTTGCCACTTGTGTCGTGGTCATGGCTCCGGATTTCGCGAGATAATCAAATAGTACGCCAACACCAAGCCCAGACAACATGGAACCGTAGTATTGAAACGAATCGATAATGCCCGCAGCACAGCCGGCCATTTTTCTTCCACCCAAATCCATCGGCGCGGCAGCCCCAAGAATCGAATGGGTCGAGTTGCAGAAGGCGGCGATTCCCATCACGACGATGGCCGTTGCCACGGGCGAGCCCCCAGCGCCCTGCGGCATCAACATCGCCACGACCGTCAATGCAATTTGGCCTAAGTAAAGGACCGCCGCGACGGGAGCGCGGCGACCATTAAAGAACCAATCAGACACATACCCCGACGCCATGGAACCTAGGGTCGCAGTAATGGGCAGTCCCCAGACGAAAAACGTGAACAGCCCGGTCTCTTTACCGGCTCCCCAGACGTTGAGCAGATAGCTCGCCCACCACGACGCGATCGAGCCGCGTACAAACCCCGTGCAAAAATAGGCCCCCGCGATGAACCAAACAACCCTGTTAGATGCAATCTTGCGAAACACATCCCTAAGTTTGAATCGGTCCGTCGACGTATCGCCTTCCTCGTCATGTTGAACGGAAAACCCCGCTTCCTCCGGCGTGTTCTTCACAGCCAGATTCATGATGATCGTGACAACGATAATTACGACCGGCGGCACAAAAAACATATAGTGCCAGTGGAGTTTCGGAACCGTTAACGTAAAGAACATCAGCGGAATGGCCACACCGGTTGCTAGCACCTGAGCCAACTGGCCCGCGCCGATCTGTCCCAGGTTGATCATGGCCCCAAACACGCCTGCAAAAGCGCCTCGCTCCTTTCGCCGAAACCACGCGGTATTGATCTTAATGAACCCAGGCGCCCCGAATGCCTGAAAGTAACCGTCCGCCGTTCGAATGAGGATCAGAACCGGCAAGATCGCGGCACCAAGAGAAAACCACGCACCCGGGCCATGGAATTTCCAGGCCGCCAATCCAAATAGGACGTTCAGGATGACGGTCGTAATCGCACCGATCGTCATGGCCCGCTTGCCGCCAATGCGATCGGTGATCAATCCGTTGACCATTTGACCGACCGCGTAAGCGCCGTCACGGCCGGTCTTGATTCCACCGTAGTCACGGTTGGTCAGGCCAAGGTCACGCTGAACATCCGGCGCGACCGGGTCAAGGTTGTACCGACACAAATAATACGACGCGTACGTCAGCCCAAGAAATATCCAGTTTTGCCCGCGGCGCAGGCGATAGCCCGGCGGATGGACGATGGGCGCGGTATCGTTCGCGGGTGACGTGGACTGCATTCCGTTTCCCTTGGGCTGAAGGACTGTACTTGCCGGTCCGCAGCCGAGCAACCCGCGACGCGCGTCCCGAAAAGCCCCGTACAATCGCACTCATGTCGCGGCCGACACCCATCTCGAAAATCACACTCCACCGGCTCGCGATTCCCATGAAGCAATCCTTCCGCCACGCCACCGCCGAGCGATCGGTCAGCGAGCCGCTCATCGTCGCCCTCGAATTCGCCGATGGCACGATTGGCTATGGGGAAACGCACCCGCGCCCCTATGTCACCGGCGAATCCATGGACGACGCCGTGCGCAGTATTCGCGATGTCTTCGTCCCTCCCCTCGTCGACTTCCACCCGTCGAATTTCGGAGAAGCCATCGAAGCCGCTGCGTCTCTTCCAACCGTCGACCCAACTGGTAAGGTCATCACCGCCGCCCGCGCCGCCGTCGAACTCGCCATGCTGGATGCCTACGCAAAGGCCTTCGAGCGTTCCTTCGAAACAATCGCCGGATGGTTGAGTGAACCCTGGCTCGGCCCGCCCGGCAGCGCTGCAACCGCCCGATTCAGCGGCGTCGTCTCCGGCGAAAGCCCCGACCGCGTGGCTCGAAGCATTCGCAAGATGCGCCTTATCCGTCTGCCGCACTTCAAACTGAAGGTCGGCGATGCCGACGACGACGCACGCATTGCCGCCGCCGTCCGAGTTCTCGGCAGGGCGTTGGAAAAAGGCCGCGTGACACTTCGCCTCGACGCCAACGAAGCGTGGACGCTGGAGCAGGCCGCAGCCAATCTGGAACGCTGGGAGCAATATCCCATCGCATCGGTCGAACAGCCCCTGCCCAAAGGAGCGATCGACGACTGGGCCGCCCTCGCTGCACGATCAAACATCCCCCTCATGGCCGACGAATCGCTGGTCACCTATGAGGACGGCGAAGAACTCATCACTCGAAAGGCGGCCAGCGCCTTCAATATCCGCATCAGTAAAAATGGCGGTCTTATCCCCGCGATGCGGCTTGCCATCCTTGCCCAAAAACACAACATCCAGTGCCAGCTCGGGTGCATGGTCGGCGAGACGAGCATCCTCTCGGCCGCGGCACGTTGGTTCTTGCAATTGGTACCGGGAATCACGTACGCTGAGGGGAGTTTCGGGAGCTTTCTCTTGAAGGATGATGTCGTGCGTCGCGGACTGCGGTTCGGGTGGCGAGGAGGGTGGCGGACAATGCAGGGACACGGCCTCGGCGTGACGATTGATGCTTCGAGGCTGGCGGCGCTTTCCGACCAGCCTCCGGTAACGATCGTCTTCTAGCGAGGCAATGGTACGATTCGGGCTTTGATTTAACCTCTTGCAGGACATAGAGTAAGGTGTCAAGAAGCGGCACGATGCCGTGCCATACCCAAGGGTACTTTCCGCATGGCGACTGAACCTGTCGGACAAAAAACCGGCGCAGGCATGGACAGCCAGATCGGCAAGGCCGTCGTCGATGCGCGCCTCGCCACCGCTGCGGAGGTCGCCGCCTGCGTCAACAAGCAGAAGCAACTCAAAGAGACTGGCCGTGATCTTCCCCTCTCCGAAATCCTCGTCAAAGCCGGGATAATCACGGCCTCACAGTTGAAACGCCTCGCAAATCCGGCGGATGACTCGATGTCATCCTCCCTACAGCAGATCCCCGGCTACCAGATCATGCAGAAAATCGGAGCCGGAGCCATGGCCAGCGTCTACAAGGCCAAGCAACTCTCCCTGGACCGCTTCGTGGCCATCAAAATCCTGCCCAAGCGGCTGAGCGAAGACCCCGAATTCGTAAAGCGGTTCATCAAAGAAGGTCGCGCCGCGGCCAAGCTGAACCACAACAACATCGTCGGGGCCTTGGACGTCGGCGAGTATGCCGGCTTCCATTATTTCGTAATGGAATACATCGACGGCAAGACGGTCTACGACGAGATGGCCGTCAAGAAGGTGTACGGCGAAGCCGAGGCCCTGAAGATCATCACCCAGGTCGCACGCGCGCTGGAACATTCGCACGAGAAAGGATTTATCCACCGCGATGTTAAACCCAAAAACATCATGATCACCAAGGATGGCACCGCCAAGCTCGCCGACATGGGCCTTGCCCGAGAGGCCGGCGACGCAGTGGCAGCCGCCGCCGAAAAAGGCCGCGCCTATGGAACGCCCTATTACATCTCCCCCGAACAGATTCGCGGCGTCGAAGATGTCGACTTCCGTGCTGACATTTACTCCCTCGGTGCAACGCTCTATCACATGATTACGGGTCGAGTCCCCTTCGACGGAACCTCACCGACACAGATCATGCAAAAACATCTGAAGGAGCCGATCGTCCCGCCGGACCATCTGAATCCCTCGATTTCAACGGGTTTGGCCGAGGTCGTCGAGCGCGCCATGGCCAAGGATCGCGCCATGCGATACAACTCCACCACCGACATGCTCGTCGACTTGGAGCGTGTTTCACGGGGCGAAGCGCCGCTTCAGGCACGCTCCGCCATGGACGACAAACTTCTGGAAAACCTCAGCGACGGAGAAGACGCCGGCCCCAGCTACAAATCAAATGAAGGCGCATCCGGCGGTTCCATGTCTCCCCTCCTCATCGCCGGCGTCATCGTCGAGGCGGTCATCATCCTCATTCTGGTAATCGTATTGATCGCCAAGTAACCACCAACCGGTAGTAGTCGCAATTCTCGACATCCGACGCGCAGAAAATGCTCCTCCCCGCGCCTCTGAAATTATTTTATTTCACAGGAAGATTTTGCTGGCCATCACCCCAATCGTCCGCTAGTATTTCACTGCCGCACAAAGCATCCATGGAGGTATGCAACGCAGTTCGCACAATTCGGCAAGGATGCCGAAATCGAAACTACCTACATCTCATTTCAGGTTGGTCGACCATGGATAAACCCTTGATTCGGCCTCGCAATTGCCTGGCCTTGTCTCGGCGAAAACAACGGAGTGTTTCGCATGAAGTCGGCTCGTCAAGACGTAGATTCCCTTTGGAAAAAGTACCTGACCGGAAAACCAATTAAGCTTCGTAATCTGCTCGTGGAGCACTACCGACCGCTCGTCCACATGATGGCCGCCCGGCTCGCCCAGAAGCTTCCCGCCCAGATTAGCTACGACGAAATCTGCTCGGCCGGTTACGACGGCCTGATGGAGGCCGTCCAGGCCTACGACCCCTGCCACAAGGCCAAGTTTGAGACCTTCTGCCAGCAGCGTATCCACGGTGCCGTCATGGACTGGCTCCGCTCCCTCGATGGCCAATCCCGAACCGTTCGCAGCTTCGAAAAGCAGCGCATGCTCAGCAAGGAAGCCCTCGACTCGGCCCTCGGCCGCCCCCCCACCGAAGAAGAAATCGCCCAGAAAATGGGCATCGGCGGCGATCGCTTCTCCGAACTCTCGCGCCTCTCCCGCCTCGGCCATGAGGTCCACCTCTCGGCCGTGCAAAACGACGACAACAACCACCGCGGCTCCCCCGGCGGTTGGGACGTCAGCGACAGCAGTGCGGTCGATCCCTCGCAGCGCATCTCCCGCCAGATGCTCACCGACTACATCGCCCGCGGTCTGAATCGCGAAGAGCGGCTCGCCCTCATCCTTTACTACGTCGAAGGCCTCACCATGGCCGAGATCGGTCTGGTCCTCGACCTCTCCGAATCCCGGGTCAGCCAGATCCACAAAGATGTCATCAACCGCCTCCGCCGCCGCTTCAAGGATGAAGTGGCCGAAATGGTGGCGTAGTGGTCCGTTACGGGTAGTCGCAAATCCTGACCGCGCTCGGCCTGTTGTAGAATCGGCGGCGCGATGAGTGAAAGCACTCCAGTCCAACGTGGCGGCCCGCGCGAGGCGATCTCACTGCCTCGCGCGGCACTCGGCTGTGTGCTGATCGGCGCACCAGTCCTTGCGGTGCTCTGGCCGGTGCTTCATACGACCGCACTGATCTTTGATGATCCGCTTTACTTGCTGAACAATCCGCTCGTCCGCGACCCAAGCCTCGCCAACGCGTGGACAATCCTCACCCAGGTCCGCAACCCGGCCACCGTCGAAGGCTACTACCACCCGCTCGGGCTGATTTCACTGATGCTCGATTACGCCATGGGGGCAAGGCCGGAAAACCTGTTCATCTTTCGCGCGACCAGCCTCGCCTTACACATTGTCACGACGATTCTCGTATCCCTCGTCATACATCAGTTGTTCAGAAACACACCCGCCACGCTTCTGTCAGGCCTCGTGTTCGGCCTGCATCCATGCAACATTGAATCGATTGCATGGCTGTCGGATCGCAAGACACTTCTAGCCGGCGCGTTTTCGGTCGCGGCCCTTGCTTTTCATCTGCACTTTCTGAGAACCAAGCGCACGCGATTTCACGCCCTCGGAATAATGGCCTTTCTCCTGGCGCTTCTTGCAAAGCCCATGAGCGTGCCGCTGCCGGTCGTACTGGTCTTGCTCGATGCCTGGCCGCTCAATCGTCTCAATGCGAAGGCGATCATCGAAAAATGGCCGTACTTCGTTCTTTCCGCGGTCTTCGCCGTTATCACCATGATTTCGCAACCCCCGCCGCCCCCGGGCATTCCAGCGCCGCCGTCGGAGTACGGCTTAGCCTTGCTGGTCATGCTTCATAACGCCGGGTTCTACACCGTCAAAACCATTTGGCCCTACCCGGTCAATGCTTTGTATCCCTTTCCCCGGCCGCTCCAATTCAGTAACCCGGAAATGGCGGTGTATGTCGTTGTGGCCGTCTTGATGGCCGCCGTCTGCGCGCTGCTCACGCGGCGCACCCGTTCCATCACCGTCGCGTGGATCGGCTTCTTGGCGATGCTCCTCCCCGCCATCATGGTGCCGATGCAACCATATCTGGGGTCCGTATCCCACACCGAGGCCATCGCGGCCGATCGCTTCACCTATATCGCGAAAGTGAGTCTCCTCATCGCCTTTGCCGGCGGACTTCATCATTTGGCCCGCTTGGGCGAGCCTAAGACGCGTCATTGGATCGTCCTCGCGCTGATTGCTTTGTTCACGCTCGGTGAAGCCGTGGTTACTCGATCCTATCTAACCGCCTGGCGCGATACGCCCACCATGGCGCGGCACCTAGCCCGGACAGTCCCCACCAGTGCGCACGTACACGTCGCGCTCGGCAACGTTTTGAGCGGAGAGGGTCGTTTCGACGAGGCCTTGCCGGCCTATCAGACCGCCATCCAACTGGAGCCGAGCTACCAGGGACACGAAGGCCTTGCAGCGATCCTCACCCGAAAGGGCAATATCGACGAAGCGGAGAAGCACCTGCGCGCCGCCCTTGCCATCAACCCACGAAGTGCCAAAGCCCATCAGAACCTCGGCCGGATCCTCCAATTCCGCGGACAGATCGCAGAGGCGATAACGGAAATTGAACGCGCCGTGGAATGTTCACCGCGATCCAGCGCCGCATGGGTGGATTTGGCCATTGCCCACTTTAAGAATCGCGAAATTGATAAAGCGCGACAGCATTTTCAGAGGGCCTTGGAAATCGACCCGCGAGATTTCCGGGCGCGCGACCAATACGGGTGCCTGCTGATTGTTCAAGGCCGGACCGCGCAGGCACTCGACGAATGGCGTCGCGCCGCAACGATTGATCCGCAATCCGTAAAAACGCTGAACAACCTCGCATGGATCCTGGCGACCAGCGAGGACGCGTCGATCCGCATGGGAAAGGAAGCGGTGTCGCGCGCCGAGGATGCAGTGCGGCAAACCGCACATCAAGACTTCTCAACGCTCGAAACGCTCGCCGCCGCCTATGCCGAAGAGCGCCGTTTCGACGATGCCGTGAAAACTCTTACACAAGCAATCGAAGCCTGTCGTCGAAACGCCGGGCAGGATTGCGACACCCGGTTTGCGTCGCAGCTCGCCGCCTATCAGGAACGCCGGCCCTTTCGACAGCGAATTGACCCCAATGCGTGGTACCCCTGACCACGAGCTCCACGTCCATCACTGGGCAAGCACCGTCGCAACAAATCCCGGCAGATCGTCAACGCTGATGCCCCCGCTGAAATCAAAATCGCACAGACAGCGTTCGGCATTGGTCACGCTCGGCGACAGCAACACACCGATAAATAACGCAATGTCGTCGCCATTTACCCAGGAATCGCCATTCACGTCGCCGCTCGGAGCACCAGGGCACATCACCAACGTCGCGCCCGCCGTCACCGTCGTTCCACATTCGTCTGTCACGACCGCGTCATAAACCCCCGCCAGTGTTTCATCCAGGGGAAAGACGACAAGATGCAAATCGGTCGCCCCGGAAATGGACACCCCGTTTTCCAGATACGCCCCGTCCCGCCGCCACCGCACGAACATCGGCGGCTGAGCATCCATCGCGACCACGAATTCGGCTGCATGACCCACCCAGGTCATCGCACTCGCCGGCTGTTGGGTTATCACGGGGGGACGCGAATCACCGATCCAGGTGTCGCCCAGCATGTTCGCATCATCATTGCCGTCAAATACGACAAGCTTCTGATTCAGCGAGTCATACATCATCACATGCCCGGACCGCGCCGAAGGCATCGGAGATTCATCCTGAGACCAGCCGGTTCCATTCCAGATCCATGCATCACCCAGGTTCGCAGATCCCGTATTCCCTCCATAAAGAACAACTTTCTTTCGCTGCGAGTCATAAGCAAGCGTGTGCCCGGTTCGCGCCGCCGGCCCCCCGGTCGACCGTAGTTGCCAGGCTGCGCCGTCCCACTCCCAAGTCTCACCGCTGTACATCGACCCCGAGCGACCGCCGAAAAGGACCGACACGTTCCGCCATTCATCAAATGCCATTGACGCTTTTTCTCGCGCCGACGGTCCGGTGGTCGATCGAAGGCTCCAGGCGGTCCCATTCCACTCCCATGTCTCCCCGTTGTCGCCCGACGAAGTCTCGCCTCCAAAAAGCACCGACACGCTGCGAGACCTGTCATAGGTCATGCTGTGGTACTTCCGCGCCGACGGACCAGAGACCGGCCGGAGCGTCCAGGTGTTTCCGTTCCATTCCCAGGTCTGCGAGCTTAGCCCGCTGGTTCGCCCACCGAACAACACAACAACCGACCGCGCCGAATCGAAGGTTATCGCGTGTCCCGAACGCCACGACGGCGGGTCGATCGTCTGACGGTTGCTCCATACCCCGTTGTCATACTCCCACGTTTCATTGTTATTCCCGGTGTCTGCGTCCCCGCCGAAAAGCAGGCCCTTGTTCCTTGCTGAATCAAACACCATCGCGGAGTTGAATCGCGGCGACGGCGCAGAGACCGGCGCGTACTGCGACCATTCGCTCCCGCTCCATTCGTACGTCTCGCCGTAATTGTTGCCCTCCGACAAACCACCGAAGAGCAGCGTCCGCTCCAGTGACGGGCAATAGCTCAGTTGCACGGCATACCGGGGTGAAATGCCCGCCGTGGCCCGAATCGTCCATGCGTTTCCGTTCCATTCCCACGTGTCATTCGCCGGCCCTTCATCGTCGAGGCCTCCAAAGAGCACCGTGCGCTGCCGCATCGGATCGTAGGTCAGGCCCTGGAACATCCTCGGCTCCGGCCCGGTCGTTCCCCGAAGCGTCCACACCGCTCCATTCCACTCCCATGTGTCGCCAAGATGGGTCTGGCCCGTAGACCCTCCAAAAAGAACGATCACCTGTCGATCAGCGTCATACGTCATCCGTTGACCGAATCGCGGCGAAGGCGCCGCCCCATTCTTCAACGTCCACGACGTTCCGTTCCATGTCCACGTCTCACCAAAAACCGTTGAGCCGTTGTATCCGCCGAAAACCACATGCACCCCGCGCGCCACGTCATACGCGGATGAAACATACGCCCGCGCGGTCGGTCCATTCACATTGATCTGAGTCCATGCCGAACCGTCCCATTCCCACGTATCAGAGAAAAAACTGGACGATCGATTGCCCCCAAACAGAAATGTTTTCCCCCGAACCATGTCATAGGACATCGCGACATGCTCGCGCGCACTGGGGCCGATGGTCGCAACGCATTGCCATTGGCCGCCGCTGAACTTCCACGTGTCGCCACAAAAAAACGCTGCGCCGGCATGACCGCCGAACAGCAGCGTTACATTTCGACTCGCGTCATAGGCAAGCCCATATCCGTGACGAATGCTGGGGCCGCGCGTTTCGTTTGCCCATTCCAGACAGTCCTGCGCAAACGTCGCGTCGCTCGAGGAGTAAATAAAGAACAGACCGGCCAACACCGCGAATGGAAGCGTCCACCGCCATGGTCGCCCATGGGTACGGGTCGCCCCATACCTGGTGCAACGTATGAACTTGAAATCGTTGACTTGATCGTGTCGCCGCATGGCAACTGCTCACACAACTGCAGGAATCTCAGCCAGTTACGCGCCCGCAGAGAACCCCCGAGATTAAGAACCTCTCCGTACCAATTCAGTATACGTACCGATATACCGAAAACGGCCGCCGAAAGTCAATTTTGGAAGAAGGTGCCAAGGCCGCTATTCGGTGTGTGTCCGAACCCATTTACTCGCGACTTTCGTCGGCCGTCAGCCAACTAACGACTCGTTCAAATCAAGAAAAACTCGTTGGAGGCAGCCTGTTATCGGTGAACGAAAAGTCGCTCCAGGATCAGCACTCAGCCCTCGCATTTGCATCAAAAACGCTCCTAAACTGCTGCGAAAAAACAACTTATGTTAATATCAGGCTTGTTGGTCGAGCCGTAATATCTCGCCCATTTTTACTCGTGCCGACATCTTCCAGACTCTCTTTTTTTTTTTGATTTCTTTGCGAACTCATTGACATGGGGGGGGCTAATCGGGTGTAATAGGGTGAGAAGTAGAAGGCGACCGAAGCCTTCTGGCCGTCCTGTGCGTGCAGGGCGGATGAGTTGAGGAGAGAAGTACCTATCAAGTATTTCATTGTTTGGTGTGTGTGAGCCGTTCCCTTCGTGGGAGAGCGCACTTCACCGTAATATGGAGGATGAGAAAATGTTGCGAGTAGTGGGAAGAGTTGGCCTGATGGCCACGGCGATGGCGGTTCTTGCCGCATCGTCTGCGTTTGCTGTGAATCCGCGCCTCGGTACGCCCAGTGCGGCGGCGATTCCCGGCACCGATGCAATCGGTCCCCGAACCTTCACCGGTTCTGGTTTCGAGCAGTCGGAAGGCTTTAATGTCGGGTCGATCAGTGCGACCCAGGGTTGGAATTGCTTTGGTGCCGCCAATGCAACTCCTCCGGGACCGCGATGTCCGACCGGCGTTGTGCCCAAGGGTAATGGGTCGAATCAGAGCGTGCTCCTCGACCAGAACTTCAATTTCCCGAACAGCACCAACATCGGCATTCGCACCCCGGTTCACAAGGACTTCTTCGTCCCGACGATCAATGTTGATCTTCGCATTGATGACAACGGCGGTTCGAACTACAACGTGTCCCCGCAGGCCCCTTCGCAGACGTTCAACACGTCGCGCGTCGTCTTCGCCTACACCGGTTACATCTATGTGCTGGATGATCCGGGAACCGGCCTTGCCTTCGTACCGATTGGTTTCTGGACCCCGGATACGTGGTTCACATTCCAGTTCGACTACGACTATGCCAACGAGCTTGTGACCTACTCGATGGGTCCCGACAAGGATAACTTGGTCCCGCTCTACACTGGCGGCCAGTTCAATGGCTTCTACGGCGGAACCCAGGTTGAAGAAATTGTCTTCTTCAGCGACAACTTCCAGAACACCGGCAGCGGTTCGTTCTCGGGTGGCCCGGCGGGTGTCTATGTTGACAACGTCCGACTGAAGCCCGAGCCAGGCACCCTCGCCATGCTCGGAATCGGCGCCCTGTTGGCCCTCCGACGCCGCAGCCGCTAATTGCGGTTACGGTTAACGGTTTGGTTTTTAAAGCCCCGCTTGGTGGAAACGCCAAGCGGGGCTTCTTTTTTTAATTCGCCCGGCTCCGCCCCCACTGCCGGACAAACTTCTTCAGGAATTTACGCGACGACGGCAAAGCGTTTTGCTATAACTCCTGTCAACAATGCAGCCCATGAATCGCCGGGAATGCAGTCTTGGATACAGGGCTTTATCAGGAGCAGCCAACGAATGAACACGACGTCTGCAAAGCTAAACAGCCTCGTCGAACGACGGCAGGAAGTTGAACGAGAACTTTCAGACATCATCGCAAGCAAGGCCGCATCTCCCCAGAACACCGCCTTGGCGGACCTCGAGTCCATCCTCAACAGCGAACTCAGCCGAATCGACGAGCAGATGAAGCAGCTCAACGCCTACCTAAACAGCGTCCAGGACGCCCAGCAAGACCAAGCCTGACGCTTCCCGGATTTTGGTAAGGTTTCTCCACCGAATCGCTCGCGCCCCCTGTCTCAATCGCTCACGAAGCCCGCCTGACACTCACGACAAATACTCCACCCGCGTGGTACGATGGCCTCCATTGCGTTGAATGAACGGTGGATGTGCATCTCGTCGTTCAATCGCTCTACACGTGGTCGAAACGCGACCGGTGCATCGCAAAGCCCCGCGCGAAGTAATGTCGGTCGCGCCGGCAAGAATGCTCTCAAAATGCGAAGACGAATCTTGACCTTTGGAGTAAATCTCATGCTCACCAGACGCCTTGCGTTGCTGATCGCCATCCTTGGAATCACGCTGTCGAGCTATTCCCATGCCGATCAGCCCACCGTCCAGCAGTTCGTCAAAATGCGTTGGCCCGTCGCAGGCCGACTCGCCCCGGACGGGCGCTTCTATTACATCCACAACCCGGATGGCCTGGCCCAGCTTTATGTCCGTGCCGCCGGCGGAAAGGACGCCACCAAGCTCACCGACTTCCCCGACGGCATGATGGGCTACACCATGTCCGACGACGGCAAGTGGATCGTCGTGTCGGCCGGCGTCGGCGGAAATGAACAGTCCAATCTCTTCTTGCTTGACACGAGCACGAATCGACTCCGCGCCCTCTTTTGCCACCCCGAGATCGTGTTCGACTCCGTCACCTGGCGGCGCGACAGCAAGGCCTTCGCCTTCAAGGCCAACGACATCTCCCGTTCCGACTTTTACGTCTATGTCTACGACATCGCGAAGAACGCCACAAAGCGTGTCATGGCGGAAAAGGGCGACTATTCCCCCGTCGACTTCACCTCCGACGGCAAGCGTCTGATGATCGTCAAAAGCAACTCGGCCACCCACACCCAACTCTTCGAGGCCGACATCGAATCCGGAAAATCCCGTGAGGTCACGCCCGCGTCGGAAGCATGGGCCTACGAACCCGTCGGCTACACCAGGGACGATCAGTCCTTCGTCGTCATCACCGATTACCGCGGCGACACGGCCGCCTTTGCAACGCTGAATCTCTCCGGCGGCGGCATCAAGAAGCTGTTCCCGCAATACGATTCCATTGAGGCCGACCAAGGCACTTTCAACACGGAACGGACGCTCCTTGCCGTCTGCCTGAATGAAGATGGCTACCGCTCGATGCATCTCTACACCATGCCGGAAGGCAAGGAAGTTGCATCGCCAAAACTCCCCCGCGGCCTCATCGGCAACATCGACTTTGCCGGCGAAAATCTGATCTTCTCCATGGACAACGCCAACACGCCCGGCCTGATCTACAAGTGGCCCCTCGGCAAACCCGATGCAGCCCCCGTTGCGCTCACCGAGGCCGACACACAGGGCATCGATGTGTCAAAGTTCCGCCTGCCCGAACTTGTCCGCTACAAATCGTTCGACGGACTGGAAGTCCCCGCGTTCGTCTACCTGCCCGCCTCATACAAGAAGGGCGCCAAGATCCCATTCATCATCGAATATCACGGCGGACCGGAAGGCCAATACCGCCCGTCGTTCAATCGCATTTATCAGTATTTCCTCACCCGTGGTTACGGCGTCATGGCGCCGAATGTCCGCGGCTCCTCCGGCTACGGCAAGAAATACCTCGAGATGGATAACTACAAAAAGCGAATGGACAGCGTCAAAGACGGCGTTGCCGCTGCCAAGTGGCTTGCCGATCAGGGCTATGCCGAACCGAAACAGATCGCGTCCTACGGCGGCAGCTACGGCGGCTTCATGGTCATGGCGACGATCACCGAAGCCCCCGATGCCTACGGCGTCGGCTGCAACATCGTCGGCATTTGCAACATGCAGACCTTCCTCGAGCGCACCAAGGATTACCGCCGCAAGCTTCGCGAAGTCGAATACGGCCCGCTCTCCGACCCCGAGTTCTTGAAGAGCATTTCTCCGATCTACAAGGTCGATCGCATCAAAGTACCGCTGCTCATCGCCCACGGCGAAAACGACCCGCGCGTCCCGATCTACGAGGCCCGCCAGCTTTATGACAAAATGAAGCAACTCAACAAAGACGTGGAGATCCTCGTCTTCCCCGACGAAGGCCACGGATTCCGCAAGGAAAAGAACCGCATCACCTTCGCCGAAACGTTGACGGAGTTCTTCGACCGGCACCTCAAAAACAGCCCCAAGGCTCGGGAGAAGAAATCGAGCTAACCCGTTGCCCGGCGAGGCTTTACGCCAACCCGGCCCTGACGGTCGGTGACTTGATCTTGTAGAACCGATCCCCTACACTACGTGGCTCGCAATCGCTCGGGGCCTCCCCGATTCTGATTGCCTCGCTCGACCACGAGCGCGTAATCGTGGCAGACCATTTGTGTCGTTAGAGGGTCTATTTCATGGCAAAGAAGGATAAGGATCAGGCTGCGCCAAACGCAGCCCCGAAGGGTCCGCCGCCGGCCGAAGGCGACAAAGCCCAGGCCGCGCCAAAACCAAAAAAGGCAAAGAAAGAAGCCGTCGACGACGGCAGCGGCAAGCGCAAGAAGCGCGGCCGACCGATGCGCGGCCTCAGCAAGCGTCAGAAGAATCTCGCCGGCAAGGTCGAATTCGGCAAGCGATACGAACTGACCTCCGCGGTGAAGATTCTCAAAGACATCACCCAGGGCACCAAGTTCGACCAGACCATCAACATCGTCTTGCACCTCGGCATCGATCCGAAGCACGCCGATCAAATGATCCGCGGCTCCGTCTCGCTCCCCCGCGGCATCGGCAAGACCAAGAAGGTCATTGCCTTCTGCGAAGGCGATGACGCCGAAAAGGCCAAGGCCGCCGGTGCGATGGAAGTCGGCATGGACGATCTGATCAAGAAGGTGAACGACGGCTGGACCGATTTCGACGTCGCCATCGCCCACCCGCGATCCATGGGCAAGGTCGGCAAGCTCGGCCGCGTGCTCGGCCCCGCCGGCAAAATGCCCACGCCGAAGAACGGCACCGTGACGGACCAGATCGAACAAGCAGTGAAAGAATTCGCCGCGGGCAAGATCGAATTCCGCAACGATGCCGGCGGCAATGTTCACGCCATCGTCGGCAAATCCAGCTTTTCCGCGAATGACCTGAAGGACAACATCGATTCCTTCATCCACCACATACAGCGTATGAAGCCCGCCACAAGCAAGGGCGTCTTTATGAAAAAGGTCTGCATCTCCGGCACGATGTCCCCCGGCATCGAGCTTGAAGTGGCCCAGCACTAAGGCGGAGTTGAATCATGAGTCGCGCAATCAAAGAACTCGTTGAATCCCAGATCAAGACGCGCTACGAAAAACTCGACAGCGTCATGGTCGTAAACGTGCATGGTCTCACCGGCGTCGAGGCCAACGTGCTTCGCGGAAAACTCCGCAAGCAGAAAATCGAAATGCACGTCGTAAAGAACCGCGCCGCCAGGCGCATCCTCACCGGCACCGTCCTCGAGCCGGTCGGCAAATTCCTGACCGGACCCTGCGCCTTCGTCACCGGCGGCGCAAGCCCCGTTGAGACCGCCAAGGAACTGCTCAAGCTCAAGGAAGAGTTCCCGAAGCTCGAACTTCGCACCGGCCTCGTCGATGGCGAGACCAGCACGGCCACCATTGAGGAAATCTCCAAGAGACGCAGCAAGGCCGAGATCATTGGCGAAGTCATCATGCTCGCCAACTCACCGGGCCGCCGCATCGCAGGCAGCCTCAACACGGGCGGCAAGGTCGCCGGCTGCATCAAGGCGATCATCGACAAGTTGGAGAAGGGCGAGGCGATCACCAAGGTCGCCTAAGTATGTGGCACCGGTTTCCAACCGGTGAACCTGTGACACCGGTTTCCAACCGGTGAACCCGTGGCACCGGTTTCCAACCGGTGAGCCTGTGGCACCGGTTTCCAACCGGTGAGCATGTGGCACCGGCTAATAGCAGGTGCAAAAAGGACCGCAGTTGGATCGAAAAACTGAATACACCGTCTTCCGGCGGCCCCGCATGAGAGACTGCTCTGCGGTCGGGTTAAACGGGATCACTGGGATCCCGGCCTTTGGAAGCGTGAACCCGGGCGATCATCGCCCATAAGAGAAAGTTGGTTTGAATTATGGCAGAAGCACCAGCAAAGGAATTCAGCGGCGCTGTGAAGGAAATCGGCGACAAGATCGTCAACCTCACCGTCAAGGATGCACAGAGCCTGGCGGACTATCTCAAGAGCGCCTACGGCATCGAGCCGGCCGGCGGCGGCGCGATCATGATGGCCGGCCCCGCGGCGGGCGGTGGCGCAGCGGCCGAGGCCGATGATGCCCCGACCATGTTCGACGTCATCCTCACCGACGGCGGCGCGAACAAGATCAACGTCATCAAGGCCGTCCGTGCAGCGACGCAGCTCGGCCTGAAGGAAGCCAAGGACATGGTCGACGGCGCGCCGAAGACCGTGAAGGAAGGCATCGGCAAGGAAGACGCCGAGAAGCTCAAGAAGGAACTCGAAGCCGCCGGCGCCAAGGTCGAGCTAAAGGGCAAGGCCTAACCCCCTGTGGCACCGGTTTCCAACCGGTGAGCATGTGACACAGGTTTACAACCTGTGAACATGTGGCACCGGTTTCCAACCGGTGAACATGTGGCACCGGTTTCCAACCGGTGAACATGTGGCACAGGTTTCCAACCGGTGAACATGTGGCACAGGTTTCCAACCGGTGAACATGTGGCACAGGGTTCCAATCGGTGAGCATGTGGCACAGGGTTCCAATCGGTGAGCATGTGGCACCGGTTTCCAACCTGTGCTACCTCCGGCCAAAAAACCGGAGCCACGCTCGTAAACGTTGGATCATCGCTACTCAAGCCCACGGACCTCAAAATCCGTGGGCTTTTTTCATTTCCGATCCCCGCGCGGCGGCCATGAATCGGTCGGCGGGGCATCGCTCAACACGAAAACCTCCGGGTCGGGCAAGTTAAATTCCTTCTTGTTTGCATTCCAAGTATCACCGGCACGCGGCTCAGAAACCATCCGTCCGTCGCGATCCAGAACAGTATGCGATCTTCCAACGTCCCTTTCACTATTCATCGCGTTAATACAGACTCCCACATGGTCGCCGGGGCTGAAGATTCCTGTAGCCGAGTCTGGAATCAATGCAAGCCTGAGTCCAGGTAGGCCGGGAGGATGCAGATACTCGCACCACACGGGCGGACCAGCATCGTGCGACGCGTTCGCAAGCTGTGCGCTCTCGACCTGCCTGCCGATCAAGTATGTGCGACAAAGCGTTTCTTGTACCACTGGGTTAACAGCGAAAATAATCGGCGCGGGCGACGGGTTACCAACGGCATTCTGCGCCGCCGCCTTGTGGGCCTCACTAGCTCCGCCACAGACCAGCAGCCCGGCGTCTTTCATCCAATAGAAGGAGTCGACCCCGCCATCCTGCCAGAAACCGTAGAGAGGTTTTCCCGTCAGATCGTAGATTCGCACTAAGCGGCGGGACCAGGAATGAGCGAACACCACCGCGACCTCGTCGCCGGGGTTCGCTTGGCTTGGAAAGAAGTCGGCCACCAACTCATGTGCAGGGTGGAAGCCACACAGTTCGGGTTTGTTTTTCAGGTCGTCGGGCAGATCCCCGTCTTCCACCTTCGCCTCCCACTTGGGTGTCTCCCAGTCGCCTTGCAAGTCAAACGCGCAAAGCCGTCGGGCACGAGTCTTGGACAATCCCGAGAAGCCGAGAAGAACAAGCTTGCCGCCTCCAAATTGCACCGGACTTTCAACCAATTCAGCGAATGTGATTCCAGCGATCGCGCCGGCATTCCAAGTGTGCAGTGTCCCGCCTATTCTGGAAATCAGTCGCACACTTCTTCCATCGTCATCACGGATAACACGATCCGGTCGCAGTGAGGAGTACCAGAGCGTCAGACCACTTGATCCGAGCACGACGCAACCGATAAGTACACAAGCTGTTGCTGTCGTCATCTTCGGATTTCGTATCGCCCATCGCAGGATTCTCGTCCATTTCGTGTGAGGCCGCGCTTCGATGGGTTCCCCCCGAAGGTAACGCCGAATGTCATTCGCAAGATCGTTCGACGAAACGTATCGCCTATCGCGACCCTTCTCGATGGCCTTCAGAATAATTGTCTCGATGTCTGCACGTATACATCGATCGAACGCGCTCGGACGTGTCGGCTCCTTCTCGCAGATGACCCGGGCAGCCGATTGGATCGTCATGTTAGAAACGTCATAAGGCATGCGCCCGGTCAGCAACTCGTAAAGGATCACACCAAGTGAGTAGACGTCGGTCGTGGTATCAATCTGGCTCGGATCGGCGGCGCACTGTTCGGGGGACATGTAGGCCAGCGTGCCGAGAATCTGTCCCGCCTCGGTATGCATGGTCGTGACGGCGATGTCGGAATCAGTGGCGCGGGCAATACCAAAGTCGATGACCTTTAGGAGGGGCCGATCCGAGCCGCGCCCGTCAGGAAGCGGGTTCATTTCGACGACTTGGTACATTGACTCACGCAAAACCCGCTCCCTCACGGTCGCGGCTCGGATGAACGCACCCTCCACGCCAACGAGCACGTTGGCGGGCTTCAAATCCCGGTGAATCACCCCCTTCTGATGCCCATACGCCACCGCGTCGCAGAGTTGGAGAAACAGTTCTAGCCGCTGTCTTAGCGACAGTGCCTGCTCGTCCGCGTACTTGATGATCGTTCTGGCATTAGGCACGTATTCCATCGCGAAGTAGTGCACGCGCAGGATGCTGGTGCGCGAATCCCTTCTCGCACCTTCTTCGGCGGGGATTGAAATCCCCTCCCCATGAGAAACGAGAAGGGAATCTCGTTTCAGCGGGATTTCTACATCGGCTGCCCCCGCCTCATACACCTGCGCAATGTTCGGATGCCGCAGGTAGCCAAGAATGTGCGACTCGACGTCGAATCGTCGTTCAGCAGATTTGGTCCAAAGGCTCGATTGCAGAACCTTGAGCGCGACAGTCCTTCGAGGCTTTTCCTGCTCGGCTAAATACACCGTACCCATGCCGCCATGCGCGATCTGCGAAATGATCGTGTAGGAACCAATCAACGTACCCGTCGGAATGGTCCACTGATCGGAACGGATGGTTTGCGCTAATCGGGGATCCGGCGGTGGCGGTTTGAGAAACTCATCGCCTACGCGCGAGTCGTTTTCGAGCATTTTTTCAAGCTCACGGCGCAGGTCCTGGTCGCCGCATTGTTCGAGAAGAAATGCATCACGCTGCCCCAGCGGGAGCCCCACCGCTGCTTCGAACAACTCCTCAAGCAGCAACGATCTGGCCTTTTGTTCTTTACCTGCCATTCGCAGTCAGCTTCTTCTTCACTCGCCACCAAGCCGGTCGTATAGCCAGGCGCGGGCCATTCGCCAGCGGTTGGCGACCGTCCGCACCGAGACTCCGATCACGTCGGCGGTTTCCTCGGCGCTGAGGCCCGCGAAATAACGCAGACGCACCACCTCCGCGAGGTCGGGATGCTCGTCCTGAAGACGGGCGAGCGATTCATCCAGTGCCAATACTTCCGCACCGTCCTGTTCGAACTGCGCCGGCTCCATGGAATCTGCATTGAGTCGGTCAGGCTCGGTGCCGCCGCCGCGCTTAATCCTCCTACGTCTACGTGCGTCATCCACGCGAATTTGCTGCATGGCATTTGCGGCGGCCGCGAAGAAATGCCGCCGATTCTCAAAGTGACCGTCCCCGCCCGCCATCAGCTTCAGATAGGCCTCATGTAGAAGGGCCGTCGGCTGAAGTGTGCGGCCCGCTCGTTCGCAGGCCATCTGGGCACGCGCCATGGAGTGGAGTTCGTCATACACGAGCTGCCATAAACGCTTCCTGGCTTCCGAGTCGCCGTTCACGGAAGCAGCCAGAAGTCGTGTTAGCGCATGTGTCGAATGCGTCGGCGGAGCCATGTCTTGTTCGCTCGGCTGATTTCGCATAACCCATTATGGCAAAACAGGTTATCAAGTTCAAGCGAATGAGATCGGCAAGGGGTCAGTTTTTCTCAAAGAAAGTTTTGCCGGGCGCTCGGGCTGGCGACGCATGTTCTCGGGAGGCGACGAATTAAGAAACTGGAGGAACATTTATGAACACGTCGTGCCGACTGTTACTCAGCGTCCTATGTCTGTTGCTTGCTTTCTCGGTCGCGGCAACCGCTCTGGCGCAGCCAGACTGCTCAAACGGTATCCATGGTCGTTTTCTGTTCCCCGGTCCAACGACGGGTGGCTGGGAGAACCTCATCTTCACTTATGATCTTTCAACGAAGCAGCGGACGGTTTTCGGGAACCCGTTTCCTTCTCGTGTTCAGGCGCTGAGCTTGGGCCAAGACGGGTACTTGTATGCAGCGCTGGTTGGCGGGACCCAAGTCTATGTTTTGAATCGGCACACGGGCGACGTCGTCCGCACGTTGCCGATCTCCACTCCTCATCCCTACGGTATCATTCAAAAACCTAATGGCAACCTTCTTGAAGCTGAGCAGTACGAGCCGAGTGCCGTGAGTAGTATCAAAGAATACGGCCCGAATGGAGCGTTTCTTGGTACATGGGCTGGAAACCTGGAGGTTGTTCGCAGCCTTGTCCTGTCTCCCCAGAACACAGTGTATTTTCTTGTCGGGTCCCCAAATTCGTCGGGTAACAAGTTGGTTGAGTACGACTTGAGTGGCACTCACATCCGCGACGTGATTGCCAGCGCCGATTCGATGGATTGCTTCGCGTTCACCAGTCCGCAGGAGGTGTTAGTTACACATCGGAGTTCACACTGCATCAAGCGACACGACGTGTCCACGACGCCAGCAACGCTTTTGTCTGATTTCAAGTGCGACGGATCGAAGATCGGTCCCTCGTTGATCTGCCTGCACCCGCTGACTGGAGCCGTGTTTACTACACACCACACGAGTGGTTCAATCTGGGCGTGGGATGCTTTGGGGAACCCCCTTTTTGACGGTCAGCCTCTGGATGATTACTCGGACTTTCTCTATCTTGGAAACTCTCCATTGATAATCGCTGAAGATTGCAACAACAACGGCCTTGAGGACCGCTGCGAGATCGAATCGGGGCAGGCATCGGATTGCAACGGCAATCTTGTCCCCGATACCTGCGACATTGTTTCAGGGCGAAGCGCGGACTGCGATGGTAACCACGTCCCCGACGAGTGCCAGCCGGATATTGACAGCGACGGCAAAATCGATTCTTGCGACAACTGCCCTACCGTAGCTAACCCCGACCAAGCCGACTGCGATGGCGATGGCCAGGGCGACGTATGCGACGCCGATGACGACAATGACGGCGTGGCTGATGTCAGCGACGCCTGTCCCTGCAACAAGCCCGGCCTCGCTGTCGATTGCGCCGGCCGCCCGCTCCGCGATTGCAACGGTGACTGCAACGTCGATGGCCTCGATCTTCAATGCATCGTTGCGGAATTGCTTGCTCAATGACCGACCGACGCCCCTCTCGGGCCAAGCTATTCAGCGGCGCGCCGCGTTCCACGCGGCGTGCCGCTTTTCTTTCCAAGAGCAGACACACCGGTTGAAAACCGGTGCCACAAACTTACGTCTCGACAACTTCACGCGCTGAAAGAAACGCCAACCACCGCCGCTTCACCGGCTTCCCCCACGCCGCCTCCACCGCCCGCGCATAAATCTGCACCTGCCCGCGATACTCATCGGCCCGAGCCTGCACGGCGTCACCGCGCACGTTATCCGTCTTGTAATCCAGAATCTCCCACCCCTCGCCCGCGTCAAACAGACAATCAATCATGCCGCGAACCAGCATCACATCGCTCGCGTCGCGCGGCGTTGCCTGCGGGTCGTAGCGCGTCGGCTCCACGCCAATCACGAACGGCCACTCGCGTTTGACCTTTGCCGACGCTCGCACGCGCCTTCCCAACTCGCTGACGAAAAACCACGCGATGGCCGGCACATCGATCCGCCCCGCTTCATCGTCGGAAAGAACGCCGGACGCCACACACGCCGCAAGCTGCCCACGAAGATCGCCCTCGTCGCACGGCCGAGCCAGGTCAACGCGCTGCAGGAATTCATGCGTCCACGTCCCAACTTGATTCGGCGCAACCTCCACCGATACAAACGACGGCTTGGCGAATCCGCCCGCCCCAAAGGTGGGACCGATAGCCCCGGTCGGCTCGTCCTCGTCCGCCATTGCGTTCCAGCGCCGCTTAAGCACGCTCGCCGCCGCAACCGACGGCACGCGCGTCAAACGCTCCGCGGCGTAGGGCGTGAACAGTCGCCGCTCAATCGTCCGGATGACCGACACGTCCGCCTCGGCCGTCGCATCCCCGACGCGTTCCAACGCCGCAAACGCCGCCTTAAGCCGAACATGATCGGCCGTCTCCACCGGCTCAGCCGACCAAGCACGCATCTCATCGTGTGAACGCGTCGTGACTGCAAACAACGTCTCCGCTTCCGGTTCTTTGTTCACCGCGACCAATGAAGCGGCCTGACTGCACACCGCCGGAATCATCCAATCCAACACGCTCTGCGCCGACTGCCGCTCAAACAGCGGCAACGGCCCGGTGTGCCCGGCCCACTGCTTCAATGCCGTATCCACGTCGTCAATCTTCCCGGTGCCGACGAGTACCAGCCGCTCGCGTGCCCGTGTCAGCGCGACATAAAGCACACGCAACTCCTCCGCCAGCGACTCCCTCTTCACGGCCTGCGACACAATGCGATGCGGCAGCGTCGGCCACGTAATCCGCCGCTCCAGATCGACGGCGCTCATCGCCAGCCCCAACTCCCGGTCGAACAGAATGTTGCCCTGCGCATCGGCAAAGTTGAATCGCTTGCCGAGTTCGCAAACAAACACAACGGGAAACTCCAGCCCCTTGCTGCGGTGAATCGTCATCACTCGCACGGCATCGCCCGCCGCTGACGATGCTTGGCCCGGCTCGAGGTCGCGCTCGTTCTGCCGAAGCGCGTCAATGAACCGAAGAAACCGATTCAGCCCCTGCCGATTGAACGCTCCGAACTGCCGGGCGTATTCATGCAGGCGAAGCAGATTCGCCCGACGCTGCGGTCCGTCACGCAGCGCGGCGACATGAGCGAGATAGCCGGTCGACTCGTAAATCTCCCACAGCACATCCGCCAGCGGGCGCCGTCGAATGCGCCGCCGCCACTCATCGAGGCGTTCCAAAATCGCAAAGACCCGATCGCGCAGCGATGCATCCGACCCGTTCACGGCATAGTGCGACACGGCCTCATGAAACGGCGTGGATGTGTCCAACCCGCGCGCTGCAATGCGAATGGACGCAAGTTCATCATCGCCAAGCGGCTCGCCCATCAGCGGCGAGCGCAAAAGCCCCGCAAGCGGAATGTCCTGCTGCCGATTATCGAGCAGCGCAAGCAATCCGAGGATATCGATGATCTCAAGATGATCGAACATCCCCCCCGCCGCATCGGCATAGACCGGGATACCCCGTCGATTCAGTGTTCGGATAAACAACCCAGCCCGCGGCTGCATCGAGCGCAGAAGGATCACAATATCACTGTACGGCACACCACCCGCGACGATCGCCGCAATCCGATCCGCCGTCAGAAACGCCTCGCGCTCGATCTGCTCCCAATCCATCGCGTCGGCCTCGTTCGATTCTTGCTCATCCGCATCACTCCCCCGCGACGCCGCCTCAAGGATATGCAGTTCGACCGGCGGGAAAGCCCTTCCCTCCGGCTTGCCGCGCGTCGCGCGAAGCCGGGCATGTTCGTCATAGGCGATGTTCCCAAGATCGACCGCCATAAGCCGCTCGAAGATCACATTCGCCGAGTCGATCACGCCGGGGCGACTGCGGAAGTTCTCCAGCAAATCAATGCGGATCGTCCGCGCGTCGTCCGCAGCCGATTCGTGCATCGGCGCCTCGCTCAGTCGGCGAAGAAAAATCTCCGGCTCAGCAAGTCGGAACCGATAAATGCTCTGCTTCACATCGCCGACCGTAAAGAGATTCGACGCCCGCGTCTCAGCCTCACGGCTTACGCGCTGCAAGATCTCCGCCTGCACCGGGTTGATGTCCTGATATTCATCCACCAGCACGAAGCGATACTGGTCGCGCAGCCGTGCAGCCACACCGTTGGACTCATCGCACAACAAGTCCAGCGTCTTCCGCTCGAGATCGGAGAAGTCGACGACGCCCAGTTCGCGCTTCGCCGCGTCGTACTCCATCGCGATCGCTTCGACCAGCCGCAGAAACGCGCGAAGATGCGGCTGCGTTCGAATTATTCCATCGGCGACCGACGCCGACCGAAACGTGCCATACGTACCCTGCAATCGCCGCTTTAGTAACGTGTCGCGGGCAGTCTTGGCGTGTTCCTGTGATCGGGAAAACGCCGGCGGCATCTCCTTGTTGCGCTCCTTCGGCGGAATCTTCCCAAACTCCCACGCCTGAATCCTCTCACAAAGTGCGTCCAGCGCCTTTGCAGTTTTGGCCTTGGCCAATTCGGCCAGCAATTCCTCCACCGCATTGCGATAACTGCCCAGGCACACCCGAAACGGCTCGGTAAACGGAAACACTTCGCCATCAAGCGCGGCAAGATACCCATCGAGCGTCCCGATCTGTTGCTCCAATTCGCCTCGAAGCCCCTCCCGGAATCGCTTCAGCCAGAACACCGGCACATCGCCGTTCGTCGTGGTCAACCGCTCCGCACACGCTTGCACCCACCGATCACGGTCGATCACCGACGCGAGAAACGCGTGCAACTCCAACGCCGCGTCCAACAGCCGATCCTCGCTCGTTCCCGCATAGTGCGCGAGCAAGTCAAGCATCGCCTCCGCCTCTGCGCCGTCCTCCCCCGTCAATCGATTGAGCACTGTCGTCGCCGTCTCGCGCCGGAGAATCTCCGCATCATGGGCATCCATGACCGGTGCCTGCGGGTCAAGGTCCGCCGCCGCAAAATACCGATTCAGCACGCGCCGGCAAAACGAGTGCAATGTGGAGATCGTTGCCGTGTCCAGCAGGGCAATCTGCTCCTGCAACCACCGCTCCCCGGGTGACGCTGCCAGTCGCGCCCGAAGCGTCTTCTCAATTCGTTCGCGCATCTCCATCGCCGAGGCGTCGGTAAACGTCACCACCAACAGCGACTCCACCCCACACGGCGGAACCTGATCCGCCACAAGGTGCGCGCACCGCTCCGCCAGCACGGCCGTCTTGCCGCTCCCCGCGCCGGCCGAAACGACCACGCTTTGCCCTACCGCGTGGATCGCAGCATGTTGTGCAGGTGTGGGCGCAAACTCAGCCATTGCCCCCCCCTTGCGTCATCCGCTTGATCGCCTCGGGCCGCGACAACTCCGCGAGCATGTTCGTCTGTTTCGCCGAATAGTCGTACCGACACACGCCGCGATACACGCAATGGGTGCATGGCAACTCCCGACCCAGCCTCGCCGGCCGCACATGGACGTCACCGTCGATCCAGGAATCCGCCAATTCCCCCAGTTTGCCGTGAACATAGTCAAGCAACTTCGGAAGCTGATCACCCTTGACGGCATCGGTTGTTTTCTCGTTTCCAAGACTGCCGTCATCCTTTTTGCGAAACACATTAAAGGTCTGGTTCTGACCTTCCCCAAACTCCGAGACGAGCAAACCCATCGCATCGAAATCGACGATTCCCCGCGGTCGAAAGGCCTTCGCTGGATCAGGCAAATCCTCTGCGGCTGCAATCGGATCACCGACTGACTCCAACCCGCCCAGCAGCGGCAGAAAAAACGCGCCCCCCGGCTTAATCGCTGCGCCGTCCGCCGTCTTCACATGGTTGCGTAGCACAAGAAGATAGCTCAACAATTGCAGCGCCAGCCCGTGATACACGCGGTCCAACTTCAGCCGCGAACCCGACGACCGCTTGTAATCAAACACCACGGCCACCTGCCCGCCCTGCACGAGATCAACCCGATCCACGCGCCCGCGCAGCAGCACCTTCCGCCCCTTCGGCGTCGCAATCTCCAGCGCCGGTAACGCTCCCTCGCCGTCAAGACCGAACGCCATCTCCGTCCGCCATGGCCGCAGACGCGTGCGTCCCAGCAACGCCTTCGCCCCGCGCACGGCTGGCGGCAATTCCACGCCACCGCGCCAAAGCGCCAATCGTTTCTCACGCTCCTCCATGCGAACCTGCTCGGCATATTCCGGCACGGCCGACTTGCACAGCCGATCAAGATTCGCGGCGATCTCCTCCACCGGAATCTCCGTCAGTGGCCGTCCCGTCTCGATCAGCTCGTTGACAAACTGCTCCAACACACGGTGATACACCTTGCCCATGTCCATCGCGGCGATGTCATGCGTGTGTCGCTCCTGCAGCGAAAGCCCGCGCGCCGCAAAGTGTCGGAACGGGCACTCGGCATACTGCTCCATCGCCGTAACGCTCGTGCGATAGGGCGACCGCCACAATGCCGACGCAGTCTCCTTCGACAACATCCCCTGCGACCGATCCATCAATATGCCAAGCGATGCCTTCAGCGCGCGTGCGATGCGATCGTTCGAGCGGCCCCACTCATAAGCCGCTGCCCACGCCGCACTTTGTTCATTACCTTCGGCGCGTTGGCACCGCTCCCGTGCCCACGCCGTAACCCCGGCCACCAGCTCGCCCTCCGTGCCGACATTCCGCGCATCGCCCTCGGCAATTACTTCCTCTGCGATATCCGGAAGCGCGCTTCGAACATGCCCCCAATACGGCGAAGGCCCCAGTTCCCGCCCGCGCTCGTCGGCTGTTGGATAGCTCACCCAAAGAAACTCACTCGGCCGCGTCAACGCGATGTACGCCAGCATCCGCTCGTCGAGCAACCGGCCCTTACGAGTCCGCGTCAGCTTTACGCCGCCAGCCTCCAGCCACCCGCGCTCTTCGTCGGCAAGGATCGTGTCTTCACTGACACTCGCCGGAAACTGCCCAGCCCCGAAACCAATCACCAGCACCGCCTTCACCGGCGGATGCCTGCTTCGCTCAATGGAACTGACCAGCACCTGATCGAGCGTCGAGGGCACAAGTCCCAGCGAAAGCTGCGACAGCCCCGACTCCAGCACCTCCCGAAACTGCCGCCGCGTCATGGCCTCATCACCCAACGCCGCCACCAACTCATCGAGCAATTTCACGAAGTCGTTCCAAACCGCCTGATGCTCGTCGGCCTCATCCAGTTCGCCGCGGGCCGTCGCCTCATGGCACCACCGGCCCAATGCCGGAGTGACCTGCAACCGCTCCAACAGCGCAAACAGTCCGCTTGTCCATTCACGACATGGCCGCTTCCCTTTCTGCACTTCGTCGCTCGGCCACCAGTCACCCAACTGTTCGCGCAACCTCGCACGCCCCGCCTCAATCTCCCCCAGTCGCGCAACCGCCGCGCGCGACGGCCGCTTTTCATCCCCCATCCCCGGGAGCGGAAACCGCCACGGCTCATCCCACGTCGCCGCGGACACCAGTCCGTGCGCAAGTGCATAGTTCTCCATCGCATCGGCGAGATCGTCCGGCAATCCGCTCAACCCCGATTTGAACAATGCCGACATCGCACGGTCAATCCTCCCGTCGCTGTGCAACGACAACGCGGCCCGAACAACCTGCACGAGCGGATGGTGATACGTCGGGCGCCGACGATCGATAAAGAACGGTATCCCCGAGGACTGCAGCGCGGCCGAAATCAGGTCGTGATAAGGCTCAAGGTCACGCACGACGATGGCAATGTCACGATAGCGCAGCGGAGAATTGGCGCGAGTGACCAGGTCCTGCACCGCCCGGACTGCCGCCGTCACTTCCGAGCGCCGATCCGGTGCCTGGACGAATCGAATCGTCGAGTTAGGCTCGCCCTCCGTCGTCGCCGCAAAACCGCTGCGCCGCGGAACGCTGAACAAATCCCGCTCCAGTGCATCCAGCATCGGCGCCGACGCAAATCGAGGGCGCGATGCGGCGTTCAAAAACACCGCCGGCTCGACCGTGACGCCCTCTTCGCGGAGCGACTCCGCCAACTCCGCCCACGTCCTCTCCGTCCTTGCAAAGAGCGACAATTCATCCGCCGCATGGCCCACCCGCGCCGGATCGAGCAGCAGCGCAATATCCACATGGCCGGCTACGCGCCCAAGTGCCAAGATCATCCGCGCCTGTTGCCGCGTGAATCCCGCGAAGCCATCGATCCACACCTCGGCCCCTTGCAACCACGGCGCATCCCCCATCCGCGCCCGCGACAAATCCAGCACGCCCTCAGGATCAACACGCTCCGAACCGAGATACTCCAAATAGGCGTGGTAGAGCAGCGATACATCATGCAGCCGCGCCGCCGCGGGGTGACCCTCCGACTCGGCACGGCCCGCCGCCTCCTGAAGCGACTCAATCGTGACGGCCTCCTGCATCAGCTCCGCCATGCTCAGACTGATCGCGTGAACGAACCCCGGCCGCTCCGCGACCTTCGCAAATTCGCGCAGCCTTCGATAATTTCGGGAGATCAACAACCGCAACGCCATCTGCCGGCCATAAGGCGTCAGCGGCACCGGCGAAGGACCCGCCGCCTCGCTCAGGATGCGATGTGCAAGCCGGCGAAAACTAAGAACCTCACACCGGCCGAGCGTCCCCGCGCCCGACATGGCCAGCAGCGAACGCTCCATCTGCAGGCCGGCCTGCTCGGGAACAAGCAGAATCAACCGCGAACCTTCAACGAGGCTCTCCGCCAGCCGATCGCGAATCTGCGAAAGACACCGATGCGTCTTGCCGCTGCCCGCCCTGCCCGCGATAAGTCGTACGCCCATGTGAAATTCCGCGAGGCCCGCGCGCCAGCGAGGGCTTCTACTCACCTGTCGCAAAGCCGCCTGCCTGCGCAGCGCGGCTCGTCGCATCGTCGCGGATGGACAAATCCGCGGCTCTACATAGAATCAGTCGTCCAGTGTACCAAAGGGCCTACGCCTTGCCCCTCGCTCAAACGACATTCGCCGGCCTCCGCGTTCCCGACTGGCTTGCCTACTTTCTCCAATTCAAGAGCTACTTCCTGCTCTTCATCACCGCCGCATTATGCACGGCCATCGCCACCCCGCTCTACATCATCCTCGCCAAGCGCCTCGGATGGGTCGACACACCCGGCGGACGTAAGGCCCACGAACACGTCACGCCAACCATGGGCGGCCTCGTTATTTTCGCAACCGTTTTCGCCGGGGCCGTCGCCGCGCTGCAACTGAACAACCGCGTCGGCGAGATGCTCCGCTCCAGCAGCCCCATGATCTACGGCCTCATCGCCTGCACCGCCTGCATGACCCTGCTCGGCATGATCGACGACCGCAACCCCATCCGCCCGAAAGTGAAACTGATGGTGCAGTCCGTCGTCGCCATCGCGGCGGTCTCACTCGGCTTTCGCATCGGGGCTGTCACGCTTCCATTCATGGAGTCCGTCGTGCTGCCAATGCCCGTCGGCGTCGTGCTTTCGCTCCTGTGGATCGTGGGAATCACCAACGCCATCAACCTCACCGACGGGCTGGACGGCCTCGCCGCCGGCATCTGCTTCCTCGCGTCGGCCGTGAACGCCATCGTCGCTATCTGGCTCGGCAACTACTACATGGCGGTCATGATGGTGCTGCTCGCCGGCTCCCTGCTCGGCTTCCTTCGATGGAACTTCCACCCCGCCCGCGTCTTTCTCGGAGACACCGGCTCCCTCTCATTGGGAATGTACCTCGCCCTTGCCTCGCTGGCCTCGGCGCAGAAGTCGCACACCGCCGTCATGATCCTCGCCCCGCTCTTCGCCCTCGGCTACCCCATCTTCGACACGCTCCTTGCCGTCGCACGTCGCATGGCCCGTGGACAACCCCTCTTCTCATCCGACCGCGACCACATCCACCATCGCCTGCTCGCACGCGGCGGCAGCCCTTCGTGGGCCACGGTACAAATCTATCTCGCCGCCATCGTCGTTGCCGTGCTTTGCATCGCGGCCATGACCTCAAATCACTTCGTCGTAGGGTTGAGCATCGTCGGCGCACTGGCCGTCGCCTACTTCAGCGCACGCGTCCTCGGCTACCTCGAATGGGGCGGCTGGACCGCCCGCTGGAGCGGCCGCGAAGAAACACGCCAACTCCACGTCGCAGCCCAACTCGCCCGTCTGCGAATCGCGAGTGCGAAGAACGATCAGGAATTGGTCGAAGCGTTGGCGACCATCGCTCCGGAGATCGGATGTAACGAACTAATTCTCCATCGAAACGGAAGCGATCGACGATGGAAGCGCGAAGGCTCTGACGCGTCGGTAGCGGTATTACTGGAAATGCCCCTTACCGACGGCAACAATCTTCAATTTTTTCTCGTCGAGAATGCCACTCCCGAACAAAGGCAATTGCTCGAAGAGCTGGGTAATCTCGTTTCCGCGCCTACGAATGAGTAGCTCGCTCGAACTTGGAGCCTGATTGTTTGACGCTTGTCTACCTCGTCGTTATCGCGCTCGCCTCCATCGCAGTCCTCTGGCGCTACCGTCGGCACGCCCGCGGTTTGATCACCCCGAGCGACCAGCTCTACCACATCATCAAAGGCGCGCCGCCCGTCGCATCGCGCCGCCAAAATGGCGTTATTCTGCTTGTCATTGTCTCCATGTTCGTGATGTTCTTCATGTTCGATGCCGGCTTCGCCCGTCGAACTAGGCGCGGCATACACGCCTACTACCCCATCGCAATCGTCGCCGGCGTCATTGGCCTGATCAGCGCCTACGGCATCCACGTCCGAGCACGCGCCAAGTGGATTCGTGCATTGAAGGAATCCGACGGCGCACTCTGCCCTCACTGCGGCTACAGCCTCCGCGGCCTACCCGATCATCAGAACTGCCCCGAGTGTGGCCGCCCTTATGACTTGGAACAGGTGCGCGCATGCTGGCGAAACTGGCTGGGCCGGTAGAATCTCCAAGAGCAAAAGGCCGCCATGAGTTCAACGCCGCACATCCTCCTCCTCAACGAGTTCTACCACCCCGATATCTGCGCCAGTGCCGTCGTCGCCGCCGATCACATGGAGAAAATCGCCGCCCTGCGACCCGACTGGCGCATCACCGTCCTCACCGGCAACCGCGCCTGGGATGATCCGACCCGCATTTACACCACCGAAGAATCCGTAAACGGCGTCCGCATCCTCCGCGTTGAACGCCCCGCCGTTCGACGCGACAGCCTCCTCTCGCGCGGCCTCGGCTTCGCGGCGTTTCATCGAAATGTCTTACGCGCGGCACGAAATCTCAACCGCGTTGACCTCGTCATCGGCACCACCGCCCCGCCGCAGGGCGGAATGCTCGCCGCCAAAATCGCGAAGATTCATCGCTGTCCGTTCATTTACAAAGTCCTCGACCTCTATCCCGACCTCGTCGCCACCCTTGGCAAACTCAACGCAAATTCCTTCGTCTATCGCCGCTGGCTGCAATGGGACACCCGCGCCATGCAAGACGCCGCCGCCGTCGTCACCATCTCCACGCCGATCACGCAGCGCATCGCCAACACACGCGGCATCGACCCCACAAAGCTGCACACCATCCACGACGGCTACGACCCCGCCCGTCTCTCCTTCACCGGGCCGAACACCTTCGCCGCCGAAACGAACCCTCACAAAAAATTCCTCGTCCAATACGCCGGCAACATGGGTCTCTCCCACCCGATGGACACCATCCTGGCCGCCGCGAAGCAACTGCAAGGCGACCCCACCATCCTCTTCCAGTTCATCGGCGACGGCCCCCATCGCGCCGCGATGGCCCGCGACCTGCCAGCCAATTCCATGCTCATCAACTATCAACCTGCCGAAAAACTGGGCCAGGTACTCGACGCCGCCGATGTCTGCCTGATCTCCCAACACGACGCCATGTTCGACCAGGCCATGCCATACAAGGTCTACGCCTGCCTCGCCGCCGGAAAGCCCGTGGTGTTTATTGGGAGCAACAAGTCCGAGATCGCCAAGTGGGTAAAATCACACAGCGTCGGCCTCGTGGTGCGCCATGGCGATTCCGCCGACCTGATCCACGCGATCCAATCCATCCGAAATGATCTTCAAGCCCGAAACCCCCAATCGGGACGCACTTTTTTCGACCAGTCGCTTACCTCCGTCGGGGCTGCCGAAGCATGGCTTCTTCTCATTGACTGCCATCTGGGCAGGAAGGGTTAGCCCCAAAAACGACCGGTACCGTCCCGTTTTCTTGATGTTATCCGACGTGTTTTGTTGACTTTCAGGAAGCCGTTTCGGTAACATAAGTATCGGTGGTGTGTGGGGATAACACCTCGCGACCTAAGCCGCGCATTCGTGCGGCGACCTAGAAAAACATGAATTACCTCGTCTTCACCGGGAGATTCCCCAGCGTGATGCGGCGGTAATCGTTTGCGAGTGTCGGCACGTCAACCGGCTGCGCTAAGGGAGTTCTCGTTTATGTCGAATCGCGTCTTTTGGTTTCTATCATTTATCGCGGCAACACTGATCGCCGGCGCAGCAGTACTGCTTCCTTCGCCGCAGGTCGATGTACCTGTGCAAGCAACGCCTGCGGGTTCTATGGCTTGCACGATTGACACAGGCGAAGAATCAGATCCCTCCCCGGGTCAGCCACTTGAATGGTATCAAAAGAACTTTACCAAGCCGGCGGGCGGGGCTGAGGCCTGTTTTGCAAAGGGCACGCCGGCGGACGTCGTCGCTCACTTGGAGCAGGAAGTACTGAACGCCAATTCACGGTATATCCTGAATACGCGCTGGTCGGGTGCTCAGGGCACGCCGCGCGCGCTGACCTGGTCATTCGTTCCAGATGGAACCAATATTCCGAACGGAATCGGCGAAGCGGCCGGCCCAAGCGTCCTTTTCGCCACCCTTGACGCACAGTTTGCTGCGCAGGGCGGCCGGGCCACATGGATCGCCCGAGTCCAGGCCTGCTTCGATCGTTGGCAGGCGGTTTCGGGCCTGACCTACACACGCGTTACATCTGGTGGAAATGACTGGGACGACGGAGCGGCGATGTTTGGTTCAGTCGGTGCTGCGGGCTTTCGCGGCGACTGCCGAATCAGCATGAAGAACATCGACGGTGTAAACAACGTCCTCGCGTACAACTTTTTCCCGCCCAGCGGCGGCGACATGGTACTCGACGCCAGTGAGAACTGGGCGGCGGGCGCCGGCGTTGGCATGAATCGCTTCATGCGAAACATTATTTCACACGAGCACGGTCACGGCATGGGCCTCAGCCACGTCTGTCCGGCAATCGCCGCCAAGCTCATGGAGCCGTTCATAAGCACGGGCTATGACGGTCCTCGACACGACGACCTTCGCGCAGCGCAACGGCACTACGGCGACGTGAGCGGAAACAATAACACGTCAGCAACGGCGCGCGTGCTTGGCCTCCTTGACGTGGGTTCGCCGATCACGGTCGGTACCGTACCTGCACCGATCGGTGGCGGCGCACCGACGAACAGTTCAACGGTGAGCATCGACGCAAACGGCGAACTGGACTGGTACAAATTCACGCTGAACGCGGCGCGCGATGTGACCGTGACCGTCACACCGCGCGGGCAGTCATATGCATCCTATACACAGGATGCGAACTGCAATAACAACGTGGCCAACGTGAACAGCTTGACGATTGCAAATCTAAACGTAGACCTGATCGATACCAATGGTGTCACAGTGCTCGCTACCGGTGCGGCGCAACCCTCAGGCGGTACGGAAACAATTGTCGGGTTCTCGTTGCCGGCTGCCGGCGACTATTTCGTGCGAGTCTCGGAAGGCGATGCCCCGACTGAGTCACAGCTCTACACGTTGGACCTCTCGGCCGCTGCCCCGGCCTGCACGCCGGTCAACGTCAGCCCCATCGCTGCCGCATCGACCGTTTGCGGCTCGGCCTACGCCTCCGGTATTCCGACCTTCACCGGCACGGCACCGATCACCTGGTCGCTCAGCGGTTCACCCCCCGCCGGAATGACCATCAACTCCGGCAACGGGCAGGTCTCATGGCCAATCCCAGTTACGTCACCCACGCCCTACCTGATTCAGGTCACCGGCACCAACGCCTGCGGAAATGACACCGAGATCCTCAGCCTCAGCGTCCTCGTCGGCGACTTCAACGGCGACGGCGTCCTGAACGACCTCGACATCCCGCAATTCTCAGATCACCTGCTGGGCCTCGACGTCTCGCGGATTTGTGCCGCCGACGTGAATGGCGACCTAGCCGTGGATGGACTGGACCTTCTCGCCTGGGTGGATCTGGCCCAGTAAGAAGCGTTTTCCTGCGACACAACCAAGCCCCGGTGCGTTCACTCGCATCGGGGCTTTCTTTTGCGCGCTGATTGACTAACGCCCCACTGCCCGCGAATACATCGCCCGATACCGCGGCGTCAGCACCGACCAGTCGAACTGCTCCCGCGCCAACGCGCGCCCCCGGCTGCCCATCGCCCGCAACTCCCCTGTTGACTGCGCCACCAGTTTCGCCAACACGCCCGCAATCGCCCGGCGCTGCGGCTCGACGATCACCCCCGCCCCTCGTTCCTGCACCATCGGCATGTTGCACGCCGGCGAAATCACCACCGCCACGCCCGAGGCCAGCGCCTCCAGGATCGACATGCTCAGCCCTTCGCTCATGCTCGGTTGCAACAGCACTTCCGCCCCGCCCAGCGCCGCAAGCGTGTCCTCACGATCGAGCATCCCCGTAAACGTCACCCGATCCGCCGCCCCCTTGCGCCGCACAGCCGCCTCCAGCACGCTGCGCATCCCGACCTCATCCGGCCCCGCGACGATCAGGTGCCACTGCTTCGCCGCCGAAAACACATCAAACCCGGCCTGCATCGCCTGCACGATCCCCTTCTGCGGATGAATACGCCCAAGGAAGAGAATCCACCGCCGATCCTTCAATTCCGGAAACCTCGCAATCAGTCGCTCCGCAGGCGGCAACGTCTCATAGGCCGACACATGAATCCCGTTTGGAATCGTCTCAATCGTCGAATTGAACCCCAGCGCCCGCATCGCCTCCGCCTCGCCCGGGGCCAGTGCATGAAGCAACGCCGCCTTCCGCAGATTCCCATGCTCGAACAGCCACCCCGTCGGCCGCTTTTTCCACCAGCTCCGATTCCAGGCCCACGGCATCATCATGCTGTGCGGCGTCATAATGCAGGGCTTTCCCGACCGACGCGCCGCCTTGCCCGCCGACCAGTTCTGCCCCGTCCACAGCCCATGCAGATGAACCACGTCGGCCCACGAAACCAATTCATTGATCCGCCGGTCAAACTCCGCCGATCGCGCAAACCAGCTTCCCTGATTCGCACCAAAACAAAGCACCTCGACGCCGTCAATCGACGGCGGACTCCCGAATTTCCCGCCCGCAAGCGTCGCGATCCGACATTCGTCCCCAGCCTGCGCAAGCACCGTCGCCAACTCGGGCAGCACGCGGGCGATCCCTCCCCACGCAGGATCGAGCGATTGAACAATGTGCAGAATCTTCATGCGGCCCGCTAGCCTATCGGCTCACGCAATCAACGCAACCGCGCGACAACGGGAGCAGGTGTCCCTGACTGCTGACTCGCATCAGTGGGGCGGGAGTCCCTGCCCGCTTTCGTCGCGGCGATTCCATTCTTGGCCCCGCGCCCGTTCGTCCATACCATCCACCATCAATGTGCGGAATCGCAGGCTACATTCGACAAAGCGGTCTCCTCGAACCGGCCGCGCTCAACCACATGCTCGCCGCTATTCGCCACCGCGGCCCCGACGGCGACCACACCTGGACCGATCCTGCCGTCGGCCTCGCATTCGCCCACTCTCGTCTCAAGGTGCAGGACCTCACCGACGCCGCCAATCAGCCGATGCACTCGGCCGACGGCACGACCACGCTCATCTTCAACGGCGAGATTTACAACTTTCGCGAGTTGCGCGACGAACTTCGTGCAGACGGCGCATCCTTTCGATCCACCGGCGACACCGAAGTCCTCCTCGAACTCTGCCGTCGCGATCCGTCGCTCGGCTTCCTTCGCCGACTCAGCGGCATGTTCGCCTTCGCCGTCTGGCACTCGCCCACGCGAACACTCACCATCGCACGCGACCGCACCGGCGTGAAACCGCTCCTTCACGCCGAAATCCCCGGCGGCATCGCCTTCGCCAGCGAGATGGCCGCCCTTCGCCCCGCGAGCACCGACCTCGCCATCGACCCGCACGCCGTCGCTCAACTCCTCACCCTCGGATTCATCGCCGCCCCACGGACCATCTTTCATTGCGTCCACAAGCTCCGCCCCGGCCACCTGCTCCGGTTTCGCGACGGCCGCGCAAGCATTGAGAAGTGGGCCGCCGACCCGCCAAACACTCCACCACCCATCAGCTTCGACGACGCCTGCGCCATGCTGCGCGAGCGCGTGGCGGGTGCCGTACGCCGTCGCCTCATCGCCGACGTGCCGGTCGGCGTGTTTCTCTCCGGCGGCATCGACTCATCCATCGTCACAGCCGTTGCCGCGCGGGAGTCATCCCATCGCGTACGCACCTTCGCCGTGACCTTTCCCGGCCAGGCCTACTTCGATGAAAGCCGGTATTCGCGCGAGGTGGCCGCGATGCACGGCACCGACCATACTGAGCTGCCGCTCTCGCTCGATGCGATACGTGAGGTGATCCCGACCGTGCAGTCGCACCTTGGTGAACCATTCGCCGACAGCTCCGCCCTGCCGACCTATCTGCTCAGTCGCCTGACGCGCGAGCATGTCACCGTGGCCCTCTCCGGCGACGGCGCCGATGAACTCTTCGCCGGCTACAACCGCTACGCCGCGGCAAAGTTGATCGAGTCGTTCGACTGGTTCGGCTCGCAGCCGCTCTACGGTCCCATCCGCCGCATGATCGAGCGACTGCCCGCGCGGCGCGAGACGCGACTAGGCGGGATCGCCAGCCAGTTGAAACGCGCCATACGCTCACTCGACCCGCGCCTGCCGCACCGCTACGCCAACTGGATGCGCACCTCCGACGACGCCACGTTTGCCACGCTCTTTGAGAATCCGTCGGACGCTGCGTCGCACCTCGAACGGATCGTCGCCGAACTGTGGGCCTATCGCGGCGAGCCGAAGGCCGAGAACGATCTGAACCACCACCTGCGTACCGAATGGCAACTCTCCCTGCCCGATGATATGCTCACGAAGGTGGACTTGATGTCGATGGCCCACGGGTTGGAGGTGCGGTCGCCCTTTCTCGACAACGACGTCGTCGATGGCGTCTTCCCGCTGCCGTGGACGTGGAAGCTCTCCGGCTGGAAGAAGAAACACCTGCTCGTCGAGGCGTTTCGCGACATGCTCCCACCGAGCTTGCACAATCGGCCGAAGAAGGGCTTCGAGGTACCGGTCGGCCCGTGGCTGCGCGGCCCGCTGCGGCCGTGGGCGCGCGACCTGATCGAGTCGGATCGCTGCTTCATGGGCACGCTGCTCAGCCGCGAGGGCGCACGGCGAATGCTCGACGACCACGCTGCCGGCCGAGCCGATCACAACTTCTGCCTGTGGGCGTTGGTGTCGCTGCTCTCCTGGTCGCGGCTGCACGCGCCGAACGTGGGCATCTCCCACCATTCATATCCGCGCCCGTAAGGAAGTGCTGAGTAACGCCGCGCAACGCGCGACTTACTGTCGGCGCTTTCGCCGGGCGCGATGGCCGCTGCCGTTCAAGGTTTCAACGGCGGCAATATGCAGGTAGGGAATGAAGACCGACCGGTCAGAGTGCGGGAGCGCGACGAACAGGCGAGATTTCATCATCGCGGCGCTCAGCGGATCGCGAACCTCATAGTGGTCTCCGCTGGTGACTCGAATGCGGAACGGCTCGAATGGTTCGCGTTTCAAGGCATCGCGGATGTCTTCCGTGCTCATACCATTAGTATAGACCACGGCTCATCTGATTCGCAATGCGACTTCCCGGCCGGCACGGCGAAGTGACGTTTCACCTAATGTTTATGGGCTGTTTGCACCACCGCGCACCCCGCCGCTAGAATGCCCGGCACAGTTCGCGGGTGTAGCTCAATGGTAGAGCACTAGCCTTCCAAGCTAGATGTTGCGCGTTCGAGTCGCGTCGCCCGCTTTTTTCACGTCAGGGATTGGGGCCATTTTGTTCATCATCTGCAGGTTCAGCTGTCGGTGGATTGGATTGCGCCGCGGGCAGTAGCGGCTGGTGGTCGGTGGTGGCGCCGATGCGGCGGATCACGGTTTCCTCGGCGATGTCGAGGCGGCGGCGCTGGAGTTCGATCTGGGCGGTCATGCGGTAGGCGTCAGCGAGACGGTGAAGTGTGCGTGCCCCGACCTGCTGGGTCAGGAGGGCTTCGACCATGCGCTGGCTGACGAGCTGAGCAGCCACGGCCTCGGATTCATCGGGGGCGGGGATGTCGCGCTGGGCCAGGGCCTTGGCACGAAGGCTGGTGCGGAGACGGCGTGCGTAGCGATAGAAGGCGTCGAAACTGATGCCGAGGCTCTTGAGTTCGAACTGTTCGTAGCACGCCGTGAAGGTGGGCGGCTTGCGCGTGATGATGGCGAGGTCGAGCTGGTTGAGCTGCTCGGGCTCGAGGATCCTCACGACGGTGGAGGTGTTATCGCGATGGTCGATCAGAAAATCCATAACGCGCTCCGTTCAAAAAAAAGTGGCCGCAAATTCGTGCAAAAGCCCGCAAAAGGCCGCAAAAAAAGTCTTGAGTCCTGAGTCTTGAGTCCTGAGTCTTGAGTCTTGAGTCTTGAGTCCTGAGACTTGAGACTTGAGGCTTGAGGCTTGAGGCGCGAGGACTTAGGACCGCAGATTCGCAGATGGTCGCTGGGGGCTTCATGCAAGGCGACAATTGATGGGTGGCGTGGGGGGATCGGGTTGTTGTGTACACAGGGCACTCTCCCTCTTTCTTTTGTCAGGCACCTATCAATCTTGAAACTATGAAGCGGAGGTCGCGTCGAGGCACACGGTTCCTTGCGTTCGTGGTAAACCATTGCGGTGTTTTTTGATTACGCAACCATTTCCACAGAAGGAGAAGACCATGCACTTCATCGGCGCAGACC
>JACRIM010000048.1 GCA_016235815.1 Planctomycetota bacterium
CTTCCAAATCCCACCATTCACGCGACCGACGTCACGCCCCAACCACAAAACGATGCGACATCCCTGACCATTCCACCACGGCAACCGGTTCGCCCTGCAAAACCCGCACCCGCCGCGACGCCAACCCTCACCCGCCAAACGCCTTATCAAAAAAATCACACCCGCCTGAAACGACGAGCAAGATTGATCGGTGTATGAACAAAACCCCGGAGATTCCGCGCCCCAGACTTTCCGGACCAGGATAGGAGCCAAGCCCTTGCCCCGTGACAACCGCCTTCCGATTTCGCTATTCGACATTCTGCATTCCCGCCGTCCCACCTAATCCCACCTTTTTCGTTCGGGAAACTGGGATTCCGCGCCGGCACGATCCACCATCGCGATCATCAGACAAAGTACCGTAATTCCCCCCCCAGAGAAAATCCTTCCGCCCCAACCCGCCCCCGGGCCGCGACTTACGAACCTCAAAAATAATTTCAAAATCCCCTTGACCCCGCCCGCCCATGGACTATATTAGTTAGGTATCTGTTAGTGTTGTCGCGGCGTGCACAAAGGAGGCCCAACATGCTCCCCAACACCCATTCCCCTCGCGCCCCTTCGCTGCGCAGAAACCACTCCCTCCTCTTGATCCCCAGCTTCTCGGCCCACGGTTTCGACCTTTCATCGCGAAGTTCACCCCCCGAGGCAGGATGTTTCGACTTTTCGACTTTTCGACGTTTCCACCGCTCGATCTGCCGCCCCAAGCGCCTCATACCCGCAACAACTTGCACTTTCTTGCGGCCAAAAACCCCGATTTGCGGCTATTTGCGGGTGCTTCCATTTCCGGGGAAATCGCCCGGCGGAGACCGCCCATGATTCGTGATCCACTGCGCCACCCAGTAAATTACCCCCCATGCTCGCCGCCCACGCCTACCGCCTCCACCTCCTCCGCCACTGGCTCGCCGGGCGGCGCAACGGCGTCGGCCTGCTCGATCTGCTCACCGTCGCCCTCGACCCCACGCTCGGCCGCAAGGCCCGCCGATACATCGAGCGAATCGACGACGAGCCGCCCGACTGGCGCGTCACGCTTCGCGGCCTCCCCCGCCCGCTCTTCTTCCCGACGCGCGTCGGCCGCTACATGCTCGAAATGCTCATCGTCGAACAATTCCACGCCCGCGACTGGCACTACTACCAGATCGAGCCGACCCGCCTGCGGCCGGATGACATCGTCCTCGACTGCGGTGCAGCCGAGGGACTGTTCTCCTTGCAGGCCGAGCATCGCTGCAAGCGTGCCTACGCCGCCGAGCCGCTGCCGATGTGGATCGAGGCGATGGGCAAGACCTTCGCGGGCAGCGACCGATTCGAATTGCTGCCCTTCGCCCTCTCCGACGCGAATGGCGAACTCCAACTCTCCGACGGCGTCCTCGACTCCACCATCGTCGCCGCAGGCGATGCCACCGTCGGAGCTGCCAACGGCATCACCGTGCGGGCTAGTACCGTCGACTCGCTCTTCGCCGACCAGGGCCGCTCCCTCACCTACATCAAGGCCGATCTCGAAGGGGCCGAATTGAAAATGCTGGCCGGTGCCGAGCGAACCATCGCCGCCAACAAACCGCGCATCGCCATCACGACGTACCACGAAGCCGACCACGCCGAGAAGATCACCACCATGCTCCGCCGCATCGACCCAAAATACCGCATCCTCACAAAAGGAATCGAACACCGCGCCGGCGCACCGGTGATGCTTCATGCGTGGAAGGAAGTATGACGAATTACGAATTACCAATGAGCCATTCAGCATCCGCACTCGAAATTGGTAATTGGTAATTGGAAATTGGAAATTGGAAATTTGTAATTGGAAATTTGTAATTCGTCATTGGTCATTTACTTACCAGTGCTTCCCCTGCCCGGTAAACATCGACGACGCCGATCCCCTTCAAACACTTCTCATCCCCACATCCGTTGTACGTAAAGCACGGCCAGCACGGCACCACATTCGACAAACACACGCTCCCCGGCCCCGCCCGCGGCGCCCAGTGCCGCCAATCCTGCATCCCGCCATAGATCGCAACCACCGGGCTGCCCACCGCGACGGCCACATGCCCCGCAGCCGTCTCCACGCTATAGACCAACTCCGCCCCACGAATCATCTCCACCAGCCCCGCCCACGACAGGGCATCACACGCGTTGATGCAATTCGACAAGCCCGTCGCGATGTGTTCAACAATGGCCCGATCGCGCGGCCCGCGACCCGTGAACACCAGCCGCCGCCCCTCGCGCGTCAGTCGTTCGACCAACGCCCGCCAACTCTCCACCGGCCAGTCGCGCACCGCCACACTCGCGCCCGCATGAACCACGCGATACGGCCCGCTCGTGTCCCCCAACACGCGCCGCGCCTCCGCCAGCCCCGACTCCGAAAGCGGCAGATGAAACGCCGCATCCTCGCGCTCGGCCTGCGAAACACCCAACGCCTCCAGCAAATCCGACTGCACCACGGTCTCATGCGCCCGCCGATACACAAACCGGCGTGGGTGCGTCAGCAGCGGGCCGAACCCGACCTTGGTGTATCCAATGCGCACGGGAATGTTGGCCAGGCGCAAGACGGGAATTGCGTTCGGTTTGTAGGCCCGCAGATCGATCGCCACGTCGTACCGCTCGCGCTCAATCTCGCGCGCCACGCGCAGGCAATCGCGCCAGTAGCGCGGCGCCTTCACAAACCGGCTCTCCGGGCCGCGATCCATGAACCAATGATCGACCACGTGCAGCCGCGAAATATCAGGATGCCCCTCCAGCACCGGCCGCGCCCAACTGCCAATGAGGAATCCAATCGTCGCCTCGGGAAATGCCTTCCGCAGAATCGAAAGGCACGGCGTGGACATCACGATGTCGCCGAGATGCCCAAAGTTGGCGAGTAGAATCTTCCGAGGACGCGGAATCGCCCGCCGCGTCGAACGCTCAATGACCGCGAGCATGGCGTCCACCAGCGCGGCCGCCGTGTCCGCAACACGATAGCGGCGTCGATGCCGCTGCAGGATGGATCGCTCGCTCGGCTCGGTCATCCCCCAATCATCGGCCCGATTCTGCGATCGGTCCACGCTCATTCAAAATTCGTCCACTTCCGTCGGGAGCGTTTCCCGTAGCGTGTGCCCTCACCGCTGATCCGCTGCTCCTGAGGTATGGCCGCCTCCTCAACCGTGGTCGGGTGGCGAAGGGTGGCAATGGAAAGATCGACGCTGGTGCGCAAGTGCTCCACGGCATGATCCACGTCATCCGTCACCAGGAACAGGTCCATGTCTTTCTGCGAGATCGTTCGATACCCCTCCAGCATCGTCGTGCGCATCATGTTCACCAGCGGCGTCCAGAAGCGCGAATCGAACAGCACCACCGGATACGCGGGACTCTTGCCGGTCTGGATCAGCGTCATCGCCTCGAAGAACTCGTCCATCGTGCCAAACCCGCCGGGAAAGCACACCATCCCGACGCAATACTTCACGAACATCACCTTCCGCGCGAAGAAGTAGTGAAACTCAATCCCGACGTTCTGATAGGGATTCGCCTCCTGTTCGTGCGGCAGCGTGATGTTCAGCCCGACCGAGGTGCCGCCCGCCTGGAACGCCCCCTTGTTTGCCGCCTCCATGATGCCCGGCCCGCCGCCGGTAATGACCGCAAACCCCTTCTTGACCAGCCCCGCGCCAAGCCGCTCCGCCGCCTGATACGCGGGCGCATCGGGCGCCATCCGCGCCGATCCAAACACGCAGACGGCCTCGCCGACCTGGCTCATCGTCTCAAAGCCTTCGACAAACTCCGACATGATGCGAAAAAGCCGCCACGTTTCCTGCGACGGATCACGAAAGAGCGGACGGTTCGGCTGGTTCATGCGGACCTCCAGACAGCGCGGACGCGCCACACCATGATACCCGGGCCGTCGCTTCAACGGCCCAGGATAGACCGCACCACCGGCATCTGCTCCAGCTCAAGTGCCAAAAGCTCACCGGCGACGCGATGGCCCTCGACTGTGGGATGCGTAAGGTCTTTGCAAAACATGCGGTGCGACTCTTTCCGATCCGGATAGCGCCGTAGGTATTCCGGAAGCACGTCGACAAATGGAACCCCGTGCTGAGAGGCCCACGCCTTCAGCCTTGCCTGGCTCAGCGCGGAAGCGTTGGCGTCAAGGATTTGATCCGCAACAGGAAAGACAATCAGCAACAACGGGATTCCCGCTTTGCGGCACGTCGACTCGATGCGATCGAGCGACTTCATCGTCCGATCCCACGCGTCGCGCACGCGCGACGATTCCTGCCTCTTGAGCAACTCGGACACGCCGAACCACTCGACACGCGCCCCCTCCGCCAACAACCCCGTGGATGTCCGGGCAAGATGTTTCCATGTGTAGATCGCCCGCCCGATGCCGCTCCAGCAAAGCGGCGGGCCGGGGTGGATCCACCCGTTTGCGAATCGTTGCTCCCACAATTTGTCCGGGTTGAACGACGCGAAAACATCATTCAGACAAAACTGCAGCACGACCACGCGCGGCTTCAACTTCAGGCCGATGTCCTCCAGCCAGTGCGCCTCCTGCGCCGTGTCATAGCCGGCCGTCGCCCCCAGGAGGGGGACAAGGTCACGGCCCGGATAACGCTTCTTTAGAATCTCGACCGCCTGCACGCCGAAGGCGTCGCGATAACGAACATGCCAGCCCTGCGAAAGTGAATCCCCGACAAAGAGAATGCTCGGCCCATCGCCCGCGCGCTGCGTCGTCGGCGATTCTTCGTCGGTGCGCATCCCCATCGCATCCATGACGACGGGAATGCCGCTCTCAAGGCTGCGGCTTCCGGGCACATTCGTCCAGCCGCGCACGGGGTGATACATGAAGTTGTAAAGCTCCGGCTCCCACGGCGGAAAGCCAATCGCGACCAGGAGATCGCACGACACGAGCGAAACAAGCAGCGACAGGGCGAGGAGGAGTTGGGGCAGGCGCGCCGGAAGATGAGCCGCGCGACGCACGACGACAAATGCAATCGCAAGCAGGAAAAGAGCGGCTGCATGAACCAACAGTGCAACTTGCCCGGCCCGTTGCTGCTGCGGCGCGAACTCGGCAATGCCCCACGGTGTCATGCTCGCAATCAGCAACGCAAGCACAACGATCGCGGCCGCCGCGAGATCGATGCGGAGGATGAGCAGACTGATCCGACGGAGTTTGTCCAACCCACCCGCCTCCATGGTGACGCGGCGACCTATTCCTTGTGCATCTTCGAGATCAGAATCTTCGCCGTCTCCGGCCGCATGATTCGCGGATCGACCATCTTGCCGGCGATCAGCATCTCGCGAATCTCACGGCCGCTGATGGAGACTGGCTTCTCATCCTTGTGGTTCTCCACGAGATCGACACGGCCGACCGATTCGTAAAACGCCGCGAAACCGACCTTTACCGGTTTAATCGCCAATTCGCCCGGCAGCTTGTCGAAGATCCGCTGGGCATCGAGGCCGTCCCAGATGTCCTTGCCGTCGTCATACGGCGCATCGGCATGTTTGCGACCAATGATGATGTCGGTGAAGCCGAAGTTCTGGCGATAGATGCCGTGCATCACCGCCTCCTTCGGACCCGCGTAGAACATTTTGATATCAAGGCCGAGCAGGATGACGCGATCGTGCAACGTGTAAGGCTTCGACTTCCATAGCGCCTCGTCGCTGTCCCCCTGTCCAAGGGCATTCTGATCGATCAGCGCCTTGTACGTCCGCATGCGCGTCGCAGCGTCCACATCATCGCTCTTGGTCTCGCCGATCAGCGGATTGAGCACCGCGCCCGCCGTGTCGCACTGTCGCACAAGCTGCTCCAACCCATACACCAGCGCGTACTCATGCGCCCGGTGCAGCGGGTTGCGAGTCTGAAAGGCCACCACCCGCGTCCACCCCTTTTTCGCAAACAACGCCCGCGTCTCGCGCGGCGTCAGCACGTACTGGCCATACTCGGGGTGCTTCGGCTGCTGCAACACCTCCACCTCGCCGCCGACCAGCATCGTGCGAGGATCGCCCATCACCATCTTGCCGCCCGGGTGATCGGTGCGCTCGGTCTGATACACGCCCTTGATGTACTTAGCCTTGTCATACGGAAACACGTCCGCCACGCGCAGAGTGCCAACCGTCGTGCCGGCCGAGTTGGCCAATCGCACAACCTGCCCCGGCTTCATCGATTTTGCCGTCGCATCATCCACCGGGAACGAAATCGGAATCGTCCATGCATAAGACTTGCCGTTGTGCTTGATGACGCCTTCATCCAGACTTCGATGCCACGCCTCGTGATTCATCGGGCCGGTCAACGGGCTGAGTCCGCCGTCGCCAAATCGATAGAGGCTCGACAGGTCCGCATCATCCACCGTCACCGTGACAGACGCGGATGATGCGTCCTTCTCAAACTCCCGAATGCGATCCAGCTTAACGTGGCGATCCACCGGCTCGGCCAGTCCGCCGTGAACAGGTATCAATGAACTCATGGATGGTTCCAATCGTGCTTTGTGGTGTACATTCCCCGCGGCGACGCCGTGGCAGTGAGATTGCGGATTGTCCGGCCTCTTGTCGCGTTCATCAATGGCCGCTGCAACCGCTTATGGGGCCGCCGCTTGACCCCCGCGCGCCGATGCTGGATAGTGAAAGACTCGCTGTTCGACCCCGTCCGCCGGGGTTTTGGAGCGCATTGTGACAAGCCTTCCGTTATCCGCTTCGACGCCCTTCGACGATCCGCCAAAGCCGCTGCTGCAAATTCCGACTTTTCGCAACTGGGTCCGCACGCTGATCTGGACACTCATTATCGTCGGCATCTGCGGAACGGTGTACTGGTTCGATAAGTATGAGGGTTGGTTCGAATTCACCACCCGCCGCGACCCGAACTATCGCCTGCTGAAAAACCCCGCCACCTTCGCCATGCGGGCCTTCGGCATTCCACACTTCACCATCGCCTTCATGTTCGCACTTTCATCGCGCCGCATGAAACAGACGCGAAACAAAGTGCTCTTCGCCTTGCTCGCCGTCGCCTCGGTCGGTGTGTGCTACCTTTTCTATCGCTGGGGCGCCCACACCAGCCCGTTCGCCATCTTCCTTTTCTACTTCTACTTCATCATCCACGGCTTCCGCGATGATTCGTTTTTCTACAAGACTTACGGCGACATGCCCGAGATCGCCCGCGCCACGCACGAGCGCATGATGAAGGTGCTGGAGTGGCTCAGCGTCGGCCTGCTCTTTTCTTTTCTTTGGCCGGCCTACGCCCAACTCGCATCAACCAACGCGAAATACGCCGACCCCGTACTCGGCAATTTCTTTCCGGCCGATTGGCCCTTCGTCATCCGGCTAACATCAATGTTCGTTCCCATGCTGCTCATTGCGATCGCCGTGCTGTACCGCATGGCGGGCGGTTTCCCCGGCGGGGCGCGGGCCTTCTGGCGCACCCATCGGCCGGTTCTTTCCATCTACATGCTGACGATGGGGATCATCCTGCTCGCGCCGGCCATCGGACCGTGGACCTTTGATCTGTACATCCTCATGCACTTTGTGGGGTGGTTCCTGATCGCCTTGTACCTGATCAAGCGATTTCCACCGGCTCAGCCGCCGACAACATGGTGGGGTTGGATGCGACAAACCCGCGCAGGATTCATCACCCTGCACTTCGCGCTCGTCGCCATTACGGTCGGATTGTTGGCTGTGTCAACGTATGCCTACGGAAAGACGGGGCCGATCGAATTGCTCATCGGTGTGCCGGGCTTCTACTACTGGACACTGGTTCACGTGACGACGAGTTTCGTGCCGCGGTAGGGATTGAATGTTGTGGGATCGCAATCGGAAAACCGACCATCCACTTCCGAAGTCAGCGCCCCGCTGGCTTGCGCTGCGCGGCTCTGATTACGTCGCGCGTGTCCGACGACTAGCCCCTTTGTGCCTTCGTGCCTCAGTGCCTTTGTGCCTCTACTTATACACGTGCGTGCTTTCGGTCTCTTCGACCGGCACCTTCGACTGATCGCTGGTCATGCTGATTTTGAATCGAACGTCGCCAACGTCCTTGCCCTTCACCGTGACGCGATAGGTCGCCTTCGTCCGTTCCGGCAGCTTCGCCAGCGGTGCAAAGGTGATCGTCTTTTCATTCTCATTGAACGACACCGGGCCGACCGCTGAGACAAACTCCATCTCCTCGGGAAGCGTCGCGACGACTGCAATATTCGTGCCCTCGGCCGAACCTTGATTCGTCACGACAATCTCATACGTCGTGTTCGCGCCGACTTCAATCGGATCCTCCACGTCGAGCACCTCCAGCAGTATCGCGGGGATGCCCATCACCTTCGTCGTGCTCTCGGCCGCTGCATCGCAGCAGTAGCCCTTCGCCTCGACCGCGTTCTTCACCACGCCCTTCACCAACGGCTTCAACGCCACGCTCACCGTGCTCGATGCGCCCGGCGCGATCGTGCCCAGCTTCCACGCCACGCGACTGCCCATCACGGAACCTCCCGCCGTGGTCTCCAATAGCTGCGTTCCCGAGGGCAAATCATCCGTCAGCACACAATCATTCGCGGGCGCATCGCCGTTGTTCGTCACCGTTATTTCATACTTCGCCGGCCGACCGATGTAGCGCGTTTCGGGACCGGTCTTGGTGACGGCCAACTCCGGCTTCATCACCGCCACCGTCGCCGATGCGTCAGCCGTCAGTCCGCCGTCTTCGATCGCATTGCCCGTCGCCGTGAACGAACCCTTCATCGCCGCCTTGAGCGTCGCCGACACTTCGCGCATCTGTCCCGCCGCCAGATCACCGACGGCAAAGGTCAGCGGCGCATCCGTCGTCAAACCCGACGGCAACGACGCCGTAATGCGAACATTCCTCGCCACGCCCGAGCCTGAATTGCGAACCACCATCGTCATCGGAATCGGATCACACAAGATCACCTCCGGCGGGAGCGTGATCGCCAGTTGCAACACCGGCTCCACCACCTTCACCGCCGAACAGATATCCGTGCGGAATGTCACCGTCGCGCACGACTCCACCTGCCCGGTCGTCTTTGCGCTGCCGCTGATCGAGACGGTCTTCGTCTCGCGCGGGCTGAGCTTATCCCACGACCACTTCAGATTCGGGGCCGACCCGCCGTCGGGGTTCGTGCCCTTCAATTCAAACGCCTCCGCCAGATGCTCCACCAACTGCACCTCGGCCAGCGTCAGGCCGGTCATGTTCGTAATCTTGATCTCATAGGAATACGGTTCACCCCGCCGCACTTCGGCCGGGCCTTGTCGTTCGAGCAACACCGCGCTCGCGTTTCGATCGCCGGATGGGAAATAAAGCTGAGTCAACCCCGGCATAGAAGTCTTGAGGCCTGAGCCTTGAGGCTTGAGGGGGCCTGCCGCGTCCGCGTTGCGGTCCGGAGTCATGTTGCCATGCTGAGAGTCCGAGTTTTCGACTTTTCGGTTTTTCGACTTTTCGACTTTTCCACCCTTCGGCCCGCCATCCGAGGCGTCGGCGACAAGCGACATCTCGCCGTCATCCACGCGCTTCATCACCGGCTCATTAGCCACCGGTTTCATCGGCTGCGAAACGCCACGCACGCGCCCTGCATCCTGCGCACTCGCACTCGCAAACCCCAGGACCGGAAGGACCAAGAGCACCATTGATATGTGTCGCTTACTCATTGCATTTACCCTTCGCGCCTGTGTGCCTTCGTGCCTCAATAAAGATGCGTACTCTCGGTTTCCTCAACCACGGTCGTCGTCTGATCCGTCTTCATCGTCGCACGGAATCGCACGTCGCCCGCTCGCAGCGCCTTCACCGTCACGCGGTACGTCAGCACGCCGCCCGGCGACACGCTCGGCACCGGGTCGAACGTAATCGTCTGCCCCGCGCCAACGCCGCGACTCGGTCCGTCCGCCGAGACAAACTGCAACTCGCCCGGCAGCGAACACGTCAGCAGCACATTTGTGCCGTTCGCCGATCCCTGGTTCGTCACTTTGATCTCATACACAAGATTCTGACCAATCTCGATCGGGTCGCTGGTGTCGATGACCTCCAGCAACACGGCCGAAATGCCCTGCACATTGGTCACGCTCGAAGCCGACGCCTCACTGCAATAGGCCGACGCGGTCGCCGTGTTGTGCATCGCGCCGATACCGCTCGCCTGCAGCGTCACATTCACCGTGCGTGACGCCTGCGGGGCCAGCGTGCCGAGACTCCATGTGAGCTTGCCGGCATTCGGGGCCGCGCCGTCCGACGCACTGATGAACTTCATTCCCGGAGGAATCGTGTCCGTCAGAACCGTGTTCCGCGCCGGAGCATCGCCGCTGTTAGAAACGGTGATCTGATAGTTCGCCGGCCGACCGAGATAGCGGTTCTCCGGACCGGTCTTACTCACCACGAGCATCGGCTGCGTCACGCGCGACTGGCACTGCGCCTGCGCGTGCAATCCACCCTCCGCAATTGCCGACGCCACCACGGTGTACGTGCCCGAGCCGCTCGCCTTCACGTTAAACATCGCCTTCTTCGAAGCGCCGGCCTCCAGCGTGCCCGCGTTAAACGTCAGCTTGGTCTGGCCCGCCTCGGTGGTGAGGCCCGACGGCAGATCAGCCGTCACCACCACATACTGTGCCGGCGCATCGCCGCAATTCGCCACGCGAAGGGTGTACGGCAGCGGATCGCAAACGATCGCCTCGCCGACGCACTGCAATTCAACCGTCAGATGCGGCTCGATCACTTCCGTGTCGGCGCAGTCGCGGGCCGAAAGACCCATCGCCGCGACAACCTCGGCACAATTCGTGTATCGCCCCTTCTTCTGCGCCCGCACGGCGACCTGGATCGTCTTCTTTCGCCGCGACGAAAGCCGGTCAAAGGTCCACGATAGAACGCCGTCCTTGCTCTCCGCCTTGGGGTTCGTCGAAACAAGTTCGATGCCCGCCGGCAGCGGATCGGTCACGACGAGTTGCGTCGCATCGACCGGCGACGGATTCGTCACCACGATCGTGTACGCGAACGATTCGCCCATCAGCGCCGTCGTCGGGGCGACTTTATCAATACCAATGCTCGGTGCCAGCCATTCCTTCGTCGTCTGGCCCGTGGCGATGTGGCCGCCGGGTTTGCAGCAGTGATCGTTGTCCGGCCGCACGACGTCGACCTGAATGTGATTGATGCCCGCCGCGGGATCGACCTGGTTCAACGTCGCCCGCGCCACGCCCGCGCCATCGGTTCGCACGGAGATCGTTTCCGCGCCACCGTTGTCGAACTTGCCGGGAGGCCCGTCGAGCAGCTTGTAATTCACGATCCAGTTCGCCAGCGGCGTATCATCCGACCGCTTGAAGATGCGAGTGATCAACTCATGCGGCGTGCCGGTCGGATTCACCGCGGGCGGTGGGAACTCCCACCGCACGTCGTACCAGTGCTTCACCGCAAAGACCTTGTGCTTGCTCCAGTCAAAGATGGCCGGGCAATAGGTCGTGATGTAGGTGTCGCCTTCAATCGGCGAAGTAATCACGCACCAGGTCTGCCCCGGTTCGAGGTGCAGATCGTTCGACGGATCGTCATCGCCGCGCGTGATGGTGTGAACATAGTTGTTGGTGTGCGAGACGGCGAAGTGATTGGTGATCTTCATGCCGCGGCTGGCGCGGAAGCCGGATTCATCCACTTCCACGATGTCCCCGACGCTGCCGTCGGAGATGATCCACTCCACGCGGCGATTCGGCAGCGGCTGCCCGTTCTTGTCGCGCACGGTCGCAATGAGCACGTGCTGCGTCTTCACCGGGTTCACATCGTCGGCCGGTGTGATCTCAATCGATCCGGCAAACGGATCCCAGTCGGTGTAGTACCCGCCCTCGGGAGGCTTCGGGTGCGTCTTGATCTCGTCACCGGTCGCCGGCCACGTCGCCGAGTGCGGCATGGACTCGCGGCAACCGGCAGAAGTCGCCAGCACGAGCAATAGGAATGAAGCAGTGAGGGTGATTGTCCGTCTCATCAGTGAAGACCTCCGGGAAGTACTAATGGAAGCAACGCGCGAGCCTGTGGCGCCGGTTCTCGACATAATGCCTGTGGCACGAGTTCTCGGCATATTGGCTGTGGCACCGGTTCTCGGCATATTGCCTGTGGCACCGGTTTCCAACCGGTGAGCGGTAGCACAGGTTTTCAACCTGTGCATGAATTGACCAAAAGGTTCCCGCACATCCTTGTGCATGTCGCGCATCCTTAGGCGGCGAATCAGCACGCCGCACCACGCGACCCATCGCGCAGCGCAAGCGCTCAGCGAGCCTCAATGCCATTGAGACTCATCCCCTTCTTCGCTCCGAGAATGCGCAGACTGAAGATAGAAACGATTCGCGCAAGACCTGCGCGGATGAGCGGTTGCTATGGCAACGAGTCTCCCGAAGGCCGCTAGGCCTTCCGGCAAGGGTTAAGACTGAGAGCGGATTATTCCACGCGATCGCGGAATCTCTCGCAGCGGTTACTGAACTGGGGATTCACCAGAAATGTTGCAATTCATGCGAGGCACGACATTTGCGCGATTATCGGGTTTTGTGGCACGCGAATTGCTGGTGTGTTCGCCGACATACCTGTGTGGTGACGTGGACCCTTGCGTCCGGTCGTCACCGCGCAACAGGGCATTCGAGTTCGGGCGAATGAGAAAGAGGGGTTGAAGCGCATGCGTGATCGGTGCGCGCGGCGCGCCGATGCGGACCGTGGGCGATGCGCGCCTTAGTTGGACGAAGTGAAGCCATCTGGTGGGCTATAATAGGAGTAATTGCACCGCTGTGCCTGCCGAATTTGTTGGCGGAGTTGCCCAATGAACCTGAATCGTCAAACAGTCGTACTTGCCATTCTGTACATGCTGACTGGCGCACCGGCCGGTGCTGATGTCATCGTCGAGCAACTGCCCATCCTCACTGGTGGTTTTGCCAGCGATACCGATTTCATCGACATGCTCGGCCGCCGACTCTGGCAGCGCGAGGCCGACAACATCCTATTAACACAAGATGCGACGGTGCGCCGCATCACATGGTGGGGCTTCTATGGCGGCTCCGGCACGCCGGCCACGCCGCCGCCGGCCACAGAGACCATCCAGATTCGCATCATGGGCGCGCGTGCCGGCGATGGCCTGCCCGATGAGAGCGTCGTTCTGATGGATGAGACCTTTTTCAATCCGAGCCGAATGCCCACCGGGCGGATTATCGGTGTCGGCGGGGCACCGATTGAGCAGCGATTCACCGTCGACCTTACGGTGCCCGTGAATCTACAGTCCAACATTCCCTACTGGCTCGAAATTGTTCAATTGGGGGATGTAAATACCATGTTTCGATGGGAGGACGGAAGTGGATTGTTGACCGGACATTCTTTTTCGAATCCACTGACGAACGGATGGCTCTTGAGCGGGGGTAGTCTTTCGTTTCAGCTTTCTGCAATTCCTGAACCCACTGCATTCACTGGTGTACTCGTTTGCATTACAGCATTGATGCGACCCAATTGTCGCCCGCGGAGGTGATCGTGATGAAACATGGATTTACACTTTCCTTTCTCGTGCTGACCCTATTAACGGGGAGCGCCTCCGCCCGCGCGGATATCATCGTCGAGCAACTGCCGGACCTATTAGGTGGTCCGTACAGCGATACTGATTATCTCAATATGTTCGGGCAGCCGCGGTGGCAGCGCGAGGCAGACAACATCCTGTTATCACAAGATGCGATTGTTCGCCGAATTACGTGGTGGGGCTTTTACGGCGGCTCCGGCACGCCTGCCACACCGCCGCCGGCCACGCAGTCTATCCAAATTCGCATAATGGGAGCGCGTGGAAGCGATGGCCTGCCGGACGAAACCGCCGTACTAATGGACGTGACGTTTTACAATACGAGTCGAATTTCCACGGGACGGATCATTGGCGTCGGCGGGTCGCCCATCGAACAACAATTCAGCGCGGACCTCACAATGCCTGTTAGTTTGCAATCAGGAGTGGCATACTGGCTGGAGATCGTACAATTGGGGGATATAAACTCCGGTTTACGCTGGGAGTCGTCATTAGATAGCGTTCCTAATCACGCCTTTATCAATCCGCTAACCCCGGGGTGGGTTTCCGCGGAAGGGGGACTTGCATTTCAACTATTGGATGTACCGGAGCCTGCAGGATGCACTGTAATACTCATGAGCGCTACCGTCGTGATACGATTTGGACGCAGAGTTAGGAGGTGATTGTTTATGCCCTCATTTAGCATCTGAGTGGCCGCTCCCATTCATCACGGGGGTCGGGCCACGTATCGTTCTCGTTACGAATACATCATTCTCAAACCATTAACACCCCCTTTCAAGGAGAATCCTCATGTTTCTCTACGTAGATTCTGCGCGCCGTATTGGGCAGCTGCCATTCCGCCTATGTGCTGTATTGGCCATCTTGTCGTGTGCGGCACCCCGCCCCATCACGGCCCAATGTTCCAATCCGCCGCCTAATGCACTCGTCGAATCCCTGGTTTCATCCGGAAGTGGAGCCGGAGAGGCTACGCTCGGAATGGACGCGCAGGGCCGTTTCGTTATCGCATTGAAAACAAATGTGGCCGCAAACCCACCATGCACAGAGCCCACTGCTCTTTACGACGCAGTTGATATCGCGGTTCGCCATTATTGCATGGACGGAACGCCGGTCACTGGGTTGGTTCGACTCACGGCGCAATGCCATCCTGTTGAGACGTTCTTCGATCGACCGTCCATTGCCCTACGCCCTAACGGTGATGCGCTGGTTGGTTTCATCGGCAGTAACGTGGATTACCACTATCGCGATTGGGCAACCACCTATTTCAACGCATTTGCTTTCGGGAATCCTCCCGTAGCGACGGTCGGAATACCGAGTTACGACCCAAACGATCCCAATCCCGATCTGCAAGACTGGAACTACGACCAATTCGACATTGGCCCATCCGTAGGGGCCTCTCCTTCACTGTGGCTCGGAGTTTGGGCGCGCGGGGACACTTCGAGCAGCACTCCGCAAGGCCTTCCCTGTGCCACCACCTTTGATGTTGACGATTGGTTCACATTGGCTAAGCAATGCGGAATCAGCGATAATTGTCACTATTCCGTGTATCAGCCGTGTATGGCGATGCGTCCCAGTGACGGGTATTTCGCCGTGGCATACGCAGAGTCTGAGTCACCATTTGAGGATCCGCCTTCGTTTAATATAGGAATCAAGGTCTTCGATCCGAATGGAAACATCGTTGCACAACTCACCGGGCCAGACCGCAACGATCCCGCACAATGGGTTAATAACCCAAGTTTGGAAGATCCAAGCCTTGCTCAGAACTCCGACCAATTCTCCCCTTCCATCAGCTTCGTCGGCGACAACATTGTTGTGACATGGCTTGGCCCAGCGCTCGCGGGACAAAGCACGCCGAGCACGCGCCACGTCTATGCCCGCCGCTTCAAATTCGACCCAATCGCGTCGCCGGGACAGAAGCTGCGAGATCCCAACGGCACGACCGAAGGGCGAGCGGGACTCATCACGGTCGATCATGATCCCAATGTTCGGCTGGATCAGGATACATCCAACGCCGTCGTCGCCCTCACCCAGGCCACCGATCAGAACGCCGGCAAGTTCTTCATCGCCTGGAACGTCCAAGACCCCGACGTACCGTACAACCACTTTGAGATTCGCGGACAATACTTCGACGCCAACGGCATGCTCGACGGCGCCGAATTCCGCGTGAATCAGGACAACTCGGCCACCGAAGTTGACGGAGTCTCTCGCTATCGCCTGCTCGCCGAAAGTGCCCAACACACCTTGGCCTACTCGGCCGCCGGTACCGTGGTCACGACGTGGAATGAAGGACTCAACTCCGACGCCGTGTACTTCACGATGCTGCCGCCAGGCTACGCCAGCAACCAAAGTTGCTGCAAGGGAGATATGGACGGTGACGAAGACATCGACGGGGACGACACGATTCTCTTTATTACGATAATCCTCGGCGGTCAACTAAACCCACCGCATGACTACTTGGTGGATTTCTGCCGCGCGGACATGAATGCCGACGGCATACTCGACACCCACTATGACATTCTCTATTACGCGGAGACGGCGTTGTCGGGGACACCATGTCCGAATCTCAGTTACATCGAGCGAGCGTTTGATTGCAACGACAACGATATCCCAGACTACGAGGAAATCGCGACCGATCCTAACCTCGACTGCAACCATAATGGTTTCCTTGACGTGTGCGATACTGACTTGGGGCCGCCATGGGGCGCGACTGATTGCAACGAGAACCACGTCCCCGACGAGTGCGACGTGGCGAGTGGGACCAGCCCCGATTGCAACCAGAACGGCATCCCCGATTCCTGTGACATCGCCAGCGGCCACAGCCCCGATTGGTCGCCGCGCGGCGGTGACGGCATTCCCGATGAATGCGCGTTTGAAAGGCCATCGATGATGAACGAAGGCGCATTGGACTGCGAGCCGGCGGAAAATCTCGACGCCGCCTGGCTTGCGTTCTACGAATGGTCGCTCCAGCAATGCTGGGGATCGAACTGCCCGCTCAACGGAGCCGAGCAGTATCAAGCCATCGTGGATAAGAAGTGTGAGTTAGGGTTGCCGATACCGTAAGGTCCCTTGCGCAGGTAACGAATGCGTTGATCCAAAGCAAACCGGCGCGGGTAATACGCCCGCGCCGGTTGCATTTATTTTCGACTGGCAAACTAAATCGACCCCTACGGCGTCGGATCAGCCGCTTCCGACTTCTCCGGCAACCCCGCGAAGCTGCTCTCGCTCTTCGCAGGCTCGCCCACAGGCCGCGCCTGGCGATCGGCCAGGAACAACCCGCGAAGCACCGGGTTGAGTTCCATGAACCGCGCCTGCGGCAGCATCCACACCGTGCGAATCGTCGTATCCGCCGCCCGGCCGAGCAGTCGCCACGGGTGCGTCATCGCCACTTGCGATGAACCCTCGGGCGCTTCCACGGTCGCCGGCATCGGCACCATCAGCGAATTGCCGTGCGTCACGTCGCCGGGCGCGCCGCCCTTCAGCGTCATCACCGCAAGATCATCATCCTCGCAGTTCACGCCGGGCCGCACATTGATCGATACCGGCTCATTCGCGGGCTTGTCCTTCGACTCAATCGGCTCGATCGGCGTGTAGCCGCCGCTCTCGGCCGGCGTCACTTCACGAATCTGGTTCTCCGACAAAGGCGCTTCAAGGTTGTATTGCGTGGCCGTCGTCTCCTCGGGCGAATCCGGGCTGATGGCCACAATCGTCCGCGACGGCGTCTTCACCGGGCTGCGTGCCATGTCCGTGGCATACGGCACCGTCCGCTTCGCCCCGCTCGCCGGCCTGCCTGCATCCGCCGCCGTTGGCTGGATGTCTTCCTCAATGATCTCTTCCTCGACCGGCAGCCGCGCGGGTTCATTCGCCGCGACCTTCTCAATCACCACCGGCTCGGGCTGCCGCACGGGCTGCGGCTTCGCTTCTGCGAATGACTTCGCCACATCCGCGTTCTTCTGTGTCACCTGCTCATCAAGCTTCGGATCCTTCGGCTTGGCCTCGGCGGCTTCGACCGGATCCGACACCACCTGCAACGCATGGGAATAGGTGATGCCCAGGTTCGTCGCCCGATCCATCGCATCCACGCGGAATCGAATCTCATGATTCAGCGCCTCGGGCGGAATCTTGTAAGTGATCGAACCTTCCTTCGCGAGATTCTTCTGCACTTCGATCGGCTTGCTCTCATCCGCCGAGAAATCCAGCATCGCCGTTACATTCACCGGCGTCTCAATCAGGTGATAATCCTCGGCCGACCACGACACCGTCACGCTCTGGCCGACGTTGTACCAGGTCTGCTCCGGATCGACCGTGACCTCCACCTCGGGGATCACCGTATCGACGTGATACACGCGCTCGGGATACGCCGTCGCGTGCATGGCCTGCTCCTGGCCGGGGCCGACGAAGCGAATGCCGTAGTCGCCGTCATCGGGCGCTTCGAACGCGAAATATGCTTGCTGCCGACCAAAGAAGCCGGCCTTCTGCCAATGGAAGCCGTTGTTGTCGCTCCACCACACGGCGATGCGCGGCGTCTCCTCCGGCGTGTAGCCCGAGGGCTGGCGAATCAACACGACCTTCTCCTTCGTGAAGTAGTGCAGCGGATCGCCGGCCTTGGCCTTCGGCTCGGGCGTCAGCTCCGCGACCGGCCGGACATACTGCGGCTGATCGAAGGCCCACTCGGGATAGGTGTTCGGCGGGTCGAACGGCGCGTCAGGCTCCGACTTGGGAGTGCGATCGGCGACCTTAAACGGCGCGGGGCGTTCACACCCCGTCGCGCAGAGAGCCATGAGAATGAAAAGGGGAGACCACGTCCGTGCGGTTGAGAACATCGTTCGCTTCCTTGCTGAATGTTCGTACTGCCGACGCATTCTACCGGTTCGTTCGATACTGTGAAGGCACCTTGCACCACATCGCGCGAACCATGCGCCCGAAATAGTCCCACGCATATCGTCCCAGCCGATTCCGCCGCTTGATTGCAATCAGTAAGGATGCCACGAGGGCGTCACGCGAAATGTCGAACGGCCCGCTGAAACAACTTCAGACCGTTCGTTTCAATACTGTTATCGCGGATGTGCTGCGGGAAGAGGCACGCATCCATGGCCCGCTCGGGGTGCGGCATCAATCCGAGGATGCGACCGGTGCTGTCGATCAGTCCGGCCGCGTTTCCAATACTGCCGTTGGGGTTTTCATCACCCGTTGCCGCCGCGCCATCGGCCGCGACGTATCTCAGTGCGATTCGGCCGGTTCGCTCGAACGCGGGCAGATTCGCCGCGCCGCCCTCGATGACGATCTTGCCCTCGCCATGCGCCACCGGCACATCGAAGAACTCCCCCGCCTCCAGAAATGGGCAATTCGCCGCCTCGGCCCGCATCCGCACCCATCGATCGATGTAGCGCCCAGAGTCGTTGTGCGTCAGCGTCGCCCGCACCGGGCAATCGGCCCCGGGCAGCAGCCCCGCCCGCACCAGGACTTGAAACCCATTGCAGATCCCCAGCACCAGCCCGCCACGATCCACGAATCCGCCAATCGCCTCGCCGAGATGATGGGCCAACTGATTCCCAAGGATGCGCCCGCTGGCGATGTCGTCGCCATACGAGAAACCGCCGGGGATGGTCAGGATTTGATAATCGCTCAGCGTAGCGGGCGATTCAATGATGCGGCGAATGTGAATACGATCGGCCCGCGCGCCGGATCGTTCCCACGCATACGCAGTTTCCTCGTCACAATTAATCCCCGCCGCCCGCAAGACCAGCACTCGAACGCCCATCGACGCATTCTAGTCGTGATGCACTTCGTCACAACGCCGACAGAAACCAAATCACGCTCGACCGTTGATCGATCGTCACACGAAACCGGCTCAGCATCCCCGCTCCCACGCTGGCGATCCCGCCGCCCACCGTCACCGACGGCTGCACAAACGTCTGGCAACCCGTCACCACATCGCCATCGAGTACGCCCTTCGAGGTCTGCAGCGTCCCCGTCACCGTCGTCGCCGTCCCGATCTGCAGCGGGCCGACAAAGTCCAAATCCGAGAAACTCGATGGCAGCAGCAGAAACTCATTATTCCCCGTGTCGATCACCGCGAGCACCTCGCGCCCCGCCACCGTCATCGGCAGCGTCGGAAGATCCCCCGGGCCGCGCTGCGTGCGAATCACGCTGCACCCATCGGGCGGCGGCGCGCCCACCGTCCCGACGCGCACCTGATTCGCAGGGTAATCCACCGTCAGCAGCAGATTCTGAAACAGCGGAATGCCGAGGATGCCGTCGATGAACACGACCTCACCGTTCACCACCGCCTTGATCGATGGAAGAATGGCTGCCTGAAACCGCTCGAACCGCGCCTCCCCCGCCGTGAGATGATCGATAAGGATGAACTTCGTGCTGATCGAATTCGGATCGACGTTGGACACGATCGACGTCGTGCCCGTAAAGACCTGCGGCAAATCCGCGGCGATGTCCGGCGACACCACGCTGATGCTCGCGCCCGTATCAAGGATGAACTTGTACGGCCCGGCGTCGTTGATCATCACATCGACTACGACATAGCCGCCAAGCGGCGTGAACGGAATCACCGCCTCGCCGCCGGGCAGATCAAACATCGCCGGAACATTGCTGAAGCCCGGCAACTGAATTGAAAAGCCGCCGCACCCCGCGCCGGTCGCGCAGACCGTCACGACCAGCCCCAGAACCCATCGATGTAGCGTGGTGCGAATGATCAACCCCTCTTCCTTCATAACCATAGTCGCGCGCCGCCGCCCCGGTCAAACATCCGACGCACTTCTTTGACGCACACCGCCCGCTCGCCGAAGATAATCCCTCGTTTTCAGCGATTCGGCCGCCACTCGAACCTATCACCCGAGCGACCCGTGAGACCATCGTTCACCCAGACGCCGCTTCCCGCAATGGTCCTCGCGTGGACCCTCGCGCTCGCCGGCTGCAACCCTGCCGCCCCGCCCACCCCCGCGGCGTCGCAACCCATCCCCACCCGTATCATCTGCATCGCGCCAAACGCCACCGAGATGATCGGCGCGCTCGGCCAGGCCGACCGCCTCGTTGGTGTCAGCACCTTCTGCCTCTGGCCGCCCGAGGTGAAATCGCTCCCACGCATCGGCGGACTTTTCGACGCCAGCGCCGAGGCGATTCTGAAACTAAAGCCCGACCTGATCATTCTCCGCGGCGCGAATCGCGGCGTCGAACAAATCTGCCGCGACGGAAACATCCGCCTCTATCGCGACAAGACCGAACGCTTCGATGACATCACGCGCACCCTCGACGAACTCGCCGCGATACTCGGTTGCCCCGAAAAGGCGCGCGAGGTGCGCGACACGATGAATGCCCGCCTCGACACAATTTCGCGTGCCGTCGCCGGAAAGCCCCGGCCGCGCGTTTTCATCACCCTTGCCCGGCGGCCCGACTCGCTCGGCGACCTCATGACCGGCTCGAAGCTCTCATTTATTCACGAAGTGATCACGCGCGCCGGCGGCGAGAATGTCTTCGCGACTATGTCGATGGACTACCCTCGTGTCAGCCTGGAAGCGATTCTTGCGGCCAAGCCTGATGTAATTCTCGAGGCCATGCCGGAAACGCCCGAGTCCGATTCACTTCTCCGGAGCGTGCGCGAACAGTGGGCACGCGTCGGCCCGATTCCCGCGGTACGAAGCAACCGCATTCATATCCTGCACGACGAGAATTGCCTGATCCCGTCGCCGCGCATCGTGGATGTCATCGAGCGCATTGCACATCTCTTACACCCGGAGGCCGACCTTGCCCGACGCTGATCGACCTCTGCTTGCGACCCGCGATGTCTCGTTCGGATTTCCCGAACGACCGGAGTTTCTCAAACCGGTGACGCTCGAACTGCGCGCCGGCCAGTGCTGGGGCCTCATCGGTCCAAACGGCGCGGGCAAGAGCACCCTCCTTCGCCTGCTTGCAGGCCTCGCGTCGCCCAGTGGTGGCACGATGCAGCTCAACGGTATCGATCTCGCCACAGTTCCAATGCGCGAGCGCGCCCGGCGCATCGCCTTTCTGCCGCAGCACATGCCGCGCGATCTCGCCAACTCCGCGCTCGACGTCGTCCTCATGGGCCGTTACCCGCATCGCACGCTCGGCCTCTTTGAATCCGCCGAGGACATTACCATCGCACGACGCTGCCTCACCCTCACTGACGCGGAGCCGTTCGCGGAGCGGCCGCTGGCCACGCTCTCTGGTGGCGAAGCGCAGCGCGTGCACCTCGCGGCCGCACTCGCCCAATCGCCGTCGATCCTGCTGCTCGACGAACCAACCGCCGCACTCGACCTGCGACACCAACTCACGATCTTCACTCTGCTGAGGCAACTCGCACAGCGCGATGGCCTCGCGGTCGTCGTAGTCACACACGACCTCAACCTCGCCGCCCGATTTTGCACGCACGTACTCCTGCTCAACGACGGCCGGACCATCGCCACGGGCATCCCATCGGCCGTTCTAACACCCGCCGTGCTTGAACAGGTCTACGCCGTTCGAATTGCGCAAGTCTCAACGCCGGGCGACGATCATTGTTGGCTGCTCCCGCTCGCGCCGACGGAGGACGTTCGATGACAACCCTCGCCGGCCCCGCAGCGACACTCTCGCCCGTCCGTTACATCGCCTCGCTCGGTTTGTGCGCGCTCATGATCGGCGTTGTGCTGTTTCTCAGCCCCGGCATTGGCAGCAAGATCGAGATCGCCAGCCTGGGAAATGCATGGAGGGCGTTCGCCTCCGGCGCGGGCGGCGGTGACGACTACGCCATCGCCTTCCGAATCCGTCTGCCTCGCACGATTCTCGCCCTTCAAGCCGGCATCACACTCTCTCTTTGTGGTGCCGTCTTCCAAACACTCTTCCGCAATGCATTGGCAACCCCCTACACACTCGGCATCTCCAGCGGCGGCGCACTCGGTGCCCTCATCGCCATCCGCGCTGGGTTCGAAGTCGCCTTTTTCGGCATCTCCAGCGTCTCATTCTGTGCATTCGGCGGGGCGCTCGCGGTGGTCGGCGTCGTGTTTCTCTTCACCCGCGGCACCCGACGACTCACCACCAACGAACTGCTTCTCGCCGGCGTGACCGTGGGTATGTTCTGCTCATCGATGATGATGCTCGTGACCTACCTGTCCAACGCACGACAGACATTCGAAATCATCACATGGATGATGGGCTCGCTCGATCCCATCGGGAACATGGGCAACTCCCTGAGCTGGCCGCTGCTCATCCCTGCCTGGGCCGTGCTCATACTCTCCGCCCGCGCCCTGAATCAATACACACTCGGCGAAGACCTCGCCGCCACGCGCGGTGTCAATGTCGTCGCGCTGCAGGGTGTATGCATCTTGTTCGCCTCGCTTGCGACGGCAATTGTTGTCGCCTTCTGTGGTCCCATTGGCTTCGTCGGCCTTGTGGTGCCGCATCTGACCGCGCTCATTGTCGGGCGCGATTGTCGCGTGCTTCTACCCGCAGGGGCCATGCTCGGAGGCGTCTTCCTCGCTGTTTGCGACTGGCTCTCCCAGCTTACGATGCCGCTAGCCGGCTGGCTCACCGGGCGAGAGCTAGGTGGTATCGTCCTGCCCATCGGCGTCGTCACTGCCGTCCTGGGTGTTCCGATTTTTCTCGTTTTGCTCCATCGGCGAAAGGCATAACGCAACGCCCCAACGCGCAAATCCATGAACCGCAACCGATCGCGACTCATTATCCGCCTGCTCATCCTCGGCATCGTCATTGCCGGCGGCGGCTACACCTACTACGCCACAAAGCTCCCCAAACGCTTCGCCGTCGTCGACGAAGGCCGGCTCTACCGTTCAGCGCAGCCCTCCATCCGCCAGCTCGATCACATGATCGACACGCTCGGCCTCAAAACACTGCTCATCGTCCGCAGCGGCAAGAGTTCGCGCGTCCCCAACGAGATCGAACACGCCCAGGCCCGCGGACTCACCGTCGTGCACATCCCCATCGAAAGCCGACAGCCCATCTCCGACGCCCACATCGCCGAGTTCTTCCGCAACATCGACGACCCGGCCCGCCTCCCCATCCTTATCCATTGCTCCGCCGGCCGTCATCGCACCGGCTATCTCTGCGCGCGATACCGCATCGACCGCCAAGGCTGGCCGCTCCAGCGGGCTATCGACGAACTGCTTTCTTTCGGGTTTGATGAGGAGGATCAGAGCGTCGTGCTCGACCAGATCAGGGCATACAAGCCCGCATCGAGCACCCCAAAAACTGCGAGTGGCGCGGCCACGCAATCGAAATCATGACCAACACCTGGCTCATCATCGGACTTGCCTCGCACGGCGTGCTGGCCCTTTGCTTTGTCGGGCAGTTCATCGCCTTCCTGCGCACCGGAAAAATCGTGATCCCCCCGTCCTCCGTCGGGCTTGGACTCACCTGCACCATCGTCGGGCTGGTCTACGCCATCGCGACCGTCGACACTCCGCTCATCATTGTGGATGCGACCATTCTGGTTGCAGGCTGGCAGGTCCTCATGTGGCATCGCCGCACCGGCGGCCGCACCGCCTCCGACCGCCGACCCGGCCTCCCCGTCGTCGCTCCGCACGAAGCCGAACCGCGAAGCGGGGTATTCAAGCCCAGCAGTGGGAAGGAATCGAAAGCGGACGCATAAAAAGTTGAATCACCCCAACGATCCCCCTGCCGGCGGCACGCGCGGCGAACGCGTCAGCCCAAAGACCAGCACCACGTATAACTACCTATGGATTGGGTAGGCGCGGTGCCCGCAAAAGCATTTCTCTTAATTCGCGCACTAAGGTATGCCGAAGGATACGTCGGGCCGCTCATCTATCGAACGGCGATTCAAGGATTTTCATGAATCGTTTACAGACAAAAGTTCTGCTGGTCGAGGACAACGACGGCGATGCCCGCCTTGTGCAACTGAGACTTGGAGAGTGTTGCAAGGACTGTTATGAAATTCGTATCGCGAAAACCCTCGCCGAGGCATCCCAACAGCTCCACAGCGATCGCTTTGACGTCGCCCTGGTTGACCTGTCCCTCCCGGACAGCCAGGGGCAGAACACGCTGCGTAAGTTGCGTCGCGGTCATCCCCGCCTTCCGATCGTCGTACTGACCGGACTTCGCGATGATGCCACTGCGTTGGACGCGCTCAGCGGCGGGGCACAGGACTACCTCGTCAAGGGCGACGTATGCGGCGACTCCATCGACCGATCCATTCGGTATGCCATTGAACGCCAGCAGATCATTGACGAAAACGTGAACCTGGTAAACGACGCGATTACCGCCGCCGAACAGCTCAAAAAACAGAACACGCGGCTGGCGGAGCTTTATGACACCGCCCACCAATTCGTAGACAACGTGTCCCATGAGTTCCGCACGCCCTTGACGGTGATCAAGGAGTTCGCCTCCATCGTCCGTGACGGACTCGTCGGCCCCGTCAACGACGAGCAGGCCAACTGCCTGAGCATGGTGGCCGACCGGGTCGACGACCTGACCTACATGGTCAACGACATGCTGGACACCAGCCGTATCAAAGCGGGTCTCATGGGTGTGTGCCGTCGAAAGGCAACCGTCGCTGACATCATTGAGCACATCCGCCCGGTCCTGGAACGCAAGGCGCTGGCGAACAATATCGGCCTGGCGGTCGAGCTTGACCCGAACCTTCCAAATGTCCTCTGCGATCCTGAAAAGGTCGGGCGGATCATTGTCAATCTGACGGTCAACGCGCTGAAGTTCTGCAACGTGAAAGGGCAAGTCCGATTGGGGGCGCGGCCCGATGAAGATCCATCGCTTGTTCGCATCAGCGTTACCGACAATGGTCCCGGCATCAGCGAGGAGAATCTAACCGGCATCTTTGAGCGTTTCCGACAGCTCGACAGCAGCCCGGCGGCCCAAAAACAGGGCTTCGGGTTGGGCCTGAACATCGTCCGTGAGTTGGTGTTTCTGAATCTCGGCGAGGTCACGGTCGAGAGCAAACTGGGAGAAGGCAGCACCTTCGCGTTCACCATTCCGGTCGCTAATTCGATTGCGCTGGTTCGCCGCTATCTCCGGTATGTAAAAAACCTCCGTAATGGCGGCTCGTTTGGGCGCCTTGTATTCGCCCGGATCGACGACCGCGTGGAGTCGGCCCTCGCCGACGAAGTAAACTCTTTGATCCAGTCAAACATTTACCCCAGCGACCTGGCCCTGCACGAGGAGCCGCACGCCTGGATGCTCCTGCTGGCCTGCAACCGAACCGGCGTCCAGAAGTTTCATGGGCGACTTATCGACGCGATCGCCGCGGCCAATCGAAACCGCGTCGGAACACCCCTGCCAACCGTCGATCTTGAGGTCCGGGGCGACTGGCACTGCGGCGATGAGGCCGAGGAATTGTTTGAGAAATTCGCCAATCCGCAAACCAGGGAGTTGGTCCATGCGTGACAAACACCTGGTCCTGGTGGTCGATGACGATCACCAGATCGTGGAAGGACTGACCATCCGTCTAAAGGCCGCGGGCTACGACGTGCTCAGCGCGAACGACGGGCAGCCGGGCATCGACGCCGCGATCCAAAACCACCCCGACGCCATCGTCCTGGACATGCGCATGCCGGGGATGAACGGGCTGGCGGTCCTCGATGAGTTGCGCGCACGCAAGGAGACGCGCGACATACCCGTTGTCATGCTTTCGGCCAACGTCGCCGATCGCGCTGAGCGCCAGGCGTTGGACCACGGCGCCCGCTATTACCTCGAGAAACCTTACCAAGCCAAGGCCGTCATCGCCGCCCTCGAATCCGCCATGGCTCAACATGCATCCCGCGCGCCGTTTGCGGCCGATTCGCGCGAAAAAACCCAGAATGGAGTATGGAAGAATGCGAACTGAAAAGAAAACGATCCTCGTGGTTGATGATGACGTTGCCATCCTCCGCGCCCTGGACATGCGTCTGTCGGAGGCCGGCTTCCTCGTCCTCACCGCCGCCAATTCCGACGATGCGTTGGAACAGGCCGCTGAGCACAAGGTCGATGCCATCACCCTTGACGTGGACCTGAATGGAGACGTCGACGGCCTTCATGTGGCGAAGCTGCTTCACGAGGACCCGCATACCGCCCACCTGCCCATCCTCTTTGTCACGGGGACCGCCGACCAGCACTTCAAGCAACGGTGCCAGGATGTCGGCGCCAAGTATTTCGTGTCCAAGCCCTACGATTCCGACCTGCTCATTCGAACCCTCAACGCCATGCTCGCCGCCGACGAAATCGCCGAACTCCAGCGGATCGGCAATGCCAAACGCCGACAGCCGACAAGGTAAGCCCGCGCCGACCGACTCGCCACGACGACAACGATTATCAGAAGGGAACTGAGATTACATGAAGCCAAAAAAAGTTCTTATCGCCGATGACGATCATCACCTGGTCAGCGCCCTGACCCTGCGTTGCCAACACCTCGGGCTGGAGGTGGACAGCTCGCCGGACGGCCTGCACGCCTGGCTGAATCTGATCATGCCCAGCCCGCCGGATGTGGTCATCCTGGACATCAACATGCCGTTCACGAACGGGCTGCGGGTCTGCAAGAAGATTGCCGACGACGAGACCCTTTCGGGCATTCCCGTGATCATCCTCACCGGCGAGACCGATCCCGCGACGATTGAGCAGTGTCGCCGGATGGGCGCTCATTATGTCCTCAAGGGTGCCGATACCTGGGAGCGACTGGAGCCGCTGATCTGCCAGGTCCTGGGCTTGCCCTTTCATCCGCCCAAGCGAGTTACGGCGCCCACCATCGACCAGAAGCAGGAGGATGAGCCTGCGCCGAAACGCAACGGCGCGGCAACCGTGCTGGTCATTGATGACGACCCCGCGATCTCAAAGGCCCTTCGCATCGAGCTTCGGCAGTACGGCGTGGACGTCGTCCGGGCCTTTTCGGGCGAGCAGGGGTTTTTCATGGCCCTGCGTGAACTGCCGGATGTCATTATCAGCGACTACTCCATGCCCGACGGTCAGGGCGACTACGTGTTGCGACGCCTGCAGGATCACCCCCTGACCAAGCCCATTCCCGTGATCATCCTGACCGGAAAGACCCTGTACGGCCAAAAGGACTGCGGGCTGGCCCGTCAGATGGCGAACCTCGGGGCCGTGGAGTTTCTTACCAAGCCCCCGGATACCCGTGTGCTTTTCGACGTTTTGCGCCGCTACATTCCGCTGCGAAAGGGGCCATCTCCCGTCGAATCGGCGCAGAGCTCCCAACTGGGGTTCCCGAGTTTGCCGACAACCAACGACGTCAGCCACGACGAACGACTTCAGACAGCCCAAGACCCGGATCGTGGCATCCCCTGGGGGTAATTCCTGGACGGGCCGCATACCCACACAACCGCACGTGCTGTAACCAAGGCCGGTCTCGCCTTGGACTGAAATCGATTGGCGGCTGCCGATGGCTCGCTCCGGCCCCGGTCATTGAACCGGACAAGAGAACGCGGATTCCTCAATGAACAAAAGACCATTCGAATTCAGCATCTTTAAGCGCGCGTACTTGGGAATTGCGGCATGCGCGGCGCTGCTTCTGGCCGTGGGTGGCGTCACGATCTGGAGTCACCTTAAGTCCACTGACGCCTTCAAGTGGGTGCGCCACACCCAGGAGGTCAAGCTTGCGATTTCGCGCCTCTTTTCCGTTATGCAGGACGTCGAAACCGGGGCGCGTGGATTTGTCCTGACTGGCCAGGATCAATTCCTCGAACCCTATGAGTCCGCCATCACACACATCAGGGACGACCTCAGGGAGTTGCGAAAAGCGACCGCGGACAACCCCCGCCAGCAAGATCGGCTGGATGCGCTGGAAGTTCTCGTCAACACCAGACTGACCACGGCACGCGAGTTAATCGATACTCGTCGGAACATGGGGCTAGAGGCGGCAATGGAATGCGTGCAAACCGGCGCCGGCAAACGCGCGATGGATGACATCCGGCTGGCTATCCACGAAATAGACTCAGAAGAATCTCGACTACAGGACTATCACGATCAATCGGCCAAGTCACGCGCGATGACAACGACGGTGTCGATGTGCATGGCGGTTGTGTTGATTCTGGCGAACGCGATCGGCGCCTTTGTGCGGATGAACCGGGACTTCAATTCGCTCCGACGGGCACACGACGAGCTTGAGCACCGCGTGGAGCAGCGAACGGCGGATCTCGCCACAGCCAATCGCACGTTGCAGGCCGAAGTCGAAGAACGTGCCCGCAACGTGGCCGAATTGCGCGAACGGGAGTCGAGGTTCCGGGCGGTATTCGAAACGGCAACCGATGCGATTCTCACGATCGACGAGCGTGGAAACATCGAATCGGCAAACGCCGCCGCCCTCCAGATGTTCGGTTACTCGTCCGACCAAATCATCGGACACAACGTGAAAAAGCTTATGCCGGAGCCGTTCCGATCCGAGCATGACCAGTACCTGGCCAACTACCGCTCCACCGGCCGTCGCCGAATCATCGGCATCGGCCGCGAAGTCTCCGGTCGGCGATACGACGATTCCGTGTTCCCCATCGAGCTTGCGATCGGTGAAGCCAATCTGGGGGATCGCCGAATATTCACGGGAATCATTCGAGATGTAACCAAACGAAAGAGCGACGAGGAGGCCCTTCGGACGGCGCATGACGAGCTTGAACGCCGCGTGGAGGAGAGGACGGAGGAACTTGAGCGATCCAACCGCGACTTGGAACAGTTCGCCTATGTGGCGTCGCACGATTTGCAGGAGCCGCTCCGCATGGTGGCCAGTTATATGCAGCTTTTGGAGCGGCGCTACAAGGACCGGCTCGATGCTGACGCCGCCGAGTTCATTCAGTTTGCCGTGGACGGCACTGTCCGCATGAAACTTCTTATCGGCGACCTGCTGGCGTATTCCCGCGTTGGCTCGAAGGGAAAGGCTCCGGAGCCGACCGACTGTGAAACCGTCTTCGAACATGCCGTTGCCAATCTTGCGGCCGCGATCGCGGAGTCGAATGCCCGCGTGACCCATGACCCGCTGCCGACCGTCATGGCCGACGAATCGCAGCTCGTCCAGCTCCTCCAGAACCTCATCGGCAACGCCGTCAAGTACCGCGCCACCGATCGGACACCGGAGATCCATGTCAGCGCGCAGCGCCGTAACGACGAATGGCTGTTCGCGGTGCGGGACAACGGCATCGGCATCGAATCCCAATACGCCGATCGGATCTTTGTGATCTTCCAGCGATTGCACGCCAGGAATGAGTATTCCGGCACCGGCATCGGTCTGGCCGTTTGCAAGAGGATCGTGGAACGGCACGATGGAAAAATCTGGATGGAGTCGGAACCGGAGAACGGTGCAACGTTTTATTTCACTATTCCACAGGACAGGGAGATTTCCAATGAAGAATCAGAAGGAGCCTACCAACCCCATCGAGATCTTGTTGGTGGAGGATTCGCCCGGTGATGCGCGGCTGACGCTGGAGGGCTTCAAGGAAGCCAGGGTGCGAAACTCCATGCACGTCGCCAGGGACGGCGTGGAGGCCATGGCATTCCTCCGCAAAGAGGGCAAGTACGCGGACATGCCGCGGCCGGACCTGATCCTGCTGGACTTGAACATGCCGCGAAAGGACGGTCGAGAAGTGCTGGCTGAGATCAAGGGCGATGAAGACCTCAAGACCATTCCGGTGGTGATCCTGACAACGTCAGCCGCCGAATCGGACATTCTCAGGAGCTACGGCCTGCACGCGAACTCCTATATCACCAAGCCCGTGGACCTCGAACAGTTCATGATGGCGGTACGTTCGATCGAGGAGTTCTGGCTCACGATTGTCAGGCTGCCCGGACAGGTGTCCGCGGAGGCGCAACGTCGGAAAACAAACCGAATAGCCCCGGCCCGTGCCTGACTCACCTTCGCGAACGATGCAGAGCGTACGCTGGTTGAGTTTTGCATCATGGACTCTCCTGTCGACGACCAGGACAGCCACCTGTTCAATTGTCAAACCTGAACCATCGAAATCGCCCAGCCCCCCGCCGCGGTGGCGGATGCCTGTTGGCGTTCGTCAATACTCGCTCTCCTGCCGATCGCGCGTCTCTTCCACCGGCGCCTCTTCGCCTTCCTTCAGGCCTTCCGTCTGGAACTTCGCCGGAATGCTCTGCGCCTTCGTCAGCGTGTAGAGGATGTCCACGATCTCCGAATACGGCACGGCCAGACCGCGAACCTTGCCGCCATCCTCCTCGTCGTCGCGCTTCATCGAATCGCCGAGGAATTCCACCAACTCGCCGACATTCATCGGAGCGGACAGTTGATCAGAGGTCTTGCCCAGCCGCTTGCCCTTGTAGATAACGGTGAGCGACTGATCGCCGGGCTTCGCGCTGATCTGCGTGAGCAGCCGTCGGCCGTCCTTGCGATCGCCGGGGAAGATGGCATCGTCGCGGCATTTGAGCTGCTTCCCAAAGATCGCGATGCGCGGTTCGCCAAGGCGCTGCACATAGATGAGATACGGCCCGCCCGTCTCGATCACATCGAGAATCAGATTGTCCTTATCCAGCACCTTGCTGGTGATGGCCGGGTGCGGTCGGCGGCGCAGCGACCGATAGGCCCGAATGCGCACCTCGTCGTCCGGGTCGTCCAGTAGTTTGCGCAGCGTCTCCCCCGCGCCATACATATTCGTCGCAAAGCCCAGCTCATCGATCGCCTGCAGCCGGAACTTGTTGTCCACCTCGTTCGCGAACGTGCTCAGCACCTCGGCCGCGGCGTTGTCGCCCATCCGAATTCCCGCCAGCGCCGCGTAATAGCGCGCATCGGGCAGGGCGTGTTGATAAGTCTCCTTCAGATGCGGCAGCGCGATCTTCCCAATGGCCAGCCACGCCAGTGAGATCGCCTCGAAATCGACATCCGGCCCGTCGATCTCCTGCACCAGTTCGACGGCCCGCTTCTCAAGAATTGACGGGTTCTCATTCAACGTGGTGTGCGCCACCTGCTCCAAAAAGAGCCGCTTCCGCCACTTCCACTCATCCGGAATGTTGATATCCACATAGCTCGCGCTCTGGCCCACCGCGATGGGGTTGACCCCGCCATACCGCCCATTGATCCGCGCCACGATCTGCTGCGTGATCGCATAGCGAGGATCGTTCAGCACGAATCGCACGCGCCGCGGCTCGGTCACGCTCCCGCCGCCCAGCACGAACCCCGTGCGAAGCAGGACGCTGCTCGTCGCGACGCCCTCCTGATCGAAGATCGATACGAACACCGGCCCCGTCGCCGTCGCCAGCGGCTTGCCCTCGATCACGCCCTGCGGCGTCTCGGCATAAAGCTTCAACTCGCCAAGCACCAGCCGACCGCCGACCAGCGACTTTGTCTGCGAACCCAGCGCCTTGACCACCACGTCAAACCGATCACCGCGCTTGGCCGCCGCGGGAATCAGCCCCGTGATCTCGACCATTGCCGCGTCGCGCCCCTTGAAGATTTCCTCGGTCGGGATACCCGGCGCGCCGATCTCCTGATGCTTGCGAACCTGCTTGATGAGATATTTCTTGACTTCATCGGGTCCGTCCGCGCCGCCGGTGTCGACAAGATCGACCACCAGCCCATAGCCGCGAACCGACATGAGCTGCGTGCCCTCAATGGTCACGAGCGGCGCAATCGCCCCCTGCAGCGCCTTGGACTTCGACTTCGGCCGAGGCGTCGCCTCAGGCTGCGACGGCTTGTCCTTGCCGAAACTGTCCCCGAAGCGATCCCACTCCTCCTTGACGCAGGCGGACGCAAGGAACGCAAGGGCAAATGTAAAGACAGCAAGGCGCGGGCGATTCATCAGGCAAAGACTCCGAGTGCTACAGAGTGTATCGGCAGGGCGGCGTGGCGTTCGGAGCACCGAGGCGGCGGGGTTGATATAGCAACTTCAGCATTATAGGCACGGCAGATTAGACCAGGAAATATTTGGCGGGGTGGTGTGGGCGAGGCCCTGCACCGTTGTAGCCGCCGAGTCGCCGCTGTACCGCCCCGGTCGCAGGGCGTTCTCGTTTCCATCTCGCGTCACCAATTGGCAAACGTGGATTAGAGCGAAAGGACATCCTCCCAGGGCCAGCAATGAACGCCGCGCTGAATCTCAAAGGCCTCGGACGCCTGAGAAATGATGCCCGAAACACCAATGGAATCGCCAAAGTCCGCACGAGCATGCACCAACGATGTTGCATGTTTCGGTACCATGGTTGCACCGCTCTTGATTTCGAACAAATGAAGCTTGCCATCCATTTCCACAACGAGATCCACCTCCAGACCGTCCCGCGTGCGGAGGTAGTAGATCGATGGAATTTGACCAAAAAGGTGGCAACGCTTCCAGAAGTCCATCACGATAAACGTCTCAAACAAATGTGGAAAGTGCGGGCTGCCACGTAAGGTGTCCGAATCGCGCAAGCCCAGGAGATAGCACGCCAGTGCCGTGTCGTTGAAATAGAGCTTCGGGCTTTTCACCAGGCGCTTACCCAGGTTGCGATAGTACGGATAGAGCAGCACAACTTGATACCCCGTCTCCAGCATCGAAAGCCACCTACGCGCCGTTGGGACTGACACCCCGATATCTCGCGCGAGGTCGGAGACATTGAGAATCTGTCCGGTACGCGTCGCACACAATCGAAGGAATCGCTCGAATTGACCAAGGTCCCCCACCTGCGACAGATTTCGAATATCACGCTCAAGATAGGTGGTGATGTACGAACCGCACCAGAGGTCTTTATTGATGGATGGGCGGCTCGCTATCTCTGGATAATGTCCTCGCAGGATGAGTTGTGGCAGCGGTGGACGACGCGCCGCGAACGGCTTGGCGTGCGGAAGACGCTTCAACAGCGCTGATAGGCTGATGGACTCGCCGCCTCGGTTCACGCGTTCCGCGAACGAAAACGGGGGAAGCGAAAGAACTGCCGCCCGACCAGCCAATGATTCACTGATGTTCTGCATCATGACGAAATTCTGCGACCCGGTCAGAATCCAGAACCCCGGCTTGCGCTTGTCATCGATTCGTGACTTGATCAACGGAAGCAGCTGCGGGGCATACTGGAATTCATCGAGAATGACCGGGCCCGTGCAGCCGGCCAGAAAAGTGCGCGGGTCGTCCGTCGCGCGAATACGCACATCCGGATCTTCAAGATTGATATATCGATGGGTACGTCGAAGCAGTGTTCGAAGAAGCGTGGTCTTCCCGGATTGCCGGGGCCCTGTTACGACGACCGCCGGGAAGGACTTGACCGCGGATTGCACCACTCGAGCCAGTACTCGACGCTTCATACCCAGAATTGTCACCCTGCATATTTAATATGTCAAGTTAAATATGCAGGGTTCCCACCAGCCCCATCCCAGCCGCGACTAAATCACAAAATCCCCGCCTTCAGCCCCGGCGCTCTTCGACTTCGGCGGACGCACGTTCAACTCCGGCGGGCTGGTCGTCACCGTGCACCCCGCCGGCGTGCTGGAGGTCAGGAACGTCGAGCCGCCGATCGTGCTGCCCTCGCCAAGCACGGTGTCGCCGCCGAGGATGATCGCGTTCGCATAAATCGTCACGTTATTTCGGACGGTCGGGTGTCGCTTGTAACCCTTCACCATTCGGCCGCGCTCATCCTTGAGGAAGGACAGTGCGCCAAGCGTCACGCCCTGATAGACCTTTACATAGTCCCCGATCTCCGCCGTCTCGCCGATGACCACGCCCGTGCCGTGATCGATAAAGAAGCTGCGCCCGATGGTCGCGCCGGGGTGAATGTCGATGCCGGTGCGCTGGTGCGCCCACTCGCTCATGGCCCGCGGCATCACCGGCACATTCATTCGATACAACTCATGGGCAAAGCGATACACCGAGATCGCCAACAAGCCCGGATACGTCATGATCACTTCATCCGTGTTCACCGCGGCCGGGTCGCCGTCATACGCGGCCTGTACGTCCAGCGCCAACATGGCTCGAACATCGACTATGCGATCGAGAAACGTCGCCGCCATCCCCCGCGCCTTCGTGTCGATCGGCAGCGCCTGATCCGACGAGCCGTTGGGGTCGTAGTTCCCCTCGATCTCATTCTGATGGCAGAGCGAGCGAAAGATTTGCAGATAGACCGCTTGAGCCAAACGCGGCAACAATTCGCCGACGTGGTAGTACACATTCTTCTCAGAGAGATCCTGTCGGCCGAAGTAGCCGGGATACGAAATCTCCAACAGCATCTCGGTAATGCGAATCAACTCACTGCGGCTCGGCAGATAGCCGCGGCCGATGTGCTGCGTGCGATGGTCGCCGTTGTAGCTGTCGACGATGCGCTGGACGAGGCCCTGAATCTGTGGATCGAGATCGAATTCACCAAGCATGGCGGGATTATACGGAGGCGCGCCCGTGGGGCCACTCCCATTGTCGCGCCAGCGCCGCCCCGCAACACGCCGCTATAATTCCGAACAATGCCGCCCATTTACCTCGATAACAATTCCACGACGCGCGTCGCGCCCGAAGTCCTCGCAGCGATGGAGCCCTACTGGCGCGAGCAATTCGGCAACCCCTCCAGCCTGCACCTCCTTGGCCAAGCCGCCCGCCACGCCATCGAGGTCGCCCGCGAACACGTCGCCGCCCTGATTGGTGCAACGCCCCGCGAAATCGTCTTCACCAGCGGCGGCACCGAATCCGACAACCTCGCCATCCTCGGCACGCTCGCCGCTTACCCGACAAAAAACCATGTCGTCACCACCGCCGTCGAACATCCGGCAATTCACTCGCTCTGCGAACGGCTGGCAGCACAAGGCGCCCGAGTCACCTTCGTCGGCGTCGACATCGACGGCCATCTGAACATCGACGAATTCGCCGCCGCCCTCACCGACGGCACGGCCATTGCCAGCGTGATGTACGCGAACAACGAAACCGGCGTGCTCTTCCCAATCCGCGAAATCGCCGAACTGTGCAACGCCCGTGGAATTCCGCTCCACGTCGATGCAGTGCAGGCCGCCGGAAAACTGCCGATCGATGTCAAGACACTCGGCGCGAAGCTGCTCACTATCTCGGCCCACAAGATCCACGCCCCCAAGGGTGCCGGTGCGCTTTACGTCGGCCGGGGGGCGCGATTGCGCAGCACTCAGGTAGGCGGCCACCAGGAGCGCGACATTCGCCCCGGCACCGAAAATGTCGCCGCCATCGTCGGATTCGGCGAAGCGGCAAGACTCGCAAAGGAACGTCTCACGCGCGGCGACATGTCCCGGGTTGCAACCTTGCGCGATCGCCTCGATCGCGGCCTGTGTGAACGCGTTCCCTTCGCACGCGTCCTCGGCGACCCTGCGAACCGCACCCCCAACACCACGAGCATCGCCTTCGAATCGCTCGAGGCCGAGGCGATTCTGGTCGCTCTCAGCGAACGCGGCGTCTGCGCCTCCAGCGGATCGGCCTGCAGCAGCGGCTCCCTCGAACCATCTCACGTTCTCAAGGCGATGGGAATTCCACAGGCGCTGGCCCACGGCGCGATTCGATTCAGCTTGTCAGTGGAAACGACGGACGACGAAATCGACGATGCGCTGCGCATCGTGCCCGAAGTCGCGCATCGGCTCGCCTCACTCACCGCGCGAACGGATTACGCCGCAAAGCGTTGATCGAGCAGATACAACGCCGTGATCACCGCCGCCGCCGTAAGCAGCATCACCAACGAGACACGAAGATCCGACGATTCAACGAGCCACTGCTCGAATCGCCGCTCATTGGAGTGCATGTCAGGCGCATGACCCGCCATGGTTCCGACTCCCTACCCGGACCCCCAGTAAACTTATTATCGGCCGAAACATAGGCAGTCCGCTAGGGTTTCCACCTATGGCGTGTCCTTAACCTTTGGAGTGCCCCCCTGCAGACTCGCCTTTCGTTTGCCTACCCCACCCCGCACACGGATAATCCCACCATGCCATCCACCCGCAATCGCCGGTTACGCGACCTCATCGCCGCCAAGACCGTCCAGATGCCCGGGGCCTTCAACGCCCTCGCTGCCCGCGCCATCGAGAAAGCCGGTTTCGAGGCCGTCTATGTCTCCGGGGCCGGACTTTCCAATGCGGTCTATGGCCTGCCCGATGTCGGACTCATTACTCTCACCGAGGCCGTCGCCCATGCCAAAGCCATTTGTGCGGCCGTAACGGTCCCAGTCGTCGTCGATGGCGACACCGGTTTCGGCGAGGCCATCAACATGGCCCGCACCGTCGCGGAAATGGAGGCCGTCGGCGTTTCCGGCATTCACTTCGAGGATCAGGTCCTGCCAAAAAAGTGCGGCCACCTCGACGGCAAGGAATTGATTCCTGCCGAGGCCATGGCGGAAAAGCTCCGCGCGGCCTGCGCGGCCCGGCATGACAAAGACTTCCTTATCATCGCGAGGACCGATGCCCGAGGCGTCACGAATTTCGACGATGCCGTCGACCGCGCCAAGCGATACCTCGACGCCGGAGCGGATGCCATCTTCCCCGAGGCCATGCAATCAGCCGACGAACTGGCGGAATTCGCATCGAAGGTGAAGGCCCCGCTGCTGGCTAATATGACCGAATTCGGCAAGACGCCCCTGCTGCCACTGAAAGACCTGGAGCGCATGGGCTACCGCATGGTGATCTATCCCCAGTCGGCCCTGCGCGTGGCGTATGCCGCCATCGCGTCAATGTTGGCGGATTTGAAAAGCAAAGGCGACCAGAACGACTGGGTTTCGCGCATGCAGACGCGCAAGGAATTATACGCGTTGCTGGATTACGACGGACTCGACAAGATCGACAAGGCCGCCACGAAGCTGTCGTGAGCCTGCAACAAAACAAAGTGGCGCGTGCACGCCAACGACCAGAACGGTTGGAGACACCAATGAGCGAAGTAAAAGCCAAAGCCGGACTCGAAGGAATCGTCGCGGGCGACAGCGCCATCGCCGAGGTGACGCAACAAGGCCTGCGCTATCGCGGCTACGACATCGAAGACCTTGCCCGGAATGCGTGTTTCGAAGAAGTCGCGTATCTGCTCCTGCATGGCGAGCTGCCGACCAAGGCGCAATTCGCCGCGTTCCGCTCGCGCGTGCAATCTGAGATGAAACTTCCGCCGCAAGTCGTTCGCGCCATTCAGGACATGCCGACGAGCATCCCACCGATGGACATGCTGCGAAGCGCCGTCTCCCTCATGGGCCACTACGATGCCGACGCCCAGGACATGTCAAAGGCCGCGATGCTCCGCAAGAGCGAACGACTGCTCGGCCAACTGCCGGTAGCCGTCGCGCTGTGGTGCCAGAAGACGGCGAAAGTCGCCGCCATGCCGCCCGACTCGAACCTCACCCTCGGCGCCAATCTTCTCAACATGATGCTCGGAAAAAAAGCCAGCCCGCTCGCCGGCAAGATCATGGATGGCACGCTCATCCTTTACGCCGAGCATGATTTCAATGCATCCACATTCACGGCACGCGGAATTACCTCCACGCTCTCCGACATGCACTCAGCCGTCACCGGCGCGATCGGCGCGCTCAAGGGTCCGCTTCATGGCGGCGCAAACGAGGCCGCGATGAACCAATTCCTCGAAATCGAAAAGACCGGCAGCGCCACCAAGTGGTTCAACGACCTGCAGACACACAACAAAAATAACCCGAACAGCAAAAAACTCATTATGGGCTTCGGCCATCGCGTCTATAAGAATGGCGACCACCGCGCCGCCATGCTCCGCGAATGGTCCATGGAACTGTCCAAGGAAACCGGCCAGGGCAAATGGATCACCATGGCCGACGAGCTTCAGGCCCTCATGCTCAAGGAAAAGAACATCCACCCCAACCTGGATTACCCCGCCGCCCACGCCTACTACCAGATGGGCATCCCCATCGACCTCTACACCCCGATCTTCGTCTGCAGCCGCATCACCGGCTGGTGCGCCCACATCATGGAACAGTTGGAACACAACCGCATCATCCGCCCCCTGTCCGACTACACCGGCCCGGCACTGCGAAAGGTCGTGCCGATGGCCCAACGCGGGTGATTTCCTCTGTTGCCGCTGGTATAATTAAGAGCCAGGAGAACTCCCTTGTACGAATATGGCGGCACAGCAAATGGAAAGCGAATCGACTTGGACGAGTCGGTTCCTTATGAAGCGGGCACCCGCGTACGGATTCACATCTCCGCCGAAAACACGGACACGCCCCCGGCTGGATCACCGCAAGCCATCCTCGCCCTTGTCGGCACGATGAGCGAAGAGGAGGCCGAAGCGGTGCTTGCAACGTCCCGTGAGCTTCGGCGAATCGACCCCAAGCTCTGGTCTGATCGCCATTGAATTATCTTCTCGATACAAACCACTGGAGCTTCCTGCAGCGCTCGAACCCTCGCGTTGTCAGCCGAATTTCTGCCCTGCCGCCGGATGCACGGATCTTCATGTCGGTCATCGTGCAGGCCGAATTATTGACGGGGATCGAGCTAATCGGCGGCACAGCCCGCAAGCTTGAGCTGCGAAGCGCATACGAGACCGCGCTTAGGCAGTCGGCTCGAATTTTGCCAATCGATGCAGATGTCGTTCCCCGCTTTGCATCACTCTACGCTTACCTACGACGGATCGGGCAGCCCATCGGCGTCAATGACATGTGGATCGGCGCTACTGCCCTCACATACAATCTCACCCTTGTGACCAGCGATCCAGATTTTGATCGCATTCCAGATCTCTCGCGTGAAAACTGGATAAAAGATTGATCTGGACTAGTGCGACCCCTTACAACGCATGGACGTCCGCTCCGCCATCCTCCAACGTATCAACGACCGATTCATGCGGTTCCGCGCCGCCTTTGAACGCTTCAACGATGAAGCCGCCGAGCGCGAAATGGTCGGCAAGACCTGGAACGTCCGAGACCTCGCCGGCCATCTCACCCATTGGACCGCCGAAGCCGCCGTTCGCATCCCCGAACTCGCCGCCGGCAAGCCCGCCGTCGCCTACGACTTCGACAAAGTCAACGCCGACGTCTATCGCAAGTACCGTCGAATGTCCTTCGTGATGCTCCTGCCCCAGCTCCGCGCCGCCGAGGATCGGCTGCTCGCCGCGCTGAAAACCGTCCCCGAGTCCCACTTCATCGGCGAAACCCCCGTTCGCGATTGGATCGACGAAGGCGTCATCGGCCACTACGACCACCACTGGCCCGGCCTGATGACGGCAGCGCAACGGAACCACTGAGACACGCCTTGTGGCCGAAGCCGGGCTGCCATTTCGACTTTTCGATCTTTCGACTTTTCGACGTTTCGGCTTTTCACCCTCCAACGTTTTGACTTTTCCCCCAATCGGCGGTTTCCTTCCCGGATGCTCGGCGACCTACTACAACCGGAGATCGAGGAGTTGATTGAGGCGCGCGACTTCACCGCGCTACGCGAAGCCCTTGCCGACCTCCCGCCCGAAGACATCGCCGATCTCTTCTCCGATCTCCCGCCCGAGCATGTCGCCGTCATCTTTCGCATTCTTCCTCGCGACAAGGCCACCGATGTCTTCGCTCACTTGCCCGTGGAGTCCCAGGAATCGGCACTGAAAGCCCTCGGCCAGGAACAAGTCGCCGCCGTCCTCAACGACATGGCCGCCGACGACCGTACGGCCCTGCTCGAAGAAATGCCCGGCGAGGCGTCACAACGACTGATCAATCTGCTCTCGCCTGACGAGCGAAAGATCGCCGTCAAGCTGCTCGGCTATCCCGAAGAATCCATCGGCCGCCGCATGACGCCCGAATACGTGTCCATTCGCGAAGATTGGACGATCTCCCACGTCTTCAGCCATCTGCGCAACGTCGGCAAGGAAAAGGATTCGCTCAACGTCGTCTACGTCACCGATGCGAAGGGCCACCTCATCGACGACATTCGCCTGCGCGACATCGTCGTCGCCGACCCCAACGAGACCGTCACCGACATCATGGACGGCAACTTTGTCTTTCTAAAGGCCCACGACGACCAGGAAGAAGCAGTCCGAGCCTTTAAGAAATACGACCGCAGCGTGCTCCCCGTCGTCGATTCCGACAATGTCCTCGTCGGCATTGTGACCGTCGACGACGTGCTCGACGTCGCCGAACAAGAGGAAACCGAAGACGTCCAAAAGATGGCCGCCGTTGCCGCCCTCGATGCCCCTTATCTCGCCATCGACTTCGTCACCATGATGAAAAAGCGGGCCGGCTGGCTCATGGTGCTGTTCGTCGGCGAGCTTTTCACCGCCACGGCCATGGGCTACTTCGAACACGAGATCGAACGTGTCATCGCCCTCACGCTTTTCATCCCGCTCATCATGAGCAGCGGAGGCAATGCCGGCTCGCAAGGGTCATCGCTGGTCATTCGTGCCCTGGCCCTCGGAGAAATCAATATCTCGGACTGGTGGCGGATCATGCGACGAGAAGTCATGTCCGGCCTCGTCCTCGGCTCCATCCTCGGCGTCGCGGCCGTGATTCGAATTGTCTTCTGGCCGTGGCGCGTGGAACAATACGGCGAGCACTACGCCATGATCGGCTTCGCCGTGGGTACCAGCCTCGTTGGCGTGGTGCTGTGGGGAACGGTTGTTGGATCGATGCTGCCGGTTCTGCTTCGCCGTCTTGGCTTCGACCCTGCCGTCTCATCGGCTCCCTTTGTCGCGACGCTGGTGGACGTGACCGGCATCGTCATTTACTTTCTCGCGGCCCGAATTATCCTGAGCCACACATTCAATTTCGCCGGCGCGCTGCCGACGACCATGCCATCATAGATTCGCCGCCAAAAACGCTAATACCGTCGCCCGATAGCTCTGCGTGTATTCCAACTGCCAAATCGCCCCGTCACGGGTTCACCCATCGGCCCCCAGGATTCAAACACGCACGCGGCGTTTGCCGGCCCCGCGAGCCTCCTCACTATGTCACGGCGCGACCGAGCCTTCCCGCTTCTTCGCCGCCCGCGCCCTGTAGAACTCAATCGCCATCGGCAGTACGGAAATGAAAATGATCGCGAGGATCACCAACTCGAAGTTTTTCTTCACGAATGGCAGGTTCCCAAAGAAATACCCCGCGAACAGGCAAATCGCCACCCACGCGATGCCGCCAATCACGTTGTACGCAAAGAATCGGCTGTACGACATCGTCCCCACACCCGCCACAAACGGCGCAAACGTCCGCACGATCGGTACAAACCGGGCAATGATGATCGTCTTGCCGCCATACTTCTCGTAGAAGGCGTGCGTCTTATCGAGATATTCTTTCTTGAAGATGCGGCTGTTCGGATTCTTCAGCACCTTCGGGCCAAGAAACTTTCCAATCGCGTAGTTCACGCCATCGCCGACCACCGCCGCAACGCTCAGCAGCAGAAAGAGCAGCCACGGATCAAGCGACCCCTTCGCCGACATCGCCCCCGCCGCAAACAGCAGCGAATCCCCCGGTAGAAACGGCGTCACAACAAGGCCCGTCTCGCAAAAAATGATCGCGAGAAGGATCGCATACGTCCACGTACCATAGTTCCGGCACACATCATCAAGATGCTTGTCCAGGTGCAGGAAGATATCAACGGCCTGATGCAGGAGGTCCATGCAGGGGTTGTCCTCTAATGTTGTAGGGGATGGATGGTAGGGCAGATGGGTGGACCGGTCGAGATAGTTGCGTCAAACAATAAAAAGTCACTATCCCAGCAGCCGATCAATGGGTACCGGGCCCGCCGGATGCGTAGATAATGCTCCCATAAGAAGCGCCTCAATGAATTTGTACGGCTCGGAAATACCTCGGAGGTGAACTGACTCATCTCGCCCATGAGAACATATCTCAACTTTTTCTTTGTCGAAGCGAACATGAATTCTCGCGTCCCTGAGGTTCCATCGAGAAAACAATCTGACCCGTTTCATCAACGGCGAGAATTGCATTATGTCTAATTGGCCGGGAATGATGCGATAGTAGGTCGGAGCCAGTAGAGACACACCCCAGAGAATCGGAATGCCGAGAAACGGCGCAAAGCCGCTAACGATCATGATTTCTCCTGCGACGGGTACAAACACGCTAATGATAGCAATGATGGCGGCGCCGACACAACAACCGAGGATCCCCATGAGCCATACAGGGGCCCCTGCGTAACCTCGTTGAAAGATGATCGGCTCGAATGCAACGTTTTGCGGTACGGAGAGACGTCTGATCTCGCTTGGATGCCCCGTGATAGAGATGCGAGCCCGATCGCTTGGCATCAGGGGCAGTGTTGGTTCCTTGACTTCTCTGCTGCCTTTTTGGGCGTATTGCATGGCGAAAATGCCCACCAACGCATAGGCCACAAGCCCAATTAGAGTACCAACGTTGCAAAAAAAGTAATGCAGGAGCCCGAAGCTCAGCAAAATAAGAAGAAACAGGGCCAAGTTTAGGAATTCACGATGGGGCTTCTCTGGCAGTTGCGAGTATCGAATTACAGGAAAATATGAAATCGGCTCCACGTAATCAGGTGGCGTGTTGTCGCCTCCACTTCCCGCCTGCTGCTCGGACATGAACGCCTCCTTGCCCCCTACCGCGCCTTCTCCACCTCAAACACCGCCATAAACGCCTCATCCTGCGCACGCGGGCCCATCTCCACCGTCGCCTCCGGATCGGGGTTCGACAAGTGCCCCTTCGAATTGTCCCACGCACACCCCACGCTGATGTGCATCCCCGCCGAGATCGGCAGCCCCTCGCCCCGCTCATACCGAATCGGCCACCGAAAATCGTACCGCTCGGCAAGGAAGATCAACTCCTCGCGCCCGTCCGGCCAGCCAATCGCAATCTCCACCGATTTGCCGCGCGACCGCATATACGGCATCACCGATCGCATCACCATCGCCTCGTTCACCGTGAACGTGATGCGCTGCTCGAAGTGCCACTCCCCCGGCGTGATCTTCACGTCGCGCTCCGTCACCACCAGCGACGACACCACCGACACCGGCGGCTCCGCCGCAAACCGCATCGCCACACGCAGCCGCGACCCCTTCGCCCGCCCCATCGGCCGCGCATACAAATCAACAACCAGCAACGACCCGGCCGGCAGTTTGCGCGCCGTGCCCGGCGCATAACGAATCACTCCCTGCGCCGGGCTGAACACACCAAGCAATTCCAAGTCCGTCGGCATCGCATCGAGCGCCGGGTACGTCGCCCCCGGCGGCAGGATCCACACCAGCGCATGATGCACCGTGTCGCGCTCCATCGGCCGAAACTCCACCGCGCTGATCCACTTCTCCTCGTCAACACCCGTCGGCACCACAAACCGCCCATACTGCAACGGCCCATTCACCGGCAACACCAGCGGCGGCGTTGCCACGATCAAATCCGGATCGCCAATCAGCCACGTCCCCGACAGCGGCGGAATCACCGGCCCATCCGCGCGATTCCCCGCCGGCCGTTCCGATTGCAACCACGCCAGCATCGCCGCACGATCCTCCTCCGAAAGCGCCGGATCATTCGTCCATGGGTTCGGCTTGCCCGCCTCCTGCTTCAACACATGCCCCGGCGGCATCAGCCGATCGCGCACCACGGCCTCGATCATCTGCACGCGCCCCTTCACCGACTCCATCGTCTCCAATGAAAACGGTGCGACGCCGCCCTGCCGATGACACGACACACATTTCGCCGCCATGATGTGCGCCACGCGCCCGTAATACGTCAGCGCGTCCGCCGGCTTTGTCGTCGCCCGCTCGCGATCCAGCACACAGCCCGGCGCATACGTCGCCTGCACCGCCGGCTTTTTCCCGGCGATCACCGCATCGAGCGCCTCGCGAAGATACTGCCGCTTCGGCGCATCCTGTGCCACCCCCACGCCATACTGATCGTCGACCGCACCGCGATACACCAGCGTGCGCGCAGCATCCAGCACGAACACCTCCGTCGTCGTCCGCGCATCCAGCGCCCGGCGCACCGCGTGCTGCCGATCCGCCACGTACGGTCCATCAAAGCCCACCAGCCGGATCATTGCCTGCATCTCCGCCGCCTTTTCAGCATCGACGCAGTTCACAAACACAAACGCAATGCCGCGCTTGGCGTATTCGTCCTCGATGCCTGCCACCCGTGGCCCATACCGGATCGCCAGCGGACACTCCGCGCTCGTCATGCAAATCGCGATGCCCTTGCGACCGCCCAGCAACTTCACAAAACTCGTCGCCGCGCCCCCCATCGGCTCAATCGCCATGTCCGGCACGACCCGCCCCACACCCAGCGCCTTGGCATCTTCCTCCCCCGTCGTCCGCCGCATCGGCGTGTCATCCGACTCCGCCGCAAGCGCCGCGACACCAAGCGCGCACGCCATCACCCAAAAACCGATCATCGTCTTCGTCATAGTTCCCTGCTTACCAGACACACCGCCACCCCCTGCACCGAAAACTCCCGCGAATCATCCACCATCGCCGGCGGCGTCCGCGGATTGTCGCCTCGAAGGATCACAATTCGCTCCCGGCCACGGCGCTCCACGCTCACGCGCTTCAGCGTCGGCCGCCCATCAACAAGGCATGCACAAATCCGCCCCTGAACAAACTCCGGTTCCACCCCGGGCCGATAGTCCACAAGAATAATGTCGCCCGGCTTCAGCGTCGGCTCCATCGAATCGAACTCACACCGCAGACAATACCGATCCGGCCGCCACAAATGCCGCAACACCGGAAACATCTCCAACTGTTCCTGCGAATCGCTCGGCGGTCCGTTCGGTATCGACCCAAACAGCGGCAGCTCACGCGTCTCCAGCGCCTGCGGCGCATCATGCCCCTCGCCTTCGCCCAGCAGCACCGCCTCCGGCACACCCAGCGCGACGGCCAGCGCCCGAATCGTGCCCTTACTCGCCGTGCGATCCCCCCGCTCGATGGACGACAAGAACCCCTGATTGACGTTCGCCTTCGCCGCCAATTCGGACTGCGTCACCTCCAGGTCCCGGCGAAGCTTCCGAATCCGTGCCCCCACGCCAAGCGTTGGCCCGATCTCGTGGTCCAGTTGCCTGCTTCGAGTCGCCGACTTCTTTTTCGGTTGACGATCCGCTCTCCGAGCCATGAAATCCATGATACCCCATGAACCCCGCCGCCCTAACTCCACTTCAACTCGGCCTCACGCTCCTCGCCTGCCTCGCGGCACTCGTGCGAGATGCCAACACGCAACCGCTGATTCCAGTCTGGATCACGACGCTCATTCAAGCACCCGCCCTCGCCTTCTGGTTGCACGCTCGCTGGGGCTGGTTCGGCCTCCGCATCCACGCCGAGCGCACGCATCACGGCCCGCTGACCGCACTCGTGTTCGCCGCCGCCGTCGGCATCGCCGTGTATCGCGGCTCGCTGGATCCATGGAACGTGGTCGTCGCCATCTATCTCGGCGGGCTCGCCTTCTTGGAGTGGGCCAAGCGGCGTTACGAATCGCTCGAAGCCGCGATGGACAAACCCGTCGACGCGCTGCGTCTCATCATTCGCCCGTGGATCGTGTGCCTCATCGTCTTGACCATCGGCCTTGCACTCCCGCTCGCCACCAAATCAAGCGTCCCGGACTATCGCCACAACTTCCTGCTCCACATCCTCAACAGCGCCGTCACCGCGACGAGTTCCATTTGTCTCATCGGCACCAGCCCCTACAGCATCGCCGATGACTTCTCCCTCTTCGGCCACACCCTGATCATGCTCACCACCCTGCTCAGCGGCATGGCCCTCTCCGCGATCGGCCTCGCCATCGCCCGGCCGTTTCTCTCGCGACCGTTTTCGCTCAGCGCCATCTGGCAATGGATGATCGGCCTGCAGGCAATCGCAACGCTCGCCCTCGTATTCGCATGGAGCACCACCGACGCACCGACCACCCTCGCGCGCCTTGCATGGAGCGCCGTCCACGTCGCCGACGCCACATGGAACACCGGCTACACCCTTCGCCCCAACGGGATGGCCGACTACCTCGCCAACCCATTCGTCTTCTCGATCATCACTACGCTCGCCATCATCGGTTCCATCGGAATGCCCATCGTCCTCGATCTCATCTTGCCGCGGCGCCGAGATACAGACGCCGCGCCCTGGAAACCCTGGAAGCGCCTTCCCAATTGGGAGGCCGGCGCAGCGTTCCTCTTGCTGCTCGGCGTCGCCGGATTGCTCTTCCTTTTCGAAACGCGCGGATTCCTTCCGGAGAATCTCGCCTCCAGCCGCCCATTCGATCTCGGCTCCCCACAAGTGCCGCTCCGCGAAGAAGCGCAGCACGCCCCGCGCTGGCGCATGGCGGTCTTCGTCTCTGCCACGCTCCGCTCCACCGGTCTGCAGAGCATCCCACTGGTCGAAGGCACCATCTCCTGGCCCAGCTACGCCGTCCTCCTCGTCGGCATGATCGTCGGCGGATCGGCCATGGGTGTCGCCGGCGGATTGCGCTCCAGCGCCTTCGTGCTCGGCGCACTGTGCCTCGTCCACCCGCGCCGAATGTGGAGCAATGAAGAAAACGCTGTCCGATGGCGAACACTACGAAGACTCGCGACATTAATCGTGGCATATCTTCTGATCGCCGGCGCGGGCATCCTCGTCATGTATACATGCACCGCCGGCACCGCGCACGAACTCATCTTCGACACGATCGCCTCTTTCACCGGCGTCGGCCTCTCAACAAGCCTGTCGCTTCATTTGACGTGGATCGGTAGCCTGACGATGATCGGCCTGATGGTCGTGGGATGGTGGTATCCACTCCTGATCTGGTCGCGGATCGCCGACGATTTTGCATCGCTGTCGCCGCAAAGGAATTCATGACACGTCTCCGTTCATCTTCAAGACGCTTCGCGTTCGTCACACTCGCGCTGGCCGTGCTCACCGGCTGCCCCGCCAAGCCCGCCGATCAACCCACCGTTCGCGAGCGTTCGCGCGTCTCCATCGTCCGCGATCGGCCCGGCGACGTGCGCTGCGACGGCATCGGCCCCCTTCGCGGTTTCGCCAAGGGCCGGGACTGCACCTTCATGCACTGCCTCGAACTCGTCCTCGAAGCCTCAGGCCGCAAGATCAACTACGACGAACTCATGGGCCTGTCCGGCATGGCCTTTCGCACCCAGTTCCGCACCGATCACTGGGATGTCGGCAACCCCGACCCGCTCGCCGGCGAACCCGTCCTCGACATTCTCTTTCCCGCCATCGGTTGGGAGTACGAACTCCGCATCGTGAAGCAGGAAGACTACGCCGAGAAAGATGCGCTGTATCGCGCGGTCGCCAAGAGCATCGACACCGGTATCCCCGTCCTCGCCGCCAACATCATTCCACCCGAAGACTGGGGCCTCATCGTCGGCTATCGCGGCCCGCGCACCTGGCTCTGCCGTTCCTACAATGGCGACGCAGAAACCTCCGACAAACCCGCAACCGGCTGGCCGACTGCCACGCTTTTTCTGACAAGTAAAAAGTCTCGTCCCGACCCCCGCAAGATGCACTTCGAATCCATTCGCCGCGCGATTGAGATGTTCGATCGAAAGGCCGGTGGTTCGAACCTGATCGGCAAGAAAGCCCTCGAAGCCTGGGCCGAGGCCCTGCGCTCGCCGAAGGATCGCACCTACATCCACGCAAACTTCTGGACCTACGTCAGCCTCATCGATGCCCGCGGCGCGGCCGTGCGCTACCTCCGCATGATCGCCAAGGACTACGGCTCACGCGACCTTCACATCGGCATGGCCGCTGACTATTACGACAGCGAAGTCCGCCTCCTGCTCGACGGCATGAACAACGTCCCCGCCGAACACACCTTCCCCGTCGGCCTCCCCCCCGCCGAATATCGCAGCAAACAAATCGACACCCTCCGCCAGGCAATCGCCCTCGAAGAAAAGGCCGTCGAGTCGCTCAAGAAGGCGCAATGATCGCGCCGCCCCGTACCCCATTTTCTGCTTATCGAATGGAAAAACAGCCGCCGATCGGACTCGAACCGATGACCTGCGGTTTACAAAACCGCTGCTCTACCAACTGAGCTACGGCGGCAAAGGTCACGCATCGCCCACAAGCGCCGGAAAGAGTTATCGGCGGAGTCGCGGAGTGTAACCAGCCACAACGCCAAAGCTTACACGCATTTCGGCACAGGTCAAGAATTGGAAGCGTCCGAAGGCAGTGGACGGGGCAGTGGCGACTTATGAAATATCGGAGACGACCTCCGAATTTTCCGATACCATTCTACGTCATGGTCCTCCGAGAACGAAACACCGTCACCGTCCAACAACTGCTTCGCCGGTTTCCCGTCGTCGCAATCCTCGGCGCCAGACAGGTCGGAAAGACGACGTTGGCACGGGATTTGATGAGACAATACAAAGGACCCGGCGAGCGATTCGACCTGGAAGACCCGGCCGACCTCGCCCGACTCTCAGACATCAAGCTGGCGCTCAGTCCCCTCAGGGGACTAGTCGTCATCGATGAAATCCAAAGGCGACCCGACATCTTTCCGGTCCTTCGCGTCTTGGCGGACCGGCGCCCGATGCCGGCGCGCTTCCTGGTGCTCGGGAGCGCGGCGCCCGAATTGCTGCGGCAATCATCCGAATCGCTCGCGGGGCGAATTGCATTTCATACGCTCGGCGGCTTCGACCTCGGCGAAGTGGGAATCACGAAGATCGAACCGCTCTGGCTTCGCGGTGGATTCCCCTTGTCATTTCTGGCGCGATCAAACGACGCCAGTTTCGAGTGGCGACAGAACTTCATCCGTACGTTTCTTGAGCGCGATGTGCCCCAACTGGGGATACGCGTGCCCGCCACAACCCTGTCGCGCTTTTGGTCGATGCTCGCGCATTATCATGGCCAGGTATGGAACAGTGCCGAATTCGCCCGCTCGTTCGGCGTCAGCGACAAGACCGTTCGGCATTACCTGGACACTCTGCACGCCGCACAAGTCCTGACGGTTCTTCAACCGTGGTTTGAGAATATTCGCAAGCGCCAGGTCAAATCGCCCAAAGTATACGTGCAGGACTCCGGCGTGCTGCACGGCCTACTCGACATCCGCAATAATCGCGACCTTGAAAGGCATCCAAAAGTCGGCGCGTCGTGGGAGGGCTTTCTCGTGCGACAAGTCATGGAGTTGCTTGGGGCATCCAGCCAGGAATGTCACTTCTGGGCCACACACTCAGGCGCCGAACTTGACTTGCTTTGGATTCGAGGCCGTATGCGATGGGGCTTCGAGTTTAAGCGCACTTCCTCGCCCCAACTCACGCCGTCGCTCATCACGGCAATCGAAATGTTGAAGCTCCAGAAGGCGTTCTTGGTTCACGCCGGGGAGAAAACCTTCCGCTTGAATAAGCAAGTAACCGCCGTCGCCGCCACGCGCCTCCTGAGCGACATTGCCTAATACCGCTCATCACCCCGAACCACCCGCGTCGGAAGCACCGTCCCCGGCGGCAAACACGTCCCCGAAACATCCGACGCCTTCCCCAGCCCCAACTGCTCACGCAGCGCCGCCAGCTTGGCAATCTCCTCCGGCGGCAGATCGCGCGCCGTCCCAAGCTGATGCGCCATCAACATCACATGCGCCCCATGCTCCAGCTTTTCCAGCTTGAAAAATGCGTCCTTCAACGTCTTGCCCACCGTGATCGACCCGTGCCGATCCAGAACCAGCGCATCGAACTTCTTGATCAGATCGCGAATCACCACCGCCCCCTCTTCCGTCGCCGGCGTCGCGTAACTCGTGATCGGCACCTGGCCAAACGCCAGAATCACCTCCGGCAATGAGCACTGCGAAAACGTCAGCCCCGCCACCGTGAACGCAATCACCGTCGGCGGATGCGCGTGAATCGCCGCCTGCACGCCCGGCCGCTCCGCATACGCCGCGATGTGCATCCATCGCTCGCTCGACGGCCGCCCCTGTCCGCCGATCGCCCGGCCCGCCATGTCGATCCGTACAAAATCGTTCGGCTCCAACATGCCAAGACACGAGCCGCTTGGTGAAATCAAAAACGTGTCGCCCTGCACGCGTGCCGAGATATTCCCATCCGTGCCCGCCACCAATCCGCGGTCATAGACGCGCCGCGCAATGTCGGCCAGCTCTCGACGAAGTTGATACTCGCTGCTCATGAGTGTGGAAATGTCCTCGGACGATGGCGAACTGCCCACTATCTTACGGCCTCACCGCCGCCCGGCCAAAGTGTCGCGCCCCGCCGTCGCCGGGCTGGGCTGCATATACCATGCCATGCGATTCGGACAATCCCCCGGCGGCGGCGTGAAACCCGCATCGCGAAGACGATCCGCCGCCCATGTCGCGCAGTTCCGCCCATATTGCCAATTGCCTAATTGGTAGGCATCCGACTCGTGTGCCTTGATCGACCCCTCCAGCAGCGCGACGGTCTTCGGCGACGCTCGAAACCGTAAAACCCGCGAATACGGCCGCGTCGAATCATCCAGAACGAACCCTTCCACCGGGGCTGCCAGTGGATTCAAATAATCCAGCCGATCCACCTCCGAACACTTCGTTCGAAATCCCACCGCCATGTTCGGCGTCTTGATGAAAATGTGCCCGCCCTGTGCATCCGGCCCGGTCTGAGCCCGAAGTTCGACGCACATCAACTCCTTTGGTCTGCACAATCGACACGCATCGTCCCGTACATATCCCTTCGGCAACCCGCACATCCCGAGACTTCGCATCGGGCAATCCTCGAACGGCAATGCCGGTTCATCCACCGGCGGCGGGCCATACAACTCATCAAATCCCACGATGACGAGCGAAAACGCAGGCGGAAACAGCGCGACACTGAGCATCACGCTGCGAAGAGTATGAAAAAGAATGGCCATGTCGATTCGCCCTGATGTCTCTCTACATCGGCCGACATGAGTGGACGATTCTGCCCCACCGTCTTCCTGCCGTGCGCGGAATTGATTCTCGGACGCGGGCGAACTACTTCAACAACTTCTCGATCTCGGCCATCGTCTCCGCCGGATCGACGCGCAATTGCACGTGCGACGAGATATACCGCCACGCCACCTTCCCGTTCTTATCAATCAAAAAGTTCGCCGGCAGCGCAATCTCCCCGCGACCCATCGGTTCGTGAAATAACAGGCCGTACTGTTTGATCACCTTCGCGCCTTCATCCGACACGATGTCGAACGGGATCTTGTATCGCTCCACCACCTTCTTCGAATCCTTCGTCGAGTCCGCGCTCACCGCGATCACCGCCCCGCCCGCATCCTTCAACTTCCGACTTACGTCTCCGAGACCCCGGAGCTCTGAGATGCAAAGCGGTCACCAATGCCCGCGATAAAAGACAAGCAACACCGGCCCCTTCCCTTTGTACGATGAAAGCGTCACCGGCACGCCGTCCTGATTCGGCAGCGTAAAATCAGGCAACAAGTCCGACGTCCGCGCAATCGCCTCCGCCTCCGGGAGCTTCATCAGTATCGTCAGCGATCCGATCAGCCCCAACCCGACAAACGCCGAAACCCCCGCGGCAATAATCGTCCCCTTCGACCGCCGCTTCACCACGCCCCACACGGCCATCGCCATGCCAACGACCACCAACGCAATATTCGGCGCCGCCGTGTTGCGAATGAACGGAATATCCGTCAACAGAAAATACGACACCCCGCCCACTGCGGTAACGATCATGCCGTAGACACTGAGTTTGATGGAGGGTTTCTTAATGGGCTGATCCATTGTTGCACCTCGCGCCGCGCCAAAACCTCGCGCACGTCTCGTCATTCATCGGACTCTAATGATATCGACGGCCGGGCTTCAGCCGGCCAGTCTTTGCCACCAGCTTTAGCTGGTGGAAAGGGCCACCTTTGCACTTCTTCAGCCGGACTTCAGCCGGCTTTGAAGCGTTGCCAATCGCATCATAGCGCCAAGCCCCGCCTTGTCGAACCAGCCTCCGCGCTCTACCCTGCCCCCATCATGAGCGACCAACCCCCAGCCATCCCAGCAACGATTACCTTCGACGACTTCGCGAAAATCGACCTCCGCGTCGCCCGAGTCCTTGAGGCCAAACCGCACCCCAACGCCGACCGTCTGCTCGTGCTCAAAGTCGACCTCGGCACCGAACAACGCCAGATCGTCGCCGGCATCCGCGGCTACTACGAACCCGAAGCCCTCGTCGGCAAATCCGTCATCGTCGTGGCCAACCTCGCCCCGCGCACCATGCGCGGCGAAGTAAGCCAGGGCATGCTCCTCGCCGCCTCCAACGACGACCGCTCCCAAGTCATCGTCGTCACCCCCATGGCCGACATCGCCCCCGGCGCAAAGGTGTCTTAATTGTTCTCATTTAGCCGGCGGGCTTGCCCGCCGCGTCGTGACACGTCGCGTGGATTGCGGCGCCTACGCCAACAAATCCAACATCTCCTCATTCATCCGATCCACCATTACAAGTTCCAAATGATATGATATCCTCGGTGGCTCATGATCTGCCGGGTTCCCCTTGACGCGTGTCCCGCATGTTCATATCTACTGCACGGCCTACCAATCCCCGGCCGATGCCCGGAATGCGGTTTCAAGTTTGATACCGAGACGGTCGTCTTCAAAGCAACACGTTCGTGGAAAGCGTTTATCCCGCTCATATCCATTACAACGTTTTGTTGCGGTGTCCTCGCCAGCCCGCTCGTGACGTTGCTTTCACTCGTAATGAAACCACGGTACGCAGCTCTCACAATCGCCGGAACGTGTTTCGCTACCATAATGGCAACGATTTCGTGGGCATTTTTTAGCAGACGACGCAATCGCTTCGTATCAGCCGGCCCTGATGGTCTGCTCATATGCAACACTGGGCAACCGAGGCTTCTGCCCTACGCAACGATTTGCGCCGTGGCAATTCACGACACGCCTCCGTGGATCAAGCAGCAAGGCAATGATGCGACGATCTCTCTCATTGGTGTCTTTGCAAGCCAACACGAGTCAACGGTCTTTCAACGTGTGATATCACTCCGCACGAGTGCGAAGAAAGTGGAGTCGGTGTTCGAGGAATACGTTACAGTTGAGGCCCGAACTCGAGCGGAACGCTCAAGAGTGATTGCCCAATGCAGGCGTCAAAGGCAGTTGGGAGGCGTGCTGGTTCTCACCGGCGGCTTGGGAGCAATGTTTGCAGCAAGTCTTGGATGGATGAACTCACCTTTGATCGTCGTCGCCACACTCGGCCCGGTGTACGCGGGAATCGCCGCGTACCTCGTTGGGATCTATATGTCCGATCCAAGGCGGAAGAAACAGGCAAGCACTAGACTTGATCCTACGCCAACAAATCCAGCATCTCCTCATTCATCCGATCCACCGCCCTGATCACCGCCGCGTTCGCCGAATAGCTGACCTCGCTCAGCTTCAGCGCCACCATCTGCCGCACCAGATCAACGCCACCCGGCAACGTCGCCAGCTCACCCGTCACATCATCCACCGCCACCGATTCGCTCACCCCCTGCGCCGCGGTCTCCGCCGCCGCCTGCGCACGACTCAAGCCACCCGCCGCATTGTTGATTGCCGAAATCATCGCAAGTTACCCCCAGGCCACCCATCGGCTCGACCGATGCCCAAGCCTACGATTCACCGGCAACTCACGCCCCTTCGACTGATAATCCCCACGCCTATCGCCCGAGTATGATCCGATATATGCCTCCCGCCGATCCGCCCCCATCCCGAAAACTCTGCCCCAAACTCATCCTCGAAGGCACCCGCCTCACCCTCAAAACCGATCTCGCCTTCGCCCTTAACGAACACCCCCGCATCGTCGGCCCTCGAAAATACCGCTACCACTCCCCCATTATCTCCGCCGAATGGTGCGCCTTCACCAACATCCCCTGGGGCCGCGGCCTCATCAACTTCGCCCCGCACGAAGAAGACCTCGCCATGGAAACCTACCGCACCTGGGCACGCCTCTTCGAATTGCAACGCTACTACTCGTGGATCGTCGACCGCTTCCACATCTCCACGCGCGTCCACCAACGCCGCACCATTGGCCGCGACCACGACTTCCGCTGGCTGGAGGATCGACTCGCGCCCCTCGGCTTCCGCATCATCTTCTGCACACGCTCACCCGACTCCTTCGCCGCCGCACGCGCCGAGCGCCTGAGAATCTCCGGCAACCCCCGCCAATACGACGACCTCGCCCCCTTCATCGCCGAACAGGAAGCCATGCGCTGCGCCATCGCCGAATCAACACTGCCGTCCCTCGAAGTGGATATGTCGAGCAACAACATCCCCGCCGCCGCCGATCGAATCGCCGACTGGTTGGAATCCACTGGTGGATTGTATTTGGATTAGCCCTGCCTACCCCTTCGGCCCCGCCGCCTTCACCTCGGCCGGCACCTCGGAGAACTTTTCGAAGTTCTTCGTGAACAGCGCCGCCAGCTCCTTTGCCTTCGCGTCATAGTTCGACGGGTTGTTCCACGACTTCTTCGGAATGAGCAGTTCATCCGCCACACCGGGCACGTGCGTCGGAATGTGCAACCCGAAGACCGGGTCCTGCGTCGTCGGCACATCCGCCAGCTTGCCGGACAGCGCCGCCGTCACCATCGCCCGCGTCGCCGCCAGATCCATCCGATGCCCGACGCCATACGGCCCCGCGCTCCACCCCGTATTCACAAAGTAACACGTCGAACCATGCTTGCTGATCTTCTGTGCCAGCATATTGGCATACACCATCGCCGGCCGCGGCAAGAACGGAGCGCCGAAGCCCGTGCTGAACGTCGCCTGCGGCTCACTGCCTACGCCCGCCTCCGTGCCCGCCAGCTTCGCCGTGTAGCCGCTCAGGAAGTGATACATCGCCTGCTGCGTCGTCAGCCTTGAGATCGGCGGCAACACCCCGAACGCATCGCACGTCAGGAAAATCACCGCCTTGGGGTGCCGATCGGTCATGCCGCGAAGCAGGGCATTGCTGATGTAATCAATCGGGTACGCCGCCCGCGTGTTTTCCGTGAACCGCGCCGAGTCGAAGTCGACCTCGCGCGTCTCCATCTCCATGTCCACGTTTTCCAGCACCGACCCAAATCGCAGCGCATTGTAAATCTGCGGCTCGCGCTCCTCCGACAGCTTGATGCACTTCGCGTAGCACCCGCCCTCGAAGTTGAACACCCCGCGCGGCGACCAGCCATGCTCGTCGTCGCCCAGCAGTCGCCGCTTCGGATCGGCCGAGAGTGTTGTCTTGCCCGTGCCGGATAACCCGAAGAAAAGCGCAACGTCACTGTTGAAGTCGATATTCGCCGAGCAGTGCATCGGGAACACGCCGCGATCTGGCAGGATGAAGTTCATCACCGTGAAAATGGATTTCTTGATCTCACCGGCGTAATGCGTCCCGCCGATCAGCACCATCTTTCGCGAGAAGTCCGCCGCGATGTACGCCTCGCTGTTCGTGCCATCCTGCGCCGGGTCCGCCAGACAATCAGGCGCACTGATCACCACCCACTCCGGCTTCGTCGTCACCATCTCCTGCTTGCTCGGCCGCCGGAAAAGCTGCCGCGCAAACATCGCATGCCACGCCTTCGTCGTGATCACGCGAATCGGCAGCGAGAACTCCGCATCGGCCCCCGCCCGCGCATCGGTCACCCACAGCTCGACCGTGTTCAGGTGATTCGCCGTCTTTCGGAACAGCTTGTCGAACGCCTCGGGCGTGATCGGCTTATTCGTCTTGCCCCAATCAACCGTTCCCTCGGTGATGGAGTCTTTGACGATGAACTTGTCATTGGGCGATCGCCCCGTCCGCTTGCCCGTCAGACAGGCCAGCGCCCCCATATTCGTGAGCTGCCCCTCCCGCCGCGCGCACGCCATCTCCACCAACTGTGGAATGGAGCTATTCCAATGCACCGTCCGCGACGGCTCAAGGCCGTGATGTTCTACGCCGTATTCGTTTTTGATCATGATCGGCGTATTGTCAGCCGAGGCCCCAGACTCGGCAAGTTGGGCCCGATGATTTCAAGCAAGTTCCGATGCCTTCAATAGTTAGGGGCGAAGGACGAGTTGCCCAATCTTCAAGGCATACAAGTGTCCGCTACGAACGGTAAACGGCGGTACCGTGGATCAAAGCGACGGACTCGGTTGAATCGCTGCGGCAAGTCTGTGCAAAAAATACCCCCCGAAAAAAGCCGGAAAACCGGGTTGGCGCCCACAAAAACGCACAAACCGTTTGTGCGTTTTTGTGCTGCCAGGGCAGAAACAGCAGATTGAGTGAACAAGCCATGGCCCAGGAGCCAAGAGGAGGAGGCATCGCGGCGCTTGGGTACCGTGAAAAACATGCTGGGCGGGCCTCCGCTCGGGGCTTACGTAACATTAACCTAACAATTGTAGCGCACGGATCGGCGGGAGCAGGGAGAAAAGTTATTAAATTGCTCTCCGAGTCCTGTGAGGCGGCCTAACTAGCGTGTCGGACACGAGTTGGGGCCGAGATTTTTTATTTTTCGGAATAGCAAGATTGTGAGCCGAAACGGATCGAACTATTATTATGTTGCGCATCATTTGCGAATAAGCGAAACCGGAGTGTAGAGTAAGAATACCCCTGCCCGCTCCACTGCCATCCGTAATTGTGTTCGCGTTACACTATGCTTCTATGGCAAGAAGACGGAAGGGAATCGATACGGATGCAACGACGATCATGGACGAACCAAGCGACGCCGTTCAATCCGCCACTCCAGGAAAACCTTCGTCTAAGCGCGGGGCACCCCCACCTATATCGCGACTTCAAACACGGCGAAAGCTGATCGCATTTGGCTGGTACGGAGGTAAGTTCTCACACCTCGACTGGCTGTTGCCATTGCTTCCGCAATGCCATCACTATTGCGAACCGTTCGCCGGGTCCGCCGCCGTGCTTCTAAACCGCGATCCTTCGCCCATCGAAACGTACAACGATGTTGACGGCGAAGTATGTAATTTCTTCCGTGTTCTAAGAACACAGCGTGAAAAGCTCGCAAAGGCAATCGCATTAACGCCGTTCTCCCGCGAGGAATTCTCAATCGCGTGCGAACTCGATCCAAATCAGACTTCATTCGAACGTGCAAGGAGATTCTATGTCCGAGCGCGTCAAGTGCGCACAGGACTTGCACAAACTGCCAGCCTTGGCCGCTGGGCAAACTGCAAAGATACAAGTCGCGCGGGAATGAGTGGAGTCATAAGTCGATGGCTGGGTGGCGTGGACATGCTTCCGGAGATCGGCTCTCGATTGCTTCGCGTACAAATCGAGAATCGACCCGCCATTGACGTGATCCGTCTGTATGACTCGAAGGAGACGCTTTTCTATTGCGATCCGCCTTATGTACACGAAACACGTGGCGACTCGAAAGCCTATTCATATGAAATGACGGACGATCAACATCGCGAACTAGCGGACACGCTGAATGCTGCAAAGGGAATGATAGCCTTCTCGAACTACGACTGCGACCTCAACAACAATCTCTATCCGCCGAATCGTTGGCGAAAGATTGTCGGTCCCGAGCGAACAATCCACTCCACCAAAGACGTCCGGGCAGAAGTTCTCTGGGTTAACTACGATCCATACAGAAAGAAACCCGGCGAAGTGCTTTGGGAGAATCCCTGATGGCCGGACCGCGCGAATTGCTCGACGCTGTGTTGGCGAGTGCCGTCAAACTTGGCAAGACCCCAGCCATTTCCGACAAAGACATTCTTCAACGAACTGACTATGTGTGTCGTTGCCTTACAAATCGCGCGGGGGTTCGCCTTCTTATGTCCTGCATGCTTGCAAAGTTGGATCGCCCTGAGGTCGATCCCCGGAAGCCTTACACGGAGATTGGCAGCAAGGATTGCTTCTCCGGCCGAATGTACGACGAGCAATACCTGACCGGCTTCATCACCATGCATCGACTTCCGTGCAACAACACGACCGCGTTTCTCACGCCTGCACTGAGGAACCAAACGACAACGCTAAAAGTCGGGATGAATCTTTCTGGTCGGCCTCCGGAAGTCTATCAAAACACCCTTCAACTGTTGGACGATGTCGCCAAGGGTCGTGTGACGGCTGAACAAGTATTGACCGATACTTTGCGAATTCTTGTTCTGGTGCGGGACGAAAAACAGGAGCGCATGAAGACTCAATTGGAGGCTCTTCAGCAGGGTGCGGGGGCCCTGCCACTCGCAACCGAGCAAATTGTGTCGCTGCTACGGCAACATCTCGCCTGTAAGAATAGTAGCCGACTTCCGGTATTGATGGTTGCGGCCGCATATCAGGCCGCAGCAGGTCAACTCGGCGAAAAGGCCGTACAACTACGCGGACATCTTGCCGCCGACGAACAAACAGGAGCGGGAGGTGACGTCGAGATTTGCCTTGTCAACGATGAGCGAGTCTGCACTATCTACGAAATGAAGTCGAAACGAGTCACGATGGACGATATCGATCGTGCCATTCAGAAAATCGTGATTCGCAAGCCTCGCATCGACAACTACATATTCATTACAACCGACCTGATTGGGGAAGATGTCGCCGAATACGCTGACTCGATGTATGAGCAAACTAGCGGTACCGAGATTGCCATCCTTGACTGTGTGGGCTTCGTTCGCCACTTCCTCCACCTGTTCCATCGAAGACGCATCCAGTTCCTAGACGTCTATCAAGACCTGTTGCTCAATGAGCCAGACAGCGCCGTCAATCAGCCGTTGAAAGAGGCGTTTTTGTCGCTCAGGCTCGCGGCTGAATCCGACGAATAGAGCAAACCCCCTGAATAATCCGTGGTTTATTTCTACGCCCACATTGCAAAATAACCCCCTCACCTATATCCATTCGCCATTCTGCATTCGCCTCCTCCCCAGCTATACTACCCCCACAACCCCGCGCCCCAGTCCGCGCCGGGCGACTCGACGCGAGCGACACAACCCATGAAACACCTCCGACTTCTCGCCCTCTTCTCCCTCACCCTCGCAGGCTGCTCCAGCCTCGAAGAACCCACCCCGGGCCGCGCCCGAAACGAGGGCTGGACCACCATCCGCATGCCCAACACCTCGCGCGCCGTCGCCTTCGACGCCGCCCAGCACGCCATGAAGCAGTTCTTCCGCATCGACAAGATCTCCAACTCCGACGGCCAGATCCGCAGCGTCACCGTCGAATACGACCAGCGCGGCGGCACCGACCGCATCCGCGACGTGGTCAAAACCAAAAACCGCATGCGCCGCACCGCCACCCTCTTCGTGCAGGAACAAGGCCCCGACTGCATCGCTCGATGCATCGTCCGCGTCCAGCGTCTCGACACCTCCGACCATCGACTCAACCGCGACCAGAATCAATTCGTCGACTACCCCAACGAAACCCCCATCGACCGCGACGCCGGCATCACCGCGAGCCAGGATCAAGTCTGGACCGACATGCCCCGCGATCGCCGTCTCGAATCCGACATCCTCAGCGTACTGCGAGGCCGCCTCGGCCAGGGCGCGCCCACCAGCCGCCCCGCCGCCGCGACAAACTCATAGGATGGGCAACACGCATCGGCCACGCACGCGTAGGGTGGGTTTTTCCTGAACCCACCTCACTCGATACGCTCGAACCCTCCACCACGGAGCTACGTCATGACCGCCGCACGAAATGTTCAATGGAATGTCATCATCGCCGCGGCACTCATGCTCGCCGCGCCGCCCGCATCGAACGCCCAATGGACCCAGTGGGGCGGGCCGACCCGCGACTTCAAAGTCGACGGCGTAAAGCTTGCCGACGCATGGCCCAAGGAAGGCCCAAAGGTGAAATGGAGCCGCGAGCTAGGCCCCGGCTACTCGGCCATCCTCGTCGACGAAGGCATTGTCTATGCCATGTATCACACCACACAGGCCGCGGCGGAAGGCCCGCCCATGGACCAAAGCACGAAACCCCCGGATACCGACAAAGGCGGCCGCGATCATGTCATCGCCATGGATGCCGACGATGGCCGCATCAAATGGGAATACGACTACGAAAACATCGCGGCGAAAGGGCAGGCCCTCGACTTCGGCAAGGGCCCGAACGCCACGCCGATCATCTTCGGCAAGCACCTCTACACCATCAGCTTCACCGGCCGGATGTTCCAGTTCAACCGGAACACCGGCAAGTCCGGCTTCATCAAAGACCTCGTCGGCGAGTTCGGCGGCAAGATGCAGGAGTTCGGCTACTCCGCCGCGCCGATCATGCACGGCAAAAATCTCATCGTCCTCGTCGGCGGCAAGGACGCCGGCGTCATCGCCATCAATACGGTCAGCGGGGATGTCGCATGGAAAAGCGCGGCCTACGACATCAGCTACGCCTCACCAATCCTGATCACGGTCGATGGCGACGATCAGATCGTCTTCATGACCCCCACCGAAGTGGTCGCCATCTCGGCGAAGGACGGCGCATTCCGCTGGAAGCACGAGCACGCCAACTCGTACAAAAACAACTGCTTCATGCCGATCTGGGATGCCGGGCGCAGGCTCCTCTTCGTCTCCTCGCACAGCGACGGCGGATCACGCACGCTCAAGATCGGCAAGGCCGGCGACACCTGGAAGGCCGAGCAGGTCTGGTTTGACAAAAAAACGCGAGTCTTCCATTCCTCCGGCGTGCTCGTCGGCGACACCATCTACGCCACCCTCAGCGATGAACCCCCGACATTCCTCGCTGCCGTGAACATCCTCACCGGCGAAGTAAAGTGGAAAGAGCGCGGCTTCAACAAGGCCAACGTCCTCCACGCCGACGGCAAGCTCATCATCCTCGACGAAGACGGCCAACTCGCCCTCGCCAAGGCCTCCCCCGAAAAATGCGAGATCCTCTCCAAGGTGCAACTGCTCGACAAAGTAGCATGGACCGCCCCTACGCTCGTCAAAGACACGCTCTACGTCCGCGATCAAAAGAAAATCATGGCGCTAAGTGTGGGCAACCACAAATAGAGCGGTCTCCAAACCGACGGAAATAATGAAGATGGCAGGCGACAAAAAAATCGTCGCCCTAACTTCCGGCCCGGCCGGAACATGCAGGCTGCTTGAAGATACGCGCCAAGAAATTAATTTGCCTTTCTTGCGGCACGGGTTATTCTTGTTATTGAAGTGCTCGGGCTACCGGGGGAGTGCTTCGGGCCAATGTGTTGTGGCACCGGTCAAAGATCCGCCTGGGTGGATTTCCAACCGGTGAGTCAAGTGTGACACAGGTTCTCAACCGGTATGTCAGGTGTGGCACAGGTTTCCAACCTGTGAGTCTCTGTGGTACCGGTTTCCAACCGGTGAGTCTTTGTGGCACCGGTTTCCAACCGGTGAATCAGGTGTGGCATAGGTTTCCAACCTGTGTGCATGGCTTATTGAAAGGAGCCTCGCAGATAAAAGTTGAATGACCCCGATTTCTCCCGACATTGCTAGGCCGGTTCGGCGGTGACTTTCCAGGTGTACCACTTATTGGCGTGCACCCTGGATTGTGGCAACCAACCAGAAGTACGGGCCCTTTGGGACCTATTATATGACGTCTTGGCTTGATGATCGTGAAGGGTCAATTAGACACGTTTTTGTTGCCGCACAGGAGCTTAGTCCGGTGGTCGGTAGCACTGAGTATCTCGTTACAGAGATCAGCGGTCGTCCGTCACTATGGAGCGACCTTCTTTCCAGCGACGGAGACGCCATAATCAGACTTCGCGCGCTACTGATGTCGGTCCGTGCGACCTCTCCTGCACAGTGGTTTCAGCCTCAGGTATTTGCCGACATAAACGTAACCGAAGAGATGGCACGGATCCTAGAGCGATTTGACTCGCTCAGGTGTACACAGTTGGATTCCACTGTTCCAGATTACTTGGATGAGTCGCGACTTATGGATTACTGCCTTGTGGCAGTCGAGGATACAGTCTCCTCTCGCGCACTAACGAAGTTCGCCGGGCAATGTGTAGACGAACTGGTATCGCGCGTTCGGCACTATGCTTTTCACCCACCAGGCCTACTGGAAAGGCTCCATCGTGACTGGGCACGCGGCCTTGCACGGTCCTGGGCAGATCGGAAGAGCTTTGAAGCATACATAGAGCGGCTTTGTGCTGAACTCGCCGTCAAGAACTGGGCGATGGGAGCTGGGCCGTTGCAGCCGGGCGAGAAATACCAAATCCCTCGCGAGAACAGAGACTTTCGATTTCAAGAACTCACGTTCTCGTTATTATCTGATGGCTGTGTTTGGATCGATGCCCTATTCGATGGGAAGCCGTTAGAGTTCCGTGCAGACGACGACTGGCGTGATTGGGAATTATTCTAAGTTCGACTTTCGCATTTAGGGCAGAAAAGGGGGCCGAATAGGGGTCATTCAACATCGTTTGGGCGAAAAAGGGCAAGGTTTTTTCCGCCCTCCACGACCAGAAGTAGATCCCAGCGCTGAACATCGGGAAATAGCGAAGTGTGTGCGCCGACGCTACACCTTCACCACCACAATCCCATACGGCGCACTCAGCCCCGTGCTCGGCCCGGTGATCGTGGTGACAGACTGCACGGACAGAGACGGCGCCACACCCACCGTCGCCTACCTCCCTAGAGCGGAGCCTCGGGCGATCCAACAAAATCCTCTCGCCCGCACCGTTTTTTTTCACAACCACCCGGCGCGGTAAGATAACAACCGTGTTGGGCCAGACCACAACCCATGCCTCCCTCCTTGCACGCCTGTCGGCCGGTGCCGACAAGGGCGCCTGGGCCGAGTTCTTCGACCGCTATGCCGAGTTGATCCGCGGCTTCGCCCGGCGTCAGGGTGTACAGGCCGCCGAATGCGACGACGTGCTGCAAGACGTGCTGGTCTCCCTCTCCAGCGCCATGCCCGGTTTCGTCTATGACCCGGCCAGGGGAAAATTCCGCTCCTACCTCAAGACCGCCGTCATCCGCGTAATTTATCGAAGATCGTGTCAGAACAAGGGCGCCGTCAACCTAGAGGATATTGAGAACCTCACGGCCGCCGGTGCGACCGATGAGGCCATCGAGTCCCAATGGGAAGCCGAGTGGCGGCAATACCACCTGCGATTGGCGATGAAGTCGGTCGGCGCGGAGTTCAACAGCACCGACCTGAAGGCCTTCGAACGCTACGGCCTGGCCGGTGAGGATGCGAAGACCACCGCCGCGGCCCTCGGTATCACCGTCGAGCAGGTCTATCAGGCGAAGTCGCGCATCCTGAAGAGGCTCGGCGAAGTGATCGAGCAACAGGTGCGCGAAGAAGGCTGATCGCGCGATCCCCGGCACGAGTACCCGCTATGTCATCCATCGGAGTCGATTGGTTCCGCGATGCCGATTCGCTCGTCGGCGAACTGCGCCGCGCCGGATACGGGCCGGCCGACATACCCACCATTCCCGGCTTCGACGACCTTCGCGAGATTCGCCGCGGCGGCCAGGGCATCGTCTTCTCCGCAACCCAGCGATCAACCCGGCGCCGCGTCGCGATCAAAGTCCTGCTCGATGGCGCACTCGCCTCCGTCACCGGTCGCCGCCGATTCGAGCGCGAGATCGACCTCGTCGCCGGCCTGCGCCATCCCAACATCGTCAGCGTGCACGACAGCGGCCAGACCCCCGACGGCCGTATGTACTTCGTCATGGAATTCGTCGACGGCGTGCCGCTCGATCAATGGCTCGCCAAAGAAGTGGGGCAAGCGCCCGCCGACCTCCCCCGCCTCCTGCAACTCATGATCCTCGTCTGCGATGCGATCCACCACGCCCACCTTCGCGGCGTCATCCACCGCGACATCAAACCGGGAAACATCCTTGTGGACGAAGTCGGCATGCCCCACGTCTGCGACTTCGGTCTCGCAAAGGCCCTTGCCGGTTCGGCCGCCGAGCGCGACGACGACATCTCCATGAGCGTCACCGGCCAGTTCATGGGCTCACTTCCCTGGGCCAGCCCCGAACAGATCGAAGGCACGCAGTCGCGCATCGACGTCCGCACCGATGTCTATTCCCTCGGCGCCGTCCTGTATCAAGTTCTCGCCGGCCGTCTGCCACACGACACCAGCGGCGGCATCCGCCAACTCTTCGACAAGATCGCGAACATCGAGCCGTCTCCCCCCAGCGCCTTCGCACGCGCGCTCGACGACGAGATCGACACCATCGTCATGAAGGCCCTCGCCAAAGACACCGATCGCCGTTACCAAAGCGCGGGCGAACTCGCCGACGACCTGCGGCACTACCTCGCCGGCGAGCCGATCCAGGCCAAGCGTGACAGTGCCTGGTACACCTTGCGAAAAACCGTCCGCCGCTATCAGGCCATCACCACCATCGCAGCCGTCGCAGCCGTCGGACTCACCATCGCCCTTACCGTGTCGCTCTGGTCCTGGCGCGACGCGACCCGCGCCCGCGACGAAGCACGCACCGAGGCTTCCCAACGCGCTGCCATCGACGGCTTCCTCCGAAAGATGCTAACCTCGGTCGACCCCGGTCGCGACGGCCGCGACGTCCGCCTGCTCGATGTGATCGACCGCGCCGCGGCGGAGATCCCGGCCACGATGCGCGATCAGCCCCACGTGGCGGCGCAGATCCACGGCACACTTGGCTCGACCTACGCATCGCTGGGCAAGTATGAACCGGCGGAAAAGAACCTCCGCGCCGGCTACGAACTGCTCCGCAAAGAACACCCCGACGAAACCCGCGAGACCTTGGAGTTGATTGCGCCCCTCTCCGGCGTGGTCGCGGCGCGCGGCCGACTGGAGGAGGCGGAATCAATCGCCCGCAAAACACTTGCTGACGCGAAGCGAATCCTCGGTGACAATGACGCGCTGACCCTTCAACTGCGCGAAGACCTCGGCCACGTCCTCAATGAGCGCGGAAATACCAAGGAAGCCGAAGAACAGTTACGCATCGCACTGGCCGGTCAACGGCGCGTCCACGGCGATTCGGATCACCGCACGCTGACAACAATGGACGAACTCGCGGTCCTCCTGAAACGGCAGAATCGATACCCCGAGTCAGAGGCCCTTTTCCGCGATGCGCTGGATCGACAAACTCGGTCGTCCGGACCCAAGGCCCCCGGCACGCTCACGTTGCAGGGCAATTTCGCCCTCATGCTCCAATCGCAGGGAAAGCTCGATGAGGCGGAGTCGCTCCTGGAAAAAACGCTGCACGCCCAAACCGCGCTGCTCGGCGAGGATCACCCCGACACCCAGACCACCATGTCCAACTACGCCACGTTATTAATCGAGCGACGCAAACCCAACGAAGCCGCGACGATTCTCCAGCGGGTCGTCGACATCTCCACGCGAACGCTCGGCGCCGACAACCCCGCAACGCTCACCGTCATGAACAATCTTGGAAAAGCCGTCCAGGATGCAGGCCGCTACGAGGATGCCGAATCGCTGTTCCGCAAGGCACTCGACGCCCGACGGCGTGTGCTCGGCCCCGAGCATTCCAGCACACTCCTGACAACCGGCAACCTTGCATCCGTGCTTTCCCTGCGCGGCCGCACCGCCGAGTCCACCGAGTTGCAGCAGCAGGTCCTCGACGCACGCCGAAAGGCCCTCGGCGACACGCACTTCGACACCCTCGTCTCCTTCAACAACGTCGGCATGAGCCTGCAAAAAATCGGCCACCTCGACGAAGCGGCCAAACGATTCCGCGAAGCGGTCGACAACGCCAGAAAAGGTCTGCCGCAAGGGCACTTCGCCATCGGTCTCTTTCTCGGAAATCTCGGACGCTGCGAAATCGCGCTCAACCACGATGCCGCCGCCGCCGACTGCCTCATCGAAGCCTGCGAGATCCTGCAAAAGGCCTTCGGTGCCGATGACCCGCGCACGCAGCAGAACATCAAGAGTCTCGTGGAATTGCTCGACAAACTGCGCGACGCGGAACGGGCCAAACCGTGGCGCGAACTGCTCAAACCCGCCCCGCCGCCGACCGAGAAGCCCGCCACATCAGCAGCGGCCCATTCTTGAGACGCCGCCGGAATTGACCTAAGATACCCGCCCCATTGGAGAGGTGTCCGAGTGGCTGAAGGAGCCGCATTCGAAATGCGGTCTGCGGGTAACTGCAGCGGGGGTTCGAATCCCTCCCTCTCCGGTCGAAGAAGTTTGTCATTTCGTTCGTGGTCGCGATTCCTTGCGGCGCGGTGATCGGCGTGATAACGTCACGTTGCTGAGTTTTGAGCCAATTTGAAAAATGTACACGTGCCGGTGATGGGTCGGCGCGACACGAGGTTTTCCGAAGCGGTCGACGGGTCGGTTGATAGGTTGTCCGGCCTCAACATGGTTGCCGATGGCTTCGCAATGGAGTGCGGTGGGCGAAGCCGGGTCCCAGGGAGTTCGCGTGCCCCGAAGTCGAATCACCTCGCTACCGTCGCTCGAACGGCTCGCCATTCTCCACGAATCCGGCGCCGTGGATGACACACTCGATCCGCATCTCTCACACGACGAACTGTGCGATCTCCATCGCGCGCTTCTCCTCGGCCGAATCTGGGATGAGCGAATGATCACCCTCTCCCGCCAGGGCCGCATCGCCACCTATCCCCCGACACGCGGACAGGAAGCCGCATCCATCGGACCCGCAATTGCAATGGACCCCGGCGACTGGCTCGTGCCGTCGTTCCGCGAAATGCCCGCCATGCTGCTGCGCGGCTGGCCGATGAAGAAGCTCATCCTCGGCTGGTGGGGCGGCCACGAATACGGCGCATCGCCGCCCGACGGCGTGAATATCCTCCCGATCTGCGGGCCGGTCGCGACGCAGCTCCAACACGCGGCCGGCGTGGCGTGGGGGCTTAAGCTGTCGGGCACGCGCGACGCCGTTGTTGCCTTTGTCGGCGACGGCGGAACGAGCGAAGGCGACTTTCACGAAGCCATGAACATCGCCGGCGTTTTTCGATTGCCCCTCGTCACCATCGTACAAAACAACCAGTGGGCCATCTCGCTCCGCCGCGACATGCAGACGGCCGCCGAAACCATCGCGCAAAAGGCCCTGGCCTATGGCTTCGGAGGTGTGCAGGTCGATGGCAACGACGCACTGGCAATGGTCGTCGCAACACGAGAAGCGCTCGAGCGCGCTCGAAACGGCGGCGGCCCGACATTGATCGAAGCCGTCACCTATCGCCTCGGTGAGCACTCCACATCGGACAACTCGATGAAGTATCGCACGCGCGAAGAAGTGGATGCATGGGCCGCGCGCGATCCACTGTCGCGAATGGCCGCCTATCTACGGGATCGCGCCATCGTGACGGACGCCATGACCGCTCAGTGGGAAGACGAGATTCACGAGGAAATCACGACAGCCGTCGCGGACGCCGAATCCTACGAACCAGACCCGGCCGAGCCGTTCGAGCATTGCTTTGCGACAATGCCGCCCGATTTGATCGCCCAACGGTCGGCGTTCCTCGCGCAGCGCGACGATGCAATGGGAATCGCGGCCTCCCATCGTGCACGAGCGGATCGAGTGGAACCGTCGGTCGCCGCCACACCCGACACGAACGTTGTAATACCGTAACGCGTTACGGCACCAACACATCCGTGAAGAGAATCACGTCCACACCGTTCACCTTGCCGTCGTGATTCATATCCGCGCGGCAGGATGGCTTGCCAATCAGGACAAGATTGACGAATCCCGCGATGTCGTTCGGTTGGATGAACCCATTGCAGTTGATATCACCCGCAAGAATGCCGGGGCACGCCGGGCCTTCGCAATCATCGGGAATGGTGTTGCCGTTGCAGTCCGCCTCTCCGCATGAGTCGATAAGCCCATTCGTATTGCAATCCAGACCGGGATTGCCGGCGATTTCACAGGTATCGGGAATCTGGTTCGCGTTGCAGTCAACGCTGAAGCCGGACCCAATGTCGCAGCTGTCGGGGATGTTGTTCCCGTTGCAATCCGGATCGGTGGCCGACGCAATGTCGCAACTATCCGGCTTGCCGTTGTGATTGCAGTCCGGAAGGCAGTTGCTCGTGCAAAAGAAGGGTCCGCCCGGCGCCGGGTTGCCCACCGGCAATTCGCAAACATCAAGCTTCCCGTTCCCGTTGCAATCGCGCGTCGGATTCGTCGTGATGTCACAAACATCAGGGATGCCGTTGCCGTTGCAATCCGGGTCGCAGACGTCCAGGTTTCCGTTGTTGTCGCAATCCAACGCTGGGTTCCCCTGAATCTCCTGCCAGTCAGGAATCGTATTGTTGTTGCAATCCGCGGCGGCCGGCGAAGGACCAAGAATCGTGACGGTCATGTTCGTCGGCACGCCCGGCTTGAAAAGGCCGAGGTTAATCTGCGCATTCGCAACCGGCGGCGTATTCACATCCACCCGAAAGTTGTAAAGCGAACCCCAGCGAATCGCGTTCGCATTGACATTCACACCGTGCGACTGCGTCGCCCATGTGAACTCTCCGGCGGCATACGACGACGACCAATCCGTCACCGAATACGGCTCACCACTGTGGCAGTTCACGTCGTGGAATCCCACGTTCTGTCGCGGTGTGTGCGATTCGAGCGGAATACCAAAGGTGCCGACGCTCCGGTCGGAATTGAGATTCTCCACCGCATACTCGTAACGCCAGAAACCATTGCCAAGCGCGGTGGCCTTCGCGGCGACTATGATTCGACCGTCTCCCGGCACGTCGGCATTGGCCATGGCCACGGAAGCGTCGTAATCCTGCCACGCCTTGATGCCCGGCGAGTAAAGGACCGTGCTGCCGAAAACGCTCGGAACGAATGTAAAACTGCCCGGCGGAGATTCGCCAATCAGGATTCGAATATAGGATGCGTTGTTTGTCCCATTGCCGGCCGCGGCGTCATCCGCGCTCACGTAGTGCGCCTCGGCAAAGTACAACGCGCCCACGTTCAGCGAAGGAATCAAGTCCGCGTCTCGCACCTGAATCCGCCGGTCAATGTTGAGGTCGACCAGTGGCGGCGATGTGAACGGATACGGAAACACTCCCGTTGACGCATTCACATCCGACCTGGGACCCAACAAGTTCTGCTGCCCGTTAAGCCCCGCCGAATATGGATCCGAACACCCCGGAAACAAATAACTCGAATCCCCGTTCGGCTGCGTGCACAACTGACACAAACTCTCATTGGTGGACGCAAACCCGTGCTTCAGCCACGACATGCCGATCTGCTCGAACCGGCCATCCTTCAATCGATACATATTCTGCGCAATGACGGGGTGCGCGCTGGTCGTCGCGATCCACGAGAGCGGCGCATCACCAAGGTTGCACGAGGTCGTCGCAATCGAATACGCGGTGATGTCGCCAACCCGCGCCCATCGGCGAATGTCGTAAATCAGCGCAACGACCACGTCCGGCCCCGCCGCCGCGGAAACGCCGGGCAATGAGACAAGCGTAATCACAATCAGGAAAATCCGGCGCGCCAAGACTCCACCTCCGTAGTTCCACACTGCATGACCGGCGGCGGAGCGAGGGTGCCGATGAACCGATGCACGCGAACGGGAATTGCTTCTCTAATCGAGCAATTATACGTCGGACCCCAGTGCCACTTCCCAAACCGACGTCCGAGAATCGGGGCGGACCGAACGCCGGGTGCTGAAATCAAAGGCGACAAAACGAGTCTCTGTGCACAGACCCGCCCTTCGGTCGGCCGACTTGCCGGCTTGCCTCACATTCAGGCCGAAAAGCGGCTTTCGTTGGTTATCCGGGCATCGGCGGGTAGGATTTCCCGGAGAGCACCCGTAGCTCAGTTGGATAGAGCATCGGATTTCTAATCCGACGGTCGCAGGTTCGAGTCCTGCCGGGTGCGGTGGATCGGCACATGACGGACACGTTTATCGCGCAAAAGGAGGTTCAACCATGCCGCGCTACCCGCGTCTACTCCCCTTCATTCTGGGTTTCGGACTTGTACTAACGCTTTCTTCGACAGCCTTCGCCACCAGCGGCACGCCGACATGGACGCTCTCCACCGTCAGCGCCCTCGACCCCAACACCGCCGCTTCCTCACCCGACCTTGCCTTCGATCACTACGGCACGGCCTCGCTCAGTTGGACCGCAACTTCCACCATGGCCGGCACCAACTTCGTTCGCCATTCACAATTCACTCCGCTCGGTTTCTGGAGCCACCGCGAAATCGCCAACGGTCCCGGTGTCGGTCTGCGCACGGCCATCACCTTCGATCGCGCCGAGCGACCAACGCTCGCCTGGGTCAATGACAACGGAACCGTCTTTGGACAATTCAACTACGGCGCCAACCAATCCGTCGCCGCTTCCGGAGCAAACGTCGCCCGCCCGGTCGTCGCCCTCACCACCGATCTCACCGGCTCGCTCCGCGGAATGTTCAACAACGCCGCCGTCGGTTCCACGTCGTCCATCGGTTACAGCAACCCGAACTTCAACTCAGCCGCCATGATGAGCCTCTCCGGCGTTTCCGTCGTGCTGGATTCGCAAATGGTCGTTGACGATCGCGGCCTTCGACACGTCGCGTCACGCGCCGCTCTTTCCGCCGGCGGGCAGGGCGTTGTACTCGCATCCGAATCCCCCGGCGGACTCTGGTCCAGCGCCACCTTCACCACCGCCGACTTCGTCGACGGCATCGACATCGGCGTGGATCCCGCCGACGGCCGCCTCGCCATTGCCTACACGACCTACACCGGCACAACCTCACGCCTGCAATACACGAAATTCAACAACGGATCCCTTGCAACCACGACAATCCAAACCAGCAACTCGAATCGCTTCGAAGACATCTCCCTCGCCTTCGATGCCTCCGACAGCCGACCCGCAATCGCCTATGAAATGCGAACCCCCTCGACCCAGGAGCTGTGGTACACATTCCTCAATCAAGCACTCTCGTGGCAGTCCGCCTCCGTGGACACCTCCATCGTCATGGACTCCCCGATCGGCCTCCCCCGTGCCCCCTCGCTGGCATTCGACGACTTCGGCACAAGCTGGCCCGCCATCGCCTACGTCAATCAGGGCGTGCCCAATGAAGTGTTGACCGTCGCCTTCGACCCGCCAGCCCCCGAGCCGGCCGCTGCAGGACTCCTCATCGTCACCCTGCTTGCCGATCGACCGCGTCGCCCGAGGCAAACTCGCTAGAATACACCCGTTTCGGGAACCTTCGTCACGTTCAATACGTTAGTAAACAAAATGACAAGACGGCTGGCACAACTGAAGGTCATTCACGCCGTCGCACGATGGCTGCGCCGCGCCGGCCCCGTCAAAAGCCTCATCGTCGCCGTCGCCCTGGTAAACGTCGTCTTCTTCGGCTGCATTCAGTGGACCGAAGGCACGCGCTGGGGCCAGCGACCGATCGAATCCAAACCCCCCGAAACCGTCGTCGATCGCCAGATTCGCGTCCGCCTCCTCGGCCGGCAGCCGCGCCCCAACTTCGACCTCACCGTCACATCGCCCTTCGCCATCACCGACACCGCCACCGGCAAGGCCATCCTTCCCGAGAACCCGGCCGTCGATAACGCCGCCGTCCGCCCGACCTCCACACAAGGCCTGCAGATCGGAACGAAAACCATCCCCTCCGCCGACATCCTCATCGCCCCGATCCGCGACGCCTCGCTCGTCATCAACGGCCAAACCTATCGCGGCCAGCTTCGCATCCTCCGGCAGAACGACGGCCTCATGGTCGTGAACCATCTCGACATGGAGGCCTATCTCCGCGGAGTCCTGCGCGGCGAAATCCCGCGAAGCTTCCACGCCGAGTCCTTCAAGGCCCAGTGCGTCGCCGCCCGAACCTACGCCCTGTATCAAAAGAAGAACGCCCCCGAAAGCAAGCTCTTCGACGTCTACGACGACGAAGGCAGCCAGATGTACGTCGGCGTGCGCGGCGAAGACGCCGTCGCCGATCGCGCCGTGCAATCCACCGTCGGCGAAGTTTGCACCTGGTTTAACGGCCAGTCGTCCGACATCTTCTGCACGTACTACTCCTCAGCCTGCGGCGGCCTCTCCCAACCCGTGCGCAATGTGAAGCCCAACGACCCCGACGTCCCGCCCCTGCGCGGCGGCGTCGCCTGCAACGACTGCACCAATGCCAAGTTCTACCGCTGGGACCCGGTGAAGCTCACCCGCGCCGAGATCACCAAGAAACTCCTCGCCCGCTACCCATCGCTCAAGAAACTCGGCACCGTCACTGATCTCGTCCCGAAACAGACAACGTCCGACGGCCGAATCGTCCGCCTCGAAATCGTCGGCTCCGGCGGCACAAAAGAAACCCTCGTCGGCGAAGACTTCCGCCTCGCCATGGGCGGCCGCTTCCTCAAGTCGACCAACTTCAAGATCGAACCCACCAAAGACGGCTTCACCTTCAAAAACGGCCGAGGCTTCGGCCACGGCATGGGCCTCTGCCAATACGGCATGGACGGCAAAGCCAAGAGCGGCATGGACTACAAACAAATCCTCCAGACCTACTACCCCGGCGCGCTCGTCAAGAAGCTGTATTAAGACCGCACCGCGCGCAAGTGCGGCGCGATGTTACAGGGGGAGAGTCGCCACCTTCTTTGTCGGCAGGAGATTCTCGTTCGAGCCGAGCGCGACCCCGTCCATGCCGAGTACGGTTGTCATCGAGTCGCCGAATCCAATTTGAAGCTCCCCGAATACTCTGCCGGCCTGATAATCCCGCCCTTGTGGAGTATTGGACGGCGAATGTCAAGTTTTTTAGCAATAAAACTTGACACATCGTCCGGCCTTTCCCATAATTCAAACATGGACAACAAGCCAAAATCTCCGTCAGCCGCCGCTGCCACGCTCATTCGCCGACGAATTGAGCGGGGCGGCGAGCGATTGTTGCGGCTCGACGACTTTCGCGACCTTCCCTTCGCGGCCGCCGCGCAGGCGCTTTCACGCATGGCGCGCGAAGGGGTCATTGAGCGGCTGAGCAAAGGAATCTACTACCGCTCCCGGCCGACCACGTTTGGCAAAAGCCGTCCCAATCCTGCCGCCATCCGAAGCCTTGCGACGACACGCAATATCGTGTTCCCGTCCGGCATCGCGGCCGCCAGTCGCCTGGGTTTCACAACGCAGAACCCGCGGCGCGAGGAACTCTCCACCACCGCGCTGAGCCTTCCGCGAAAACTTTTCGGCCAGGATGCGTTGATCCACACGCGCCGCCCCGAGGCGTGGTCGCGGCTTCCCGCAACGGACGCGGCGATTCTTGACTTCCTGCGCAACCGTGGCAAAACAGGAGAGCTATCGCCGAAGGAGACGATCGATCGCATGAAAAAACTCCTTGCAGAGCCGGGCCGCTACGCGCGACTACTTACCATCGCAGACACCGAGCCTCCTCGCGTGCGCGCGATGCTCGGTGCGTTTGGCGAATTGCTTTGCCAATCAAATGAGAAACTCGCTCGCCTGCGGAACTCGTTGAACCCGTTCTCACGTTTTGATTTTGGGATCTTCGCCGGCTTGCCGAATGCGAAGAACTGGCAAGCCAAGAGAACGCGCTGACATGCGACTATTCGAGCACAGGGATTTTGAGCAGGCCATACTCCAAGCGGCGGAACACTTCCGCACCCGTGGACTACGTCCGGCCATCATCGAAAAGGACTACTACGTTACCGAGGCACTTCGCTCCATCGCCGCCGTTTCCGGCGACAAGATCATTTTCAAGGGCGGCACCAGTCTTTCTAAGGGCTGGAACTTGATTGAGCGATTCTCGGAGGACATCGACATTTTTCTCGACCCGGAGGCCTTCAATCCACCGCTGGGGAAAAACGGTATTAACCGCGAATTGAGAAATCTGCGAGACATGGTGGACCAACATCCGGCATTCACGTTTCTTCCCGAGGCCGGCAAGACGATCGGCGGCTTCGGACGCAGCGACGCGTTCTCATACGTTCAACGATTCAGCGGGCCGGGTGAAGTGCCCAACAGAATCTTGCTTGAAGCCGGTACGGCCGGCGGCCGGGAGCCGACCGAAGACGTGCAGCTTCGCTCGTATTTGTCTCAGTTCCTCAAAGAGACGCGGCACACGCTCGGAGCCGAAGACGAGCAATCCTTTCCGATGCGGTTACTTCACTTCCGCCGCACCTTTGTCGAGAAGATGTTCGCCATTCATGCCAAAGTCGAAATCTTCAAGCGCGACGGCCGACCTATCGGCACTTACGCGCGGCACTATTACGACCTGTTCCAACTTGCCGCTCAGCCCGAAGTCCGCGCCATGCTTGGCTCCGGCGAATACGCAAAGATCAAAGCCGACTACGACCGTGTCAGCAAAGAACACTTTGATCGTGACTACCTTCCGCCCAAAAACATGAGCTTCGCCGGAAGCGATGCCCTTTTCCCAACCGGCAACTTGCTCGCCATGATCCGTAAGGACTACGAGGCCCAATGCCAAGTCCTTTGCTTCGGAACAAACCCGTCATGGGACGACGTGCAAATGCGTTTCGCCGAACTGCAATCACTTCTATGACGCCGCCGGCGCAAAGTAACATCGCATGCCGAAACCCGCTGGACATCGCGGGCTTCGGCACATCCGACACCCCCGCTTTGCAATTGAGAGCACCCACATTCTGGCGGCGGCGAAGTGGCCGTTGCAAATGCTACATGGCGGTCCGAATGCGGTAGACTCCTCTCCGTTATGGCCACCTCGCACGCCCAATACCTCGATCTCGTCTCCGGCCGAAAGCGCGGACCGTTGCAATCCCTCGCTCGCGCCCTGCTCGCACCGCCCGCCTTCGCCTATCGCGGCATCATCGCCCTGCGAAACACCTGGTACGACGCCTTCTCCTTCGCCGCCCGGCGCGCAACTCGGCCGGTCATCTCCATCGGCAACATCACCGTTGGCGGAACCGGCAAGACGCCGATGACCGCGAAGGTCGCCACTCTGCTCATCGATCGCGGCAAACGCGTCGCCATCCTCTCGCGCGGCTACAAGGGCGGATCGATCCCCTTCGATGAAGAAACGCGTGATGCCGCCGCCGCCCAATTCGCCGCCCAGAGCGATGAGGCCCGCGTGCTCAAGCGCCGCTGCCCCAGGGCACAGGTGTTCCTCAACCCCGATCGCGCCGCCTCGGCCGACGCCGCCATCGCCGATGGCGCCGACTGCCTGATCCTCGACGACGGCTTCCAGCATCGCCGCCTGGCCCGCGACCTCGACATCGTGCTGATCGACGCCACCAACCCCTTCGGTCACGGCCACATCCTGCCGCGCGGTCTCCTGCGCGAACCGCTCTCGAGCCTTCGCCGCGCCGGACTCATCGTCATCACCCGCAGTGATGAAGTCAGTGAACCGGCCTTGGCCGAGATTCGTCGTGTGGCCGACCGCGCGTCGGGCGGCAAACCGATGATCCTCGCCGAGCAGCGAATCGACGGCTTCCTCGATGTAAAGGGGCGCGTGGTGGCAGAGGCCGACACAGCCTCGATGCAGGCCGTCATCTTCGCGGGCATCGGCAACTTCGCCAGCTTCCGCCGCTGCGTCGAGCGAATGGGCGTCCGCGTGCTCGCCGCCTACGAATTCCCCGACCATCACTACTACACCGCCGAAGAGATCGACGGGCTCGCCGATACCGCCGCAACGGCGGAAGCGAACGTGTTGCTCACAACTGAGAAGGACGCGGTAAAGCTGGTCGGCCGATGGAAGGATGAGCGAGCCAAACTGCTGGCGCTCAATCTCACGATTCACTTAAAAGACAGTGGCGACGCGGTGCTTCAGGAGTCAATTGAAAAGGCGCTGGCTCGCGGCACCCTCACACCGACGACTCCGCCGTAATCACCTGCAAGTCGACAAGCGCATTGTACGCGGCCTTCTGCTCGGCCTCTTTCTTGCTCGGCCCCCAGGCGCTGGTGTATCGCCGCCCGTCAATCCGCACGGCGATCTCAAAACACTTGCTGTGATCCGGGCCTTTCTCGTCGAGCAGCTCATAAACCGGCGTCACGCCGCGCGTCTTCTGAGCGTGCTGCTGCAACTGCGACTTGAAGTTCTGCTGGTGCTCGCTCGCGACCGCCTCTTCAATGAACGGTGTCACATGCTGCAGGATGAACTCCGACGTGCGCTCCAGCCCGCCGTCTATCGCCATCGCGGCGATCAGCGCCTCCAGCACCGCGGCCGCCAGCGACGTCGGCAGCTTGTTGCGACTGGTGATGCCGTTGCCCAAAAACAGGAACGACGGCAGATCGAGCTTCTCCGCCATCTCGGCGCAGGTCTTCCGCGAGACGACCGCCGACTTGATCTTCGTCAGTGGGCCTTCAAGCGAATCGGGATAGTTGTCGTAGAGATAGCGGCACACCACCATGCCGAGGATCGAGTCCCCAAGAAACTCCATCCGCTCGTTGCTCGCCAGCCGATTCGGCGCAACCGATGCGTGCGTCAGGGCCGCCGCAAGGAGCGAAGGATCCTTGAATTGGTAACCAATTGCCTTTTGGCAACGATCCAGCAGATCGCCGGGCGTCTCAGCCATGAAATGGACCTGACTCGTAACAATGCCATCAGGCCGATGGCGAAAGCCGCTCGCTGAGTCGGAGCGGGCGGTTTTCGCAATAAGCCCAGCCGATCGGAGCGACCTAAAGCCGGTCTCAAACCCCCGACAGGCAAGTTCATTATACTATCGGTCGCACCCTGACTCAACTGAACATCTCGCCGGAGACCACTCATCAATACCACCAATCCGCCACCGCTGTCACCGGAACCCGCACTGGCAGGCCCGTCTCCCCTGGATGATCTGCCGTTCCTCACCGCCGATGTCCCGCCCATTCCCGCGGCCATCAAGCGCCGTTATGAGGACTTTGCCGTCGAAGAAATCCCCGCCTACGAACCGGCCGGCGTCGGCGACCACATCTACTTCACCATCGAGAAGCAGGGACTTTCCACCATGCGCGCGGTCAGTGACATTGCCCGCGCGCTCGGCGTCGCGACGCACGACATCGGCCTCGCGGGCCTGAAGGATGCGCGAGCCGTCACCGTGCAGATGCTCAGCCTCGAACACATCGACCCCCAGCGCATCGCCGACCTCAACATCCCGCGCATCAAAGTCCTAAACGTCACCCGCCATCGCAACAAACTGAAGATCGGCCATCTGCGCGGAAACAAATTCCGCATTCGCCTGCGCAATGTCGAGATGAAGCGCGCCGATGACGTGCGCGCCATGTGCGACATCCTCCATCGTCGCGGCGTGCCGAACTACTTCGGACAACAGCGCTTCGGCCTGCGCGGCGACACATGGGAAATCGGCCGCGCTGTCCTCCAACGCGATCATGTCACCGCCGTCGACCTCATGCTCGGTCGACCCGGCCCGCATGACAGCGGCGACGTGCTCAAGGCCCGGCAACTCTACGAAGCCGGCAACTTCGAAGCCGCCGCGAAGGCCTGGCCCTATGGTTTCCGCGACTGCGCCCGCGCCACCCGCGCCATGGCCAAGTCGCACGGAAAGCACGTCCGCGCCTATCACGCGATCGACCTGCGGCTGAAGAAGTTCTTCGTCAACGCCTACCAATCGCACCTGTTCAATCTCGTCCTCGCCAAGCGCATTCACGAGTTCGACCGTGTGCTCACCGGTGACCTTGCCTACAAACACGAAAACGGCGCGGTCTTCCGCGTCGAAGACGAAGCCGCCGAGGCCCCGCGCGCCGCCGCCTTCGAAATCTCCGCCACCGGCCCCCTCTTCGGCTTCCGAATGACCGAGCCAGAAGGCGCCCCGGGCGAAATCGAGCAAAAGGTCCTCGCCGAACAGGGCATGACCGCCGATTCCTTCCGCCCAGGTCGGGACATGAAATTCCAGGGGACGCGCAGGCCGCTCCGGTTCCGCCCCGAGGGCCTCGAAGTCGAGGCGACCGAGGACCGGTTCGGGCCTTATCTGGAGCTTCGATTTACGCTGCCGTCCGGCTGCTACGCAACGATGCTGCTCCGGGAAATCTGCAAGTCGAGCCTGGCCGAGGGGTTGGAGGAAGAGTAGGCCGCGGCGCGTGTGAATTGTTCGACCCCGCCAAACCGCCTGCCCCAACATCCCCTGCGGGCCGTCGGCAATTTTTGCCGATCTAAGGTTGATCGGCAGGCGGAAAACTCGCATAATCCTGACCGTTGGAATGCACGAACCGGCGCGGTTCCCCGCAGTATACATCTTGCAGTCGCAGGGAGGATCAAATGAGTACGGTACGGAAACTGGTTCTACTGGGTGGGTTTTGCTCTCTCTTCGTAGTGAACACCGGATGCGTTTCGCGGGATGAATTCCTGCGAACCGAGTTCGCCCGGCGAAAGGCCGCCGAGCGCGCCGATGCGCTCGAGCGCGATCTCGCCGACGAACGCAACAAGGTGCTCGCCCTTGAGTCTGAACGCGAATCGATGAAACGCGAACTCGATTCCAAGACAGCGCTTTATGAAACGGCCAAGGCAGAGAACGACCGCCTGACGGCCTTCGCCGACAAACTGCAGCGCCAAATGGACGAGCTGCTCAAGAAAGGCGTCGGCAACATCGAAGTCGTGCAACTCCCGCCCGAGTTGGACAAGGCCCTCAAGGAATTCGCCGCCAAGTATCCCGACATGGTCGAATACGACGCCAAGCACGGTGCCGTCCGCTGGAAGAGCGACCTGACCTTCGCCAAGGGCAGCGACGAAGTAAAGGAAGAAGCCAAGAAGAGCCTCGCCGCTTTTGCACAGATCGTCGGTTCATCGGCCGCAAGCAACTTCGATGTCGTCGTCGTCGGCCACACCGACAATCTGCCGATCGGCCCGATCACCGGCAAGAAGCACCCGACAAACTGGCACCTCTCGACCCACCGCGCCATCGCCGTCATGTACACCCTCAAGCAGGGTGGCGTTGATTACCAGCGAATGGGTTGCATGGGCTACGGCGAGTTCCGACCGCGCGTGCCGAATCCGCCCCGAGGCGGCGCCGATGAGAATCGCCGCGTCGAGATCTTCCTCGTCTCCGGCAAGGACCACGTCCCCGGCATGGACACCTCGATGTACACCAACCCCGGCAACGGCGGCATCTACGCAAAGATGAGCGACACGGAAAAGGCCGGCTCCACCAAGACGGCCAGCACCGAAGAAGAGCCGGTAAATCCGTAAGACCGATTCACAACCCCTGTGGCATAGGCGTCTCGCCTGTGCCGACGGAGTTCGAATCAGCCGATTGTTTGACGAGTAGTTGTAGTGAATCACAAACGCCCGGTGACAAACGTCGCCGGGCGTTTTTTTTCTACGAGCTAATCGCTAACGATCCTTGTGGCGCCGATGGAACATCCGCCTGGGTTGACTATCAGTCAGTGGGTTCCACCGGGCTCCAAAGTACACTGTAATTGCATGAGTCAATTGACACGACCACCACACCAACAGGCCGGGCTTCAGCCGGCCAGCGTTTTGCCACCAACTTCAGTTGGTGGGACCGGTCCACCACCACACTTCACACAACAGCCGGCTTCAGCCGGACTTCTGATGAGAAGAAAGTTCCCTCGCCCTTCCGCAGAGTGTTACGATTCCCCCAATGCCCGACGCCCCAACTTCAAGCACGCGCCGCTCCTGGCCCTACCTCGCCGCCCCTCTCCACGTATACCTGATGGTCATGCTGCCCATCTGCGGCCTGCAGGTGTTTCTCATTTTCCTGAGATGTCCGTTGTGGATGCACCTGTCCTCGGGCGTGGTACTGCTGATCTCGCTCTACGGCCTCATCCGCGGCTACGTCCGCCGACTGGTCATCACACCCGAAGGGGCAAGCCTGCGCGGGCTGTTCTCGCACATCAACATCGCATGGAAAGACGTGCGGCGAGTAGGCGTCTACGTTCCCGGCGGCGGCGTGGGCACCACCGAATATTTCTACATCACCACGCGCAACCACGAACCCGCCGGAAAATGGGACATCGGCGAGCACACGATTCAGATTCAGAATAGAGAGGGGTTGGAGCTTTTGTTCCACGCACTCGAAAACGGACTCTGGTCCTGAATTGAGTGGTTATAAATCCACTTGACGTCGCGCTTGTTGGCAATATCATTCACCCGTCCTCAGAAGGGCTCTTGTTGCAGCGTGTGACGGAGCGGCATTCCGTAGGACTAATTAGGCGACGAGATCATTGCGATTCGTTTGCCAAGGAGAACAATTGATGACCGCGCTACGATTTCCAACCCAACAGTTTCGTTCAATCCCATCTCCAACCGAAGATAAGCCGACGTCGAAGAGCCCAAGGATTGGCATCTTCTATACCCATTGTGCAAGTGTTCCGGTCGAACTGTGGAATTGGCGTGAGGTAAATCCTCGCGAGGTAAATCGTCGAAGTTCCGTCTACCGTTCGATTTGCCAAACTTTGACCCAAGAGCCACATCGCTTTCACGAGCGAAACCGAGGAATCACAATTGTTGCTGACGACCTTTCCTTCGACGACAAACACAAGGAAGTCGTCTTGCATCTTTCTGATTCAAAACTCCATGGAGTTGTCGACGGTGCCCATACTCTTGATGCGATTCTTGAAGCCCAAAAACAGTCGCAGGAGGATGGGTGGCCATCTTATGTATTCGTGAAGGCTTTTGTTGGAGTCGATGCAGATCAGATTGCAGAAATAGCAGGCGGCCTTAACACGAGCCAACAAGTTGACCTTAAGAGTCTTGAAAACTTGCGGGAGCACTTTGATGAACTCCAGAGAGTGCTCGCAAGAGAAAGCTATGCGGATTCTATCGCATACAAGATGAATGAGGTTAAGCCCGTCGATGTCAGAGAAATTCTTTACTATCTGGCTGTATTTGATTGCGACGAGTATTCAAAAACAAAGCATCCCGTCGCCCTGTTTGGGCGCAAGGAAGGAATTGTCAGACGATTTGCGGAGCAAGCTGTAGACCCCAATACTGGAGGATCGTTTCGGGTATTGATTTCAAAAGCGCCTGAAATACTCCGCCTGCGGGACCTTATCGAGCAAAAAGCCCTTACTTTCCCAATTGGCCGATACAAAGTCGGTAAGGGAACCCGTGTTCGAAGTCAGACGCACAAAGAAAACCACTTGGTATTTCTAAACGAAGACGTTAGTGGCAAAGTACCATTAGGCTGGATAATGCCAATGCTTGCGGGGTTTCGGGCGAACGTCGATTGGCAAACCCCCCCTGGCACATTCTCTTGGACGGTACCGATCGATGAACTATTAGACACGTGCATTGAAGAACTAGTGCAAGGAATTCAGGACGTGCATGAAAACGAGAATAGTCGGCCAGAGTATGTTGGGCGTAATGCAATTGCATGGCGGATGAGCTACAACGTAGTTGCCCAAGCAATTCTTCGCTGGCAGCTTGATCGAGAACGTCGATTTGTGCGCAAGTAGCCCCAAGAACTTCGTATTGCGATCTTCGGCTGGGTCTAGCCGGAGATCGCAATACTATCCTTTAAAATTTGTCCGAAAAAACAGACCGTGGTCAAACGCGAACCCCGGCACCGCCGTAGTCGTAATACTGCGATGGCCCCGAGAGCTAAGTTCTTGGTACACGCTGTTCCGATTCACTAAATACTTCACCGATTCGGTCGCTGGGTCGGCTATCCAATAATCGGCCACTCCTGCTACCGCGTAATCATGTCGCTTCGTGATTGTGTCACAGGCGCGGGAAAGCGGTGATACAACCTCAATCACGAGGTCGGGCAAATCGTTTACTCGATCGGTGATACGGGCCGCCTTTTCATTGCGCAGAAATATCACATCGGGGCAATACACGATCGTGTCCGATAGTCGCACATCGACTTGATGAACAACTTTGCCGATCGGATTAGATTCAAGATAACTGCTCAATTGGAAAACAATCTCGAGTACAGCGCGCTGATGTTTCACGCTACGACTCGGCCAGGCAATCACTACGCCGTCAATCAATTCATAGAGCTTCCTGCATTCAGGGAGCGCCATGTACTCATCAGCCGACATGCGAAGCCCGGCAAGATTCGGCTCGTCCATATCGTAGTCGAATCCAATCAAGCGACTACTCCGGATCCCCCGCCGACGTGTCATACACCCACCGCTCCGTCGCCCGCTCGTAGCCGATCAACTCATCAGCCTTGAAGTACAACCCGATCTCAAACTGCGCCGCCTCTGGCGAATCCGACCCATGGATCAGGTTGTAGCTGTTCGACAAACCGAAGTCCCCGCGAATCGTCCCCGGCTCGGCCTTGCTGCCGAACGTCGCCCCCATCATCTTTCGCGAAACCGTGATCGCGTTCACCGCCTGCAACACCATCACCACCACCGGGCTGCTCGTGATATACGCGACGAGTCGATCGTAAAACGGCTTGCCCTTGTGAACGGCGTAGTGCTTCTCGGCCAGCTCGCGCGAGACCTTCATGACCTTCATGCCGACAATCTGAAAGCCCTTCTCCTCAAATCGCGTAATGATCCGGCCCGACAGGCCGCGCTGGAGAGAATCAGGCTTGAGAATAATGAGTGTGCGTTCCATGTTGGTTTTTCTCCGTGGGTTTTAATTTTGAATCGGGGATTTTAGGGGAACACGCCGGCGCGGGAAAGGCGTGCATCACTCCATCCCCGCAACCTGCTCGTTGATCGCCAGCGCCTGCGCCCGATGCAGCTCCGCCCGTTCACCGTCCGACTCGATCATCGCCGCGTGCAGATCCGCCATCGCCGTCATCACCATCGCATCGCACGGCATCAGCGCATCCGAAATCGTCAACGCCTCCATCGCGTCTTCAAGGCTCCCCGCCGCCGCGAAGGCCGCGCCAAGATTGGTGTAACCGTCAGCCTCACCCGGCCGCAACGCCGAAAACACCGCGAAACACCGCGCCGCATCGAGCGGCTCATCGAAATCCAGCAACACCACACCGAGGTTGAACCACCCGCTCGGCACCGCCGGCTCCAGTCGCGTGAACGCCGTCCACGCATCGCGGGCCTCAGTCAACCGCCCGGCCCGCTGCGCCAACGTCGCCAGGTTGTAATACCCCCGCGCATGATCGGGTTGCAGCGCCACCAGTTCGCGGAACTGCGTCGACGCCTCGCCAAACGCGCCGCGCCGATAAAGCAGCACGCCATAGTTGTAGCGCGCCAGAGCATCGCGCGGCGCGAGTTTCACCAGCGATTCATAACACGAGGCGGCGTCATCAAGGCGACCCAGCGCCGTCAGCGCCGCGGCACGACCCGCCATCGCCGCCGTGTTCCTTTTCGACCGCGCGAGCAGGTTGTCATAAGCCCGCAGTGCCGCAGCCGCCCGGCCCGCTTCCAGGTCGCGCTTCGCGGCGATCAACTCAGCCGGCGCGGACTCCGCCGCGTCAAGGCGAAGCTTCACGGATTCAAGATCAAGATGCGCGGCCACATCCGTCCACTTCACCGTCGGCGGCTCCACGAAACGGCGAGCCGATTTCTTCCCCGCCTTCTTCGCGGGTCTCGCTACAGCGACGGGTTCAACCTTCGGCGGCGCCGGCTTGGCCGGCGGAGAATCGAGCAGCGTGTCACGGGAGTGCCGAACCCACTTGGACGGCGTCGGCTCTTCGGTGGCGGATAGATAGGTCCACAATCCGCCGACGAGCACGGCGAAGATCAGAAGCGACAGCGGAATGAACCAGCGCGAGGCCACGGGCGGAATCGTCGCCGCTTCACGCGCCCGCGTCAAAAAAGGGGCAACGAGCATGATCGCGCGAAAAAGAATTTCGCGGCGCTGCTCGCTGCAGGTCGTCTTCCCCACCGGCGGTCGCCAAGCGGCATGGGCCGCTTCGTGCGACGGCTAGTGAACTTCAGACGCCCCTCCACTGATACCATTGTATACGGCAATTTCGTGAAATCGACCCCCACGACATGATCACTTCCGCGATAAAATCCGACCAATGACCGCCGCCGCACCCAACACGACCACTCGCGCCTGCATCCTCGGAACCGCCGGCCACATCGACCACGGCAAATCCAGCCTCGTCAAAGCCCTCACCGGCACCGACCCCGACCGCCTCCCCGAAGAACAGGCCCGCGGCATGACCATCGAACTCGGGTATGCCCACCTGGCGCTCGCCGATTCCAAAGGCCGACCGCTCCAAATCGGCATCGTCGACGTCCCCGGCCACGAGCGATTCGTCCGCACGATGGTCGCCGGCGCAACCGGCGTCGATCTCGCCATGCTCGTCGTCGCCGCCGACGACGGCGTCATGCCGCAGACCCGCGAACATGTCGATATTCTCAATCTGCTCGGCCTCCCCATCGGGCTTATCGCGATCAGCAAGTCGGACATGGTTCCATCAGATCGCATCACCGACGTAAAGGCACAACTCGACGAATTGCTTCGCGGCACACCACTGGCCGAGTGGCCGCGCGTGGCATGCTCCGCGAAAACCGGCACTGGCCTCGACGATGTTCGCGCAACGATTGTCGCTCTGGTGGATCGCCTTCCTTCACGCGAACGCGGGCCGATCTTTCGCCTTGCCATCGATCGCGTATTCGCCGTGCACGGTCGCGGCACCGTTATCACCGGTTCAGTGTTGAGCGGCGCGGTCACAGCCGGCGCATCACTCGAATTGCAGCCCGCCGGCCTGCCCTGCAAAGTCCGCGAAGTGCAGTCGTTTGGCAGCGCTGTCACCGACGCCGGCGCGGGGCAACGTGCCGCCTTAAATCTCACCGGCATCGAACGCGAACGAATCGACCGCGGCATGGAGCTTGCAACGCCCGGGTTCCTCACGCCCGCCCGCTACGTTGACGCCCGCGTGCGCATGCTCACTCGCAGCGGAAAACCCTTCGCCTCGCACCAGCGCGTCCGAGTCTGCATGGGCACGACCGAGGCCATGGCCATGCTCGTCGTGGTCGGCGGCGACGCCATCCCCCCGGGCGAAAGCACCCTCGTGCAATTCCGCTTCCAAACGCCCGTCGTCTGCGCCTATGGCCAACGATTCATCCTGCGAAACGAAACGGCTCAACTCACCATCGGCGGCGGCGTCCTCGTGCGCCCCTCATCGCGACGATTTCGACCCTCACACGCCGACGAACTCGAATCTCTCCACCGCGCTGAATCGCCAGAAACATTGGTACGTTTCGAAGAAGCCCTTCGACAGGCTGGCTTCTCGCCGCGCACCGACATTCGCATCGCCTGCGAGATCGGCATCGCGCCGACAGAAGTTGCTGCCCAGCGTGAACGGTTGCGTCAAGCCGGCAAACTCGCCGCGCTCACCGGCGGCCCACTCGTCCACATCGACACACTTGCTGCTGTCGAGGCCCGCGCCGCCGCCTATCTCAAACGCCATCACGCCGCAAACCCACAGGAGCCGGGCGTCCTTCGCGATCGTTTCATCACCTGGCTCGATCGACGTACGACACCGGGCGGCGGAAAATCACTGCTCAGCCGCCTCGAAGCATCCGGCATCGCCCATGCCAAAGGCCCCTACATCGCCCATCGCGACTTCCGCCCGGCGCTCTCGCCCGAAGACGCCGCGCTCATGGAACAAGTCGTCTCCGAAATCCTCGCCGCCCGTCTCGATCCACCGTTGCTGGCCGCTCTGAAATCCGCCGTCGGCCTATCGAAGCAGCGACTCAAAGTCCTCGAAGATTTGGCCAAGACCGAGCCGCGGTTGGTGATGTTCGAGCCGCAGCACTATATTTCCGCGAACGTCATGGCAGACCTCAAACAATGCCTCCGCGAACTGGGCAACGGCCGCCGATTCAAAATGGCCGAGGTGCGCGATGCACTGCAAGCCCGCGTCAGCGAATCGCAGTCCGCATGTGGCACAGGTTCTCAACCTGTGTCGCGCCGCGTCGTGCAACCCCTGCTGGAGCATCTCGACCGCGTCGGCTTCACCCGCCGCGTCGGCGACGAGCGAATCCTCCTGGATACCACCCGATGAACGCCGATCTTTCACGCCTGCCATCGATGACCGTCCTGCTCAAGGCGGCGGAGTCCTTCAACGGCCTGCGAACCGAGTCGCGCGTCGTCGTCACCGAATCATTGCGCATTGTGATGGACGCCCTCCGTGCAGAGGCCGCCGCCGGTTCCTGCGACACGCGCATCGAGTCCATCCTGGCCCGCGCCCGCGCGCACATCCAATCGCGCGGCGCGACCCGCCTCGTCCGCGTCATCAACGCCACCGGCATCGTCCTGCACACCGGCCTTGGTCGAAGCGTCCTCGCCGACGCCGCCGTCCAGCGTGTCACCGCCGCTGCAACGGGTTATTGCAATCTCGAAATCGACCTCGACACCGGCAAACGCGGTCAACGCGGCGCCTTTGCCGAGCAAATCCTCTGCCGCCTCACCGGCGCCGAAGCCGCCCTCATCGTCAACAACAACGCCGCCGCCACCATGCTCGTTCTGCACGGCATCGCCAAAGGCCGCGAGGTCATCGTCTCGCGCGGGCAACTCATCGAAATCGGCGGCTCCTATCGACTGCCCGAGGTCATGTCCGCCGGCGGTGCAATCCTCCGCGAGGTCGGCACGACCAACAAAACGCATCTGGCCGACTACGAACGCGCCATGTCCGGCGCGACCGCCATGCTCATGCACGTTCACACCAGCAACTATCGCGTCGTCGGTTTCGCGGAAAACCCGACCGTGCCCGAACTGGTCGAACTCGCCCATCGCCATCACGTGACGATGTTCGATGACCTCGGCAGCGGCGCCCTCCTCGATGACGAGCTCTGGAAGCTCGCCAACGAACCCACCGCCGCGCAGAGCCTGCGAAGCGGATCCGATGTCGTAGCCTTCAGCGGCGACAAACTCCTCGGCGGCCCACAAGCCGGCATCCTGCTGGGAAAGAAATCCGTCATCGAACAACTCCGTCGCGACCCCATGACCCGCGCCCTCCGAATCGGAAAACTCACCGCCGCCGCGCTGGAAGCAACGCTCGAACTTTATCAATCTCCCGATGAAGCAACGCGACGCATCCCAACACTCGCGGCCCTCGCGGAAGCCGCTGACTCACTCACCGCCCGCGCCGCTCGCCTCGCCGATGCGTTGAAGAAACGCCTCCCGACCGAGTCATTCACCGTCCGCCGCGACGAAAGCTTCGCCGGTGGCGGTTCGCTCCCAGCCTGGGCCATGCCGACCGCAGTCGTCGAATGGCGACATGCCGGCAATGCCTCGCTCGACGATCTCGCCCATCGCCTCCGCATGGGCCAACCCGCCGTCTTGCCGCGCATCGCCGATGACGCCATGCTGTTCGACGCCCGCACCATCGACGACAATGAAATCGACGAACTGGCCGACGCCGTAAAGACCGCCGCAGTGGGTGGCGAATAGCAAATGACAAATTGCAAATTACAAAATGAACATCGCAATGCCATGCCCTCTGTGCCGCTGTGCCTTCGTACCTATGTGCCTTTCACTATCACCTTGTTTCCTGTTCCCTGTGTGCCTTTGTGCCTCTGTGCCTCCGTGCCTGTGAGCTTCAATGCCTGAGACCACCAAGTACGCCATCATCCTCCCCGACGGCGCTGCCGATGAACCCGTCCCCGAACTCGGAGGCAAGACCCCGCTCGAAGCCGCCCAGATTCCCTACATCGACTCCATCGTCGAGAGCGGCCGCATCGGCAGCGTTCGCACCGTCCCCGAGGGCTTCGTCCCCGGCAGTGATGTCGCCACCATGTCGCTGCTCGGCTACGACGTGCGCAAGCACTACACCGGCCGCGCCCCCATCGAGGCCGTCGCGCAAAACATCCGCCTGAAGCCCGAAGACGTCGTCTTCCGCTGCAACTTCGTGAACGTCACCAACGGCGAGATGACCGACTTCACCGCCGGCCACATCTCCACGCCCGAGGCCGACCGCATCATCAAGGACCTGAACGCGAAACTCTCCGGCGAAGGCGTGACGTTTTACACCGGCGTTTCGTATCGCAATCTCATGGTCATGCCCGACCCCGATGCGCTCGATGTCGCCTGCATGCCGCCGCACGACATCCCGAACGAAGCCGTCGCGTCATACCTGCCGAAAGGCAAAGGCGCGAAGCGGATCAACGAGCTGATGGAGAAGGCCTCGCGCATCGTCGCCGAGCACGACGTGAACCACGTGCGACGCGACCTCGGCGAACCGCCCGCGACGAACGTCTGGTTCTGGGGGCAGGGCGTCGTGCCGATCATGCCGCGCTTTCGCCAACGCTTCGGCATCCGCGGCGCCTGCATCGCCGCCGTCGATCTGATTCGCGGGCTTGGCAAACTCCTCGGCTGGACCCTCATCGACGTGCCCGGCGCGACCGGCTACCTCGACACCGATTACGAAGCAAAAGGCAAATACGCCGTCAAAGCGCTCGACGAATTCGACCTCGTCGCCGTCCACATCGAAGCCCCCGACGAAGCCGGCCACATGGGCGACGCGCGGGAAAAAGTAAAGGCCCTGGAGCGCATAGACGAATGCGTCGTCGGCCCGGTGCTGGAAAAGCTCCGCACCTTCGACAACTGGCGCATCCTCGTCGCACCCGACCACCCCACTCCCGTCGGCCGCCGCACCCACACCGCCACCCCGCCCCCCTTCGGCATGACCGGCAGCAACGTCGCCCGCGTCGTCGGCCACGACAGCTTCACCGAGCGCAACGCCGCAGCAAGCGACCTGCACATCGAAGCGGGCCATGAATTAATGGAATACTTCCTGCGGTCGTAAGCTGCCGCACAATCCGAACACCATGCGCGAATCTGGTTGCACTCCCCGTACCAATGTAAAAGTAAGTTCCGGCTCCCCGGCCTTCCTACCTTCAATTATTTTTTCGTCTTAACCTCCGCCCCGGCCGGAACATGCGGGCGGCTTGCTGTTCCGCCCGAAGAAAATTATTTGCCTTTCTTGCGACACCGGTTATTCTTGCTATTGAAGTGCTCGGGCGACCGGGGGAGTGCTTCGGGCCAATGTGTTGTGGCACCGGTCAAAGATCCGCCTGGGTGGATTTCCAACCGGTATGTCAGGTGTGGCACCGGTTTCCAACCGGTGAGTCAGGTGTGACACAGGTTTCCAACCTGTGTGCATGGCTTATTGAAAGGAGCCTCGCCGTGTATTTTCCCATATTTACCCCCCCCCCGTGTCCGAAATAGCCACTCGGCTCCCATTGTCGCGGCCCTGATTGCCTTCCTCGCGGTGGCTGCGCCGGCCCTTGCTGTTGACGCTCCCAAGGGCGCGGCCCGCCGCTGGGAAGCCTCACTGCCGGTCGGCCTCTATGGTCAGGTGAATCTCCGCACCGGCCGGGTGCTGACCACAATCCCGATCACCGGCTGGCCGGGTCGCGGGCCGAGCATTCAGTTCAACCTTTACCACAACCAAGTCTCCGCCTGGGGGCCTATCGGCATCGTTCCCGGGGACGGCGACCTCGATGACATGCTCACCGGTGGCGACTTCGACCCCATGCTCGATATCGTGCTCACGCCATCTGAAGAACAGACGCCTCTCGACCTCGCCATCGGCGATTTCGATGGCAGCGGCATCGTCGATGTCACCGATATGGGCGAATTCCTCGATGCCCTCGAAGGCGGCGGCGCGGCCGCGGCTTCCGGCGGCGGTCCGGTGGAACCCTGCACCCCCGACTGGCGACACAGCTACTCCGCGAAGGTCGAACTCAGCATGACCGGCGTCTGGCTCACGCGCGACGACGGCACTATCGACGCCTTCACGTGGGATGAGACCGATCCCGCCGGCGAACGCTTGAAGCCGCCGCCCGGCGTGTTCGACACGATGTACTACAACTATGCCAACGACGGCTTCACGCTCGTCAGCAAGAACCAGTGGAAGGCCTACTTCAAGTGGCATGAGGCCACGCCCGATTGGTATCGGCTCGAATGGATTTCCGATGCCGCACTGGCAAACGGCCAGCCCGCCAACAAGGTGCTCTGCCACTACGAGCCCAGCCCGAGCAACATCTTCACCTACGGCAAACTCATTTCCGTCGAGGACGCCACCCGTACCGGCAGCCCCCTCGCCGGCCGCAAGTTGCTCTTTTCCTACAACAGCCTCGGCAAGTTGAAGGAGATCACCGATCCGATCAATCGCCATTGGAAATTGCTTTATGAGGTCTCAGGCGTTCCGAACAACCCGACACAGGAGGGCACGGGCTATCTGCGCGCCGTCGAAGACCCGATGACCTATCGCATCACCGTGGCCTACAACGGCGTCTGCGACCTGGCCAGCGTGGCCGACAAGAACGGCGACGCCTACGGCTTTGAGTATCACAACGGGCGCCTTATGACGATCACCGATCCGTCGCCGTTCACGTCTCAGACGCAAGTGTTTTCGTATTACAAGATCATGTTCTCAAACGACCAGTTCTGCGAATACACCGACCGGCGTGGGGAGCACTGGTACACGATGTTTGATACGGTCACCGGCAACCTCATGGAAGTGGAGGACCCGCTCGGTCACCCACAGAGCCTGGATTACGACGATCTGACCGTGCATCCGACGATGCACGAGCCGGTTACCTACACCGATGCGCTCGACCATACATGGGAATTCGAGTGGGATGCGGAGGGGAATCTTCTCAATTCGGAAGACCCGCTCGGCAACCTGACGGCCTTCACCTATGACAGTCTGAACAACTTGACCACGATCACGCCGCCGGGAGCGACACCGGGCACTACTAACCTCGCCAAGCGCACGACAATGGAGTACGCAGATGTGCTGAACCCGACGAAGGCAACCAAGATCAAGGAGCCTGCCGCGACGGTCGGCGGCGCCGTGCCCGAGACGATCATCGAGCACTTCGGCATCGGCCTGTCTCACGGCCTGTTGAAGAAGGTCACGCCGCCGCCGGCGAATGCAACAGCGCCGGTGGAGACGGGGAAGAAATATGTTTGGCAAAACAGTCAGTCAAGCGGAGGGTTTCGACTCGAAGAAGGTTACGCGGAGGGATTCCCTGGTTCGGTTGACTTGAGTTCTCCTGCGTCCGTGTCTGGTACATCGTCGAGCAACGGGGCAGGGCAAACCATCGGATCGTCGAACACCGTTACGTGCCCTGACCTTTCGCACGACGGTAATGGGAATGCAATAGTTGTAAATTGCGGTTATTGCACTCTGTTCGCTCCACCAGATCCTGAGGCAGGACTATTTAACGACGGGCGGCCAAAGGTCTGCCTCCCGCCGGATCAATTCGACGACAGTTTTCCTCTTCGTTCGGGCTGTTTTACATCGTTGCTTCCGTATCGCCCGATGGGACAACCGGTCAGCCAGCGCTGGTGTACGCTGTATCCCAACCCACAATTACCGGCTCAGCCTCGCGATATCGATTACCAATGGGACAGCCTTGGCCGTTTGCGAAATGTTGAAATCAAATCGTCCGAAGTGACCGGCGACATTAATAATCCGATCAGCCGGGAGTTTCAATATGATCCGGACTGGTCTACAGGGACTAACACCACGACTGGCCCGGACGGACAAGTGACCGTGGTCTCCACCGACGCGGCGGGGCGCGTGACCTCGTGGGTGCGAAAGATCGGGACCACCGAAATCATGCGAATCGACACGACGTACTATGACAACAACCGGCTCGATACGATTACTCGGGCCAACGGCACGCGAACCAAGCACATCTACGACGATACCGGACGGCTTACCTTCATCAAGCACGAACGGCAGACCGGCCCATCAACATGGGTTCGCCTGCATGAACTGCAGTACGTCTGGACCACGGACAGCCTTGTAGACTATATCTTCGAGACCGATGAGGCGGGAACCCCCAGCGTGATTGATTTTATCTACGACAACCGTAATCGGCTTACCGAAGAAAAACGAACGGGAGCAACGTTCCCGTATTGGTACGTGTACGCATACGACTTGGCAGGTAATCGGACGAGCAAAATCCAGAAGAATGTCCTCAATGACGCACCGATTGAGACGACACTATATACCTATGATGTCAACAATCCATCGGTTTACGGCGGGTTGCTCGGCTCGCAGGGCAACCGCCTGATGAAAAGTGTTGCCACCAATCATGTGACCAGCAGTGTAGTCACTCGGTGGTATGAATACGACCGGCGGGGTCGCGCCAAGGTAGTTATTCGCCAATACTCGGGCGACGAATGGTTCCACGGCACCCGGATCGCCTATGATTCCCGGGAACTGGTGTGGATGACGCTGGCCTTTCGGTGGAAGGTGAATGCCCAGGGCAATCCCGTCAACTGTGAGTACGAATCGGCCATGGAATACCGCTACGACAACGGTCGGCGGCGATACTTGACGCGGCCGCTGGAGTTGGAGACATTCCTGCCGACCTCGCCGACGGCGGGGACGTGGCATGACTATGATGCCAGCGACATCTGGAATGATTACACAATCGCCATGAACGGCCAGACGCCGACGATCACGAACTTCCTCTCGCACGAACCGGGCATCGCCCAGCGCGACGCGGCCACGTCGGCAATCAGTTACCTGCATGGCAACCTGATCGGCACCACGGAAGTTATGTCGAACGGCAGCGGCACCAACACGCGCCGAACGGTGTTCTCCGCCTTCGGTGAACCCGTCTATGAGAACGGAAGTCCCGACACGCGCTACGGTTATGCCGGGGCATGGGGATATCAGGAGGCAGGTTCAACCGACCCCCTCGCCGAACTCGGCTGGCTCCACGTTGGCGCTCGATACTACGACCCCGCCGCCGGGCGATTTATGCAGCGCGATCCGATTGGCGTATGGGGTGGGTCAAATACGTATGCCTATGTCGGAAATTCCCCTGCGGGCCGTATCGACCCATCAGGACTCCAAGGAATAATGCTGCCAGGTTATCCACAGAATCCATTTACAAGTGAACCTTTGCCTGGTCACCCAGGTTATCGTGGACCGCCGCCACGTCCTTGGATTCCACCTCATAGGCTCATTGACTGCGCGGAAAGTCAGAGAGGTAAGAATGGTAACGATAGTGATCACCACGCTTTTGGCGTTTATGAGACCGGGAGAACCGTAGGTATGATGTCAGGTCCCCTGTATTATCCAGTAGGTGCAATGGCATCAGGTTTGAGCGCCATAGGCCTAACTATCGGTGAATTAATATTTCCATCGTCCGATTGGCAAGATGACATCACGGCTAACTGGACAGGCTTCGCAGAGTTCTTAGATAACCCACCCTCATAAACATTTGGGATCATTTGTCATGCTTGCAAAATTAAGGCTGATTCACTTGGACGCTGTGTTATGCGAAAAGTAATTGGAGTACTATTACTTGGTGTAGTCGTTATTTTTGTTGTTGTCTTTACTTGTCGCCCTGCATGGGAGCTGGAGTTTCAGGGCACGTCATCCGATTCCGTTCGAATCAGCGTATATAGAGGAGCCGTATTGGTTGACCAAATCGATTGTCAGGTTCCAAACGCGATTACAACAAAGAGCCGTATTCGCCTCGATAGTAGTAAGGTGAAGTTGCCTATAGGGTGGCTAGAGGAATCCGATTTTACATTATTCCCTGGTAGGGCTGTAATACGTGTCGGAGACGCAAGGGTCATCCTTCAGGAGAACGGCATCTCTGTTACAAAAGTGAGTGTCCCTCACACGAATCTGAAACAAATACCATGAAATTCGCTCACGGGGGGGAAAAGGGGTCATTCTACTTTTCCGTTGACTTGGGAAGAAAAAGGGCACGGCGACCGACTGAGGCGGCAACCAATTAGGGTATGAGACACCTGGGCCTAAGAGATCATTCTACGTTGTTTAGGCCCACCACCATGATATTCGAATGCGTCGATCCGCAGCAACGGCCTCAACGTCGAAGCCGACGACTTGCGTATGGCTGAGGCGCATGAGTTAGTGGCATACCTTGTGTGCTCGTGATAAATCGCTAGCCGCGAAACACCACCCCCGCATACCCCACCGCATCCGTCGGCCGCTCCCCATACCGCTCGCGCAAAACTTCGTAACTCGTGGTGTGTTCGAGCAATTCGCCGCGCTCGGCCCCCATCGCCTTGCACGCCGCGATCGTCGCCGCGACGGCCCCCGCGCCGCAGGCATTCCAGTTCGTCCGCGCTTCCTTCACAACCTCTCCCTCGTTCAATGAAAGCATCACGTCGATCATTCGCCGATCGTTGATGTCTTTCGCCCAGCGAAGCGCCTCCGCGCCGACGCCGCGCGGCGCAAAACCATAACTCGGCCCGTAGTGCGTCAGATCGGTCGACGCGAGAAAGATGACATCCATCGCGGCATCCTTGCACAAGCGTCCGACCGCAGCCCCGACCGCCGCCGCATTCTCAATCGCCGGAACCATGATCGGCACGATCCGCGACTCCGGAAGCAGGTGCTGCATAAACGGCACTTCCACTTCGATACTGTGCTCGCGGGCATGAACGCGCGGCGCAGCCTCAATCAAATCCGACCCCTCGCAGAGCCGACTCGCCAGCGACTCATCGACCGTCGCCAAACCCAGCGGCGTCTCCCACGCTCCCGATGGATACAAATACGACTCCGGCCCTTCCAGCCCCACGTGAATCGCCCCAAACACAACAACCACGTCGGGCTGTCGCTGCCCCGCGATGGCATCGATCACCCGCGCCGCGACCGCCCCGCTGCATACCCATCCCGCATGAGGAACAACTCCGCCAACGATTCGCCCGCGACCCGAATCGCGCCGCCCGTCGCGCGCCACCGCAAGACAATTCCCCACCTCCCGCACGCACGCCTCGCGTTCCCGCGGATAGAACATCCCCGCAACGGCCGGCTTGCGAATCAGTGATGGGTCTCCCTGTGGCATAACGAATGATGGGTGGCTGAATTATAGCGGGACGACCGAGTTACTTACTGCTCAAAGCGACTCCAACTCCTCCACCGTCCGCGGCCAATCCTCCTTCAGCAGCCGCGACCACGATCGATCCGCCAGCACCTTCCCGCCCGTCTGACAGCGCGGGCAGTAATTCGTCTCATTCTCGGCGTATCGAATCCGCTGCACCGGCACACGACACGCCGGGCAAGGCTTCCCAAACTTCCCATGCACCGCAAAGTCCGGCCGAAACGCCGTCACATCCCCAGGCCCAGGAAATTTCGTCGCGAATTCCGCGCGCAGCCGATCCATCCACGTGCGCAGCGTCGTCTGCATCGCCGCGTGCAATCGCGCAATCTCCTCATCCTTCAGCCGCCCGGTCAACTGCACCGGCGACAATCCCGCCGCATGAAGAATCTCATCGCCATAGGCATTACCAATCCCCGCGATCAACCGCGGATCGGTGAGCGTTCGCTTCAGCGTGTGATTGCCGCGTCGCAGCAATTCCGAAAACGCGCCGACCGAAACCTCCAACGGCTCCACCCCGCCCGGATCGTGCAGCGCCAGCGCGCCCTCGCCGCGCACCACATGCAGCGACGCCCGTTTCTGCGTCGACGCCTCGGTCAACACAACGCACCCGTTCGGAAAGTCGAAACACGCCAGACCGATCTTCCCCGGCACCTTCGCCCCCCGCGCCTTCCACCCCATCCGCCCGGCAATCATCAGGTGGATCACCAAAAACAGGTCCCCCTCAAGCCCGACAACCACCCGCTTGCCGATTCGCCGAATCGCCACGACCCGCCGCCCGACGGCCGCGTCGATCGTCGGCTCCGTGGATCGGACCAGAAACGGGCTTCCCACCCGGACCCGCTCCAACGCCTGCCCAAGGATTCGCTGCTCAAGGCAGCCGCGATACAGCTCAATATCCGGCAGCTCGGGCATGTGCGCAACTATAAATCTGGCATGGGTTTGTGAGAAGCAGCCGGCAGCAACCCGTCGCCATCGCCAGGCCGCCGCGGGCCGTGGTCCCCATACCAATTCCGCTGCGATTCAGGGGAATGGTCCCGCCCCAAGTTCCGTTGTAGACGAAGGAACCGTGCGGTGCGTCCCTCAAAAACCGCCCGCGCACGACCAGTAACAACCGGTAAGATGCTCGCCCCGCCGGCCGCGATTCCCGCATCGCGGCCCGGGCGACTCAGATACGAATCGTGTTCAAACTCACATTCATGAAGGAGTTACCGTCTATGAAGATTCGCACGTTTGCCATGCTGGCCGCCGTAGCGGCCCTGTTCGCCTCGCCCGCCCTCCGCGCCGGCGAGCCGACCGAAGATGAAATTCTCGACATTGTCAAAGCCGCCGACGATGCCACCAAAGAAGTCCAGTCCGTCGCCTACGAGGCCGAACTCTTTGGTGAAGGCGCACTGGCTGAACAGACTCCACACATCAAAGGCACGTTCAAGATGAAAAAGCCCAAGGGCAGCATGTTGAGCGCCCTTTCCGGCGGCGGTTTCCCCCCGATGCGCTGCGAAGGCTCACTCAAGCGACCGGGCGGCGACGAAACGATTACGTTCCGTATTGCCACCGATGGCAAGACCGCATACGTCATTGATGACGACAAGAAGACCTTTACCAAGGCCGAGATGCCGGATGCTCAGCAGTTGTTACGGCCAGCGTTGGCGCTGCGATTCTTCGAGTACGCTCACCCGACACCCTTCTCCGACGAGATCAAGGCCGATTCTCGAAAGTACGAAGGCACGAAGAAAATCGGCGATGAAGAATGCCATGTCATATACATTACCTACTCAAAGGCTCAGGGCGGCCTGGAAGCCCGCTGGTATTTTTCCAAGAAGGACAGTCTTCCGCGCCGCGTGGATCGAATCGAGAAACGAGATGACGAAGTCGGTGCCCGCTGCCTTCAAATAACCAAGCTCGAGGTCGACCCCGAATTCAAGAAGAGCACCTTCAAGCTCAAGCAGCCCGAAGGCTACAAAGAGCGCGAGGTCGAAGGCAACGATGAGCCTGAAGAGCCGCAGCTTCTCGCCGTCGGCAGCAAGGCCCCCGACTTTGAACTCTCCACCCCCGACGGCAAGACCGTCAGCCTCAAGGATCTCAAGGGCAATGTCGTCGTCCTCGACTTCTGGGCCACCTGGTGCGGGCCTTGCAAGGTCGCCATGCCCGGCGTCCAGAAGCTGCACGAGCAGTTCAAGGACAAGCCAGTCAAGATCTTCGGCGTGAACACATGGGAGCGCGGCGGCGACCCGGCGAAGTTCATGAAGGAAAAGAACTACACCTACGGTCTGCTCCTCAAGGGCGACAAGACCGCCGACAAGTACAAAGTCAGCGGCATCCCCACCTTCTACGTCATCGACCCGAACGGCAAGATCGTTCACGCGTCGAGCGGCATGAAGCCCGGCCACGAGAAGGAACTGCAGAAGATCATCGAGAAGGCCATGAAAGACGCCGACGCCTGATCGTTTGATTATCAGATAGGAAGATCACCCAAGCCCCGGCCGAGAAATCGTCCGGGGCTTTTTTTATCCAATCCCCGCCACCTGCAACATCTCAACATGCCGCGACACCAACGCCGCCCGCAGCCCCTCGTGCTCCGCGCGACGCAAACCCGGGTCACCGCGCACGATCTGCCCCGCGTCGCGCTGCGCCAGCCGAAGCAGATCGGCGTCCTCGATCAAATCCGCCACCCGCAGCTCCGGCAATCCATGCTGCCGAAGACCGAGCATCTCGCCCGGACCGCGAATCCGCAAATCCTCCTCGGCGACCTTGAATCCGTCCGTCGTCTTCGCCAGCACCGCCAGACGCTGATGCTCCGCCGCCGCGGGCGTCTCCGTCAGCAGAAAACAATGACTGCGATGCGCCCCGCGACCGACGCGCCCGCGAAGCTGATGCAACTGCGACAACCCAAACCGCTCGGCGTGTTCGATCACCATGCACGTCGCGTTCGGCACATCAATCCCCACCTCGATCACCGTCGTCGCCACCAACACCGCGATCGTCCCCGCCGCGAATTCCCGCATCACCGTCGTCCGCTCTTCACTCTCCATCCGCCCATGCAGCAAACCGACCGCGTGCCGCGAAAACACCCGCTGGCTCAGCCGCTTGAATTCCGTCGTCGCCGCCTTCGACTCCGATTTATCCGACTCATCGATCAACGGATACACCACATACGCCTGCCGCCCCGCCTCCAATTCGCGGCGCACCGATTCCCACGCCGTCTCATGCCGCCCCGGCCCCATCACCTGCGTCGAGATCGGCGTCCGCCCCGGCGGCAATTCTTCAATCGTCGTCACATCCAGATCGCCGAAAACCGTCAACGCCAGCGTCCGCGGAATCGGCGTCGCCGTCATCACCAGATAGTGCGGCGCAGGCCCCTTGCTTCGGATCGTCGCCCGCTGCCTTACGCCGAAGCGATGCTGCTCATCAATCACCACAAGGCCAAGCCGTGCGAACGCCACATCCCCCTGAAGCAGCGCGTGCGTCCCGACGACAATGTCCATCTCGCCTTGCGATATCGATGCAAGCATTTCCTTCCGCTGCCGCGCCGGCATCCCGCCGACAAGCAGCCCATGCCGCACACGACTGCCCTCCAGATACGTCGCAATCGCCCGCGCATGTTGCTGCGCCAGCAATTCCGTCGGCGCCATGATCGCCACCTGGTGTTTATTCGCCACGGCCGTCAGCGCTGCATACAACGCCACCACCGTTTTTCCGCAACCGACATCACCCTGCAACAATCGATGCATCGGCCGCGTCGTCGCCAGATCCGTCGCAATCTCCTTGACCGCCCGATCCTGACCGGCCGTCAACCGAAATGGAAACCGCCGTCGAATCCTCTGATCGATCTGCGGAGTGCACGGCATCGCAGCGGCCGTCTCCAGCGCCGTGCGATTCCGCCGCGCCAGCGTCACGGCGATCCGCATCAACAGCAGCTCGTCATAGGCCAGCCGCTTCCGCGCCGCCGCCAACTCACGCTCATCCGTCGGCCGATGAATCGCCCCCAGTGCCTGCCGCCTCGGGATAAGCCGACGCTGCCGCGCGAACTCCGGCGGATACCACTCACGAACCTGCCCCACCATGCGATCCAGATTCGCCGCGATCAACCGTGCGATCAGCCTGCTCGGCACTTCCATCGTCGCGGGATACACCGGCTCCAGTCTCGGCGGCAATTTCTCATTCACCGGCTGCGCGTCACTGCCGAGAACCTCAAACCGCGGATTCACCATCTGCGGCAACTGCATGAACTCGGTGATCTTGCCCGTCGCGCGGATGTGCGTGCCCTGCTCCAGCTTGTCCAGCACATACTGCGCGTTGAACCACGTGAGCGAACATCGGCCCGTGTTATCCACAAGCGTCGCCGTCACGCGACTGTTTCGCCGCCCACCCTGCGATCGAATCGCCGCGATGCGCCCGACGACCGTCGCAATCATCCCTTCATCGAGATTTTCGATGGTGCGAAACTCGTGCCGCTCATGCCGCGCAGGCAGGTAATCCAGCAGATTGCCGACGGTCTTGATGCCCAGTTTGGCGAACTGTTCGGCGCGGCGAGGCCCGACGCCCGGCAGGAATTGAATGCTGTCCTCCAACAAGACGTCCCGCGGCGCGCCCGCCCGAGTCGTCATGGAAGTGGACGCCGCGCCGCTCATGGAATGATCAACTTCATGCCGACCGGCAGATCGTTCGGATCGCGAAGTCGGCGCTTGTTGGCAAGCCAGATTCTCCGCCACTGCCCCCGGTCGTTGTAAAACCGCTCCGAGAGCAGCAGCAACGTCTCACCGGGCTGCACGACGTGAATGCGCCCCGGCATGTTCGCCGAATCCACGAACTCATCCGTCGGCGTCGTCGGTGGCGGCGGCGCAACCACCTGCCGAACCGGAGCCGTCGTCGTCGTCTCCTTCACCGGCGGCTCGGTCTTGCTCTCCTCGTTACAACCCCAGAGCAGGCACAACGCGAGAAAGCTGAAATGAACTCGGCGAGGCATCATGGTTAGTTACACAGCAACAAGTCGAGCATTTCCCCCGTGAATACCGGACCCATTCTCCCACCCGCCCCTGCGTTGTCAACGCGACCCGCCCGCTCGCCGATGTAGGTACGCAGCCCGGGATCGGTCCGCGCGGAGAATCCGCGCCCATGCCGTCCGGCCGACGGAGTCACCGCATGGCGCTTCCACTCTACATCATCACGCTTATCCTCAGTTCGTCGCTCCTCTTCTTCGTGCAGCCCATGGTCGGCAAAATGATTCTGCCGCTGCTCGGCGGCACACCCGCCGTCTGGAACACCTGCATGGTCTTCTTCCAGGCGTGTCTGCTCGCGGGGTACGCCTACGCCCACGGCAGCGGCGCATGGCTCGGTGCCAGAAAGCAGGCCTGGCTGCACCTCACGTTGCTCGCTGTCCCGCTACTCGTGTTGCCCATCGGATTCGGCGCCGATGTCTCACCACCCGCCAGCGGCAACCCCGTGCTCTGGCTCCTCGTGCAACTCACCCTTTGCGCCGGACTTCCATTCTTCGTCGTGTCGGCCAGCGCCCCGCTTCTCCAAAAATGGTTCGCCCAGACCGGCCACCCGTCGGCGAAAGACCCATACTTCCTCTATGCCGCCAGCAACGTCGGCAGCCTCGGCGCACTCCTCGGCTATCCGCTGCTCGTCGAACCAAACATGGCGCTCGGCGCTCAGACCACCGCATGGTCGGTCGGCTATGGGCTGCTCGTCGTCGCGTTCATCTGTTGCGCGATCGCCTTGTGGCGGTCCAAGAGCAGCATCGCGACACCGGACGCCGCACTTGATTCCTCGCCGCGCGTCTCCATGGGTTGGCCGCGACGCCTGCACTGGATCATCCTCGCCGCCGTGCCGTCGAGCCTCATGCTCGGCGTCACTACACACGTCACCACCAACGTTGCCGCCGTACCACTCCTCTGGGTCGTGCCGCTGGCGATCTATCTGCTCACATTCATCATGGTCTTCGCCGCACGCCCACCGATCTCGCATCGCGCCATGGTGCAGTCATTCCCGTTCGTCGTTGTCGTGCTCGGTCTGCTTTTCTTCGCCCCGCCGCAGGAGCTGGGCTGGTACGTCATCCCGATCCACCTCGGCGCATTCTTCGTGGCTGCGATGGTCTGCCACGGCGAACTAGCCCGCTGCCGACCCGGCACGCAGCACCTCACCGAATACTACTTGTGGATGTCCTTCGGCGGCGTCCTCGGTGGCCTCTTCAACGCCATCGTCGCCCCGCTCACATTCAACTCCATCGCCGAATACCCACTAGCCGTCGTCGCTGCCTGCATGTTGATGCCGCGCACCTCCGCGACTCCACCCTCAAGACTCAAGTCTCAGGACTCAAGACTCAGGTCTCAGGTCTCAAGACTCAGGTCTCAGGTCTCTCTCCTCGACTTCGCCATGCCCCTCGGCGTCGGCCTCATCGCCCTCGCCATCGTCACCGGCCTCAAGATGTCCGCCGTGCCGCTCACCTGGCTCTCGCTGATGGCAGTCTTCTTCATCCCCGCGTTCCTCTCCTTCCAGTTCAAGGAGTCGCCCATCCGCTTCGGACTCGCCATCGGTGTCGTTCTTCTCGTCACCGCGTTCTACGCCGAATCGGGCAGCGGCGATGTGCTCGCCATCGAGCGAAACTTTTTCGGTGTGAAGAAGGTGATGTTCAGCCCCGACGGCCGCACGCGCCTCCTCGCCCACGGTACCACCAACCACGGATCACAGGCCGTCGACGCTGCGATGCAGGACGAGCCGCTCGCCTATTTCCACCGCCGCGGCCCGCTCGGCGATGTTTTCAAGACGATCGCCGATGAAGGATCGCGCCGCCCGGTCGGCATCATCGGCCTCGGTGTCGGTTCCATCGCCGCCTACGCCTCACCGAATCAGCAGTTCACCTATTACGAAATCGACCCCGCAGTCGAAGTCATGGCCCGCAACGAAACATTCTTCACATTCCTTTCGAAGTGTCGCGGCACCGTGGACGTCGTCCTTGGCGACGGCCGCCTCACCATCGCCCGCGCCCCCGACAAACACTTCGGCCTCATCATCCTCGATGCCTTCAGCTCCGACGCCATCCCGACGCACCTGCTCTCGCTCGAAGCCATGAACGTTTATCTCTCCAAGCTCGCCGACGACGGCCTACTCGCCTTCCACATCTCCAACGGCTTCCTGAACCTCGAACCCGTCGTCGCCCGCCTCGCCGATCAGGCGCATCTGGCCTGCATCAGCCGATCGGATCGTGGCGTGCGCCGGGATGAACTCGCCGACGGCCAGCTTGCAGCTCATTACGTGGTCATGTCGCGCATACCCGAGCGGCTCGCTGCGCTGGAGTCGAAACCGCGCTGGCATCGCTGCGAAACGTCGAAGGACGTGCCGGTATGGACGGATCAATACTGTGACATCCTCGGCGTCCTGCGCCTGCCGCAGCCTGGCACCGAGCCTGCTCACATGGCGCAGCGACCGCCGCCGCGCGAACCATCACGCGAGGACGACAGCGGCGAATTGAAGGTCAGATAAGCGCGGTCAGGCCGATGGTGGTCACTATGCGACCGAACGACGGCAGTCGCGTCGATCAAAAGAAACCAGCTTGTGCTCGAATCGGCGCGACGGGACTGCCCGCAGGCGCGGTGGGCAGTCCCGCGCCGGCGGGGCATCAGACATTCCTCATGGTCCGCACAGCGGATACGGCAACTGAGCTACAGGGGTCTCGAAGCAGATCACATTCCATTTTGGAGTTACGGCATGATCAATCCCAACTCTGCGAGTTTGTTGACGTAGGCTTGGAACTGCTCGCTCGGCGACAGTTCGCAGTCCGGCCCCCAGCATTGGGCGAAGGACCAATCGAAGAGGGCTTCCCAAGCGGCGTCTTGGTTCGGAGCCTGATTCATCGCCGCCATGTCCGGGCCGACGAAAGATCCGTCGCCATCCATCGAATCATTTGCACCCGCTTCGGTGGAACCCGCTCCCTTACGGTTGGGGCTCGGATTGCCGTTCGATATGGACATTTCCATTCCGCCTTCGCATTCATCCGGCACGCCGTTTGAGTTGGTGTCCTCGCTGAACTCGGACGCGATGTCGCACTCATCGAGGATGCCGTTCTCGTTGCAGTCGAAGCTGCCGTAGGGCGGCGGGAGGGTGAGGTTGCATTCGTCGGGCATCGTGTCGCCGTTGCAATCGTCGCTGACGAAGGTGTCGCCGTCGGGGTCGGTCGGGTCGATGTCGCAGTCGTCGGGGACGCCGTTGGCGTTGCAGTCGTACTCGCATTCGTCGGGCGTGCCGTTGAGATTGCAATCGTAGCTCCCTGCGATGCCGTTGCAGGTGTTGCCGCCGCCGCAGAGTACGTCGGCGTCGTCGGGTCGGCCGTTGGCGTTGCAGTCTTTCTCACATTCGTCGGGGATGCCGTTGCTGTTCACGTCGGTGCTGGTGGATTGCGTGATGTCCCATGCGTCGGGGATTGAGTTGGCGTTGCAGTCGGATTCGCACTCGTCGGGAATGCTGTTGCCGTTCACGTCGGCGCTCACGAGTCCGTCGCCGTCGGGGTCATTCGTATTGATGTCGCATTCGTCGGGGATGAAGTTGTTGTTGCATTCTTGGCTCACGCCGTCTGCGATGTCGTTGGCGTCGGGGATTTCGTTGGCGTTGCAGTCGGGAAGGCTGCGCCCCGAAGGCTGGCAAGTGGCACCTTGGAGAAGCCTCGATATGAATAAGCGAATATCTCTGGAGTCAACAATGCCGTTAGTATCAAGGTCGCCAGCACAGATTATTTTCGGCGAGGCAACGGGGATAAGCAAAAGCTGTACAAAAGCCGGTATATCAGTTAAACTTACCATGCCATCGCTATTAATATCACCAGAACAGCATGTTGTTGCTATTGGGATTTGTGATACATACCAGTCCATATAGGCCCCCGTGGGAACCTTGGGATTGACCTTGAATCCTTCCAGAAATAGCCTAAATCCTTTGTCCTTTATTTCTCCAACTGACATGTATGGGTTGGGTGTCCCAATTCCAGTGCACTGGCTTGAGTCGAAATCTATCTTGATTAGGCTTGCATCGTTGACAAAATGCGATTTCATTGTCGCATGAGATAGAATTCTGGAAAAAACGTACGCACCGAGTTGACTTCCATTGGTCAGTGAAATGCCGGGGATTGGTGGGTTTGCAGGCGCAACGTCCCAAGTGGCACACGAGTTTGGTATCCTAATCTGGAGAAGCCAGCCAAGTGATGCAAGTACATTGTATTGAATGTTGTCGCACGACCATTGCCAGTATGGTTCTGACCCGCATGTCGTCCAAATGTAGTCATTAATGTCAAGCAATGCCGATACAATGATCTCATGATACCCGAGGTGTTGTGAGCAGTCTTTCAGTCCATGACGCCAGCCGCCGTATTTCACAGTATAGGTTGAGCCACACGCCGCAGAGGCGCACTCAACACTGCACGCAAAATCATCGTTAGGATTATTGCAGAGTTCAAATGTGGCACAAGACGTGCAAGTTCCAAAGCAACCCGTATTCTGATTATGAAGCAAATTATACAGCCCAACATCGGTTATGGCGGCATCTAGTGCATCGGCGCCGCATTTCTGCGCCATAAATGCCATCTTTAAGTACATGGCGAACTTATTTCCGCAGTACCTGTTGCATTGTACGTCCTGCTTTAGACCGACGGGTGCGTTGGGGCATGCGGAGCTATCATACCAGCAAGATGCGCGAAGTGAGTACCAAATTGATCGGATCTCGCCCGCAATGTCTTGACGCCCGGAAACCTTATAATATTCGTACAGTCCTCGCATGACGGCCATCGGAGTTTGTGGATCGTGGAGGCACGGATCGCCGTCAGGGCAGCACGAATAATAAGTGGTCTCCGTCACATTCGGAAATCGCTGTCGAAAACTCATTAGTACCGAAACTGCCTGTTTCAGTTTGTTGTCGTAGTTGAAGTAGTCAGACCTACGCTTTACATACTTCAGGAGTGACGACCCATAGTACAGATCGTCTCCCCAGGCACGGTATAGATTGTGCCAAATGATCGGTTGAGGTGATTCGCCACAGATGCCAGTGTTGCATTCGTAACATCCTAGTGTCGGACGGGCTGTGATTGACGCGCTAACCGCGCCCACGGCCGCTTCAATCACATCTGAGTACGATCCCCCTGCGCAGGTGAGTATATTGCCGGTCCCTGGACAAGCCTGTGCTGCTTGCAAGTTCGGAGAAAGGTACGGTGCAATTATTTCCGCAACACACTCCGAACTTCCAGTCGGCCAAGTCAAACAAGTTCGTGGCGTGTTTGTCTCGCGGACCAACTTTAGCTTCGCTCCCCAAGGCCACAGAATACCTTGCTGCAAGTCGGCGACCGAATTTGAAGATTCCGAGATTGCTGAATATACTCCAAAGTCAGAGACAGTCAGGACTTCTCTCGTCGGATCAAAGTGGAAGATGAACGTGTGCCCTGCGGTGAGGGTCCCAACATTCTTCAAGAACCTCACGAAGAATGCCCTTCCCGCCTTTAATTGACAAATTGTGTCACTACAACAGCCATTTGTTTCACAAGGCTGAAAGCCTAATCCTTGAGGTATCGAACAGCGATACCACGCATAGGCTGGAATGCCAGGCATGCCTTGACAAGGGATTGTGACTGCTGGACATATTCCTGGGCAAGTTCCCGGCGCAAAACATCCTCCCCCAACGGCCTCACATGTGGCAGCCGAACATGGTTGCGCTCTTGCTTTGCTATTAATAACCAAGAGACAAAGGACCGCAATTGCCCACCACTGCATTCTGCTGGACATGGCATTTCTCCATTATACATGTTATCAGAAAACAAAGGCTCGAAACAAGGGCTGCACGTTCGAATGACTGCTGCTTGCGATTGTAATGGGTCTACTTGATCGAACGACTGCAATATGCAACACTTCGCTGGTGAGTAAATTCATGGCAAATGCGATTCGCCGCCGGCCTTCATTGGCAGTTTTTCTTGGATGCCTGCTTGCCTATCACCTAAACTTTCGTGTCTTGGTGGAAGTGGATTGTTTGCCTGCGCCCTACACCGCTTGGCAACTGGTTAAACACGGCACCTTTGACCTCACCAGCTATCCCGAGGCCGACGGACACATCAACAGTTTAGCGATGCTTACGTCCGATGGACAGCTTTTGTCGAGATATCCTCCGGGATGCAGTTTGGCGTGTTTGCCCACCATTCTGCCGGTTGCATTGGTGATGAGCGACACGCCGCCAAAGCGAGTCATGATGCATCTGGGAAAGTTGGCGGCGGCGATTTGGGTCAGCGGCGCGGTCATGCTTTTCTATCAAGTTGTGCGCGCTCATTGGCCGCAGGCGACGACAAGCGCCACGGTGCTTTTTGCCTTTGGAACCAACTTGGCGAGCGTGGCCAGTCAGGGAGCCTGGGGCCACGGCCCCGCAGTGTTTTTTGTCATGCTCGCGAGTTGGTTCTGGTTGAATCGCGATGGTGCGGAAATGGCTGCTTGGCGGGCATTTGCCATAGGGTTTTCTCTCGGCGCTGCGATTAGTTGCCGATACGGCATTGCCATTCAGGGAGCATTTGCAGCGTTGGCCTTCATTTGGCTGAGATGGTGGCGTCAATTGATACCTTTGGCACTGGGTGCGTCACTGCCCATCGTTGCCCTAATGCTGTTCAACTCCTATTACTTCAATGCTCCCTTGTCCGGTGGGTACCGCGCTGAGTCGTCGTTTGGTTGGAACGGGCTTTCGCCCATTGTGGCGCTCTTGGTCTCACCGTCGAGAGGATTGTTGGTCTTTACTCCCGCTTTGCTAGTTCCATTCATCGGCGTTCAATGGATCGGCAAGGAGGTTCGCACGAACCGAGAGCGCGCTGTCTTTTTATTCACTACCGTTGCTGCGGCAATCGGTACGACGATTTTCTATGGTTGCTGGTGGTGCTGGTGGAACGGGTGGAGTTACGGCCCTCGGTTCCTGATTGAGTGCCTGCCTGCATGGGTCATGCTTTATGCAGCCGCTCGGCAATGGGGGCAACACGCAGGGCGGCGCGCGATTATTCGCTCACTCGTCGGACTCTCCGTCGCGATTCATGTCGGGGGTATGATTAATCGAACCGGCTACAAGTCATGGCATAAAGCTTTCGACGCCGGTCGTGTTTCCGTGTGGAATCTGCGCGAAAGTCTAATCATCTATCAATTTCGAGGGATTTTCAGGTCCATGTAACGCGTTCGGTCGATCCTAAAAAGCCGGATGCCTCATCAAAAACCGGTACGAGGTGCGTCTACCCCATCCACCCACAAATTACCAATTTTGATGCCCGTTCGCCCCATGGCCCAACCTCCATGACGAGACCCCCATTCGTCAAATCAAATTGTCGCCGACAGCCCTCGTGATCGACTCGCGCCATCACGCTTTGCACCAGCGCGAGCGTTGATCCTACACGTTGAACCGGAAGTTGATGATGTCGCCGTCCAGCACGATGTAGTGCTTTGGCTCCAGCCGGACCTTGTTCGCCGCCTTGGCCCCGCGCATGTCCTTGTTGGCCTTGAGATCGTCGAAGGCCACGACTTCCGCCTTGATGAAACCGCGCTGGATGTCGCTGTGAATCTTGCCGGCCGCCTCGACGGCTTCCATGTTGCGAAAGATGGTCCACGCCCTGACCTCGTCCTCGCCACACGTCAGAAACGAGCACAACCCCACGGCGTCGTAGCACGTGCGAATCAGTCGCAGCTTCGCCGCCTCCTTCAGGCCCAGGTCCGCGAGAAACGCCGTGCGGTCCGCATCTTCCAGCCGCGCGATCTCCGCCTCAATCTCCGCCGACATCGCAATCGTCGCACGGGCATGTTCGTGTTGAAACGGCGCATCCGCCGCCACCTGCGACTCCCCGACGTTGACAACCACCAGCACCGGCTTGAGCGTCAGAAATCCAAAGCTCGTCGCGATGCCGCGCTCCTCATCGTTATGGATCGCCGTCGAGACCGGTGCTTCCTTCTCCAGAGCCTCGCGCACGCGCTTCATCATCGCCAACTCGCGAATCTCCGCGTCGCGCGTCTTCGTCGGCTTGAGTACGCTCTTCTCCAGCTTCTCAATCCGATTCATCACCTGCTCAAGGTCTGCGAAGATCAGTTCCGTGTGCAACTCGTCGATGTCGGCCTTGGCGTTCACGCGATTGCGATAGGCCGCCACGCTGTCAGACTCAAAGGCCCGCACCACCATCACGATCCCGTCGCACTTGCGAACCGTCGCCATCGCCTTGCGAAACTCGGCCTGCCCATGCGCATCCGCCAGGCTCACACCCGGCAGATCGATGAACTCCAGATGCGCCGGCGTGTACTTCTTGGGCTTGTAAATCTCCGCGAGATAATCCAGCCGCGGATCTGGCACCGCCACCGACGCGATGCGCTCGCCCGGAGCATGAGTCGGGTCAAGACGCTGCCCGCTGACGGCATCAAAGAGCGTGGATTTTCCAGACTGGGGAGGACCAATGAGTGCAAATTTCATGGACGCATTCTAATGGGAATCGCGGAACTTGTGGACCAGTGGACGCAGGCAACGTTGGGGACAATCCGAACACAGGGCGCCAGTCGAAGTCGAAGATCCGCCGTGGCGGGAGTCGCCGCGGAGACCCCTGTGGCATGTCGACAACCGCAACAATCTCGGAGTACAAGCCAAGCCCTACGCCCGCTCCGCAAAATCAAACTCCCGCCGCGAAAACCACAACCACCCCAGCGCCAGCACGGCAAACGAAAACAGCGACGCCTGCACAAAGCTCCAGTCAAACGGGTTGCGATTCATCAGCAGACAATCCCGATAGGCCCGGATGATCGGCGTCATCGGGTTCAACTGAATCACCGCCCGCTTCCACGCCGCCGTCGGCTCCAACTGATACACCACGCAGGTCACGAACATCCACAGTTGAATAAACGATCGAAACAAAAAGCCCACATCACGATAAAACAGATTCGCCATCGAAAGCAGCAACCCGATGCCCACCGTCAACGCAAGCTGCACCACGATCACCACCGGCAACGCCAGCATCGGCCAGCCAATCTCGAAGCGCCACGCCCCCCCGCCAAAGTGCACAACCAACGCAAAAACAATCAGCACAACAGTCGAGATCGCGAAGTCAATAAACGCGCTCCCTACCGCCGCCACCGGGAACACCTCGCGCGGGAAATAAATCTTCGTAATAAGCTGCCGATTGGAGACGAGCGAGATCGTCGCCGCCTGCAAGCTGTTCGCGAAAAACGTCCACGGCACCAGCCCCGACAGCGCAAACAGCGAATACGGCAGCGACGCGTGCCCCGTCAAAGTCTGCGGATTAAGCTGACTCACCGTGCCGAACACAAACGTGAAGATGCCCATCATCATCACCGGCGGAATCACCGCCCACGCCGCGCCAAGCATCGAATGCTTGTAGCGAACGCGAATGTCGCGCCACGTCAGCATCCACGTCAATTCACGATAAGCCCCCAACCGCCGCAGGCGCGGAATCACCCCGACGGCCCCGGCGACTTGTGACGTGACGACTGAACTCATCCTGCAACCGGCTCCCCGCGCGCCCTTAGTACAGTGGAGCGGGCCTCCGTGCCCGCTTCCCTGAACAGCGCAACGCAGTCAGGCGATCAAGCGACCGCCATCCCCGCCAGAGAGCTATATCGGTCTGCATATCGCCCCAGGCTGACGGGCAAACTGTGCGCGGCCGCCACGTGCCCCCGCGCCGCACGGCCCAGGCAATTTCGGCGCGTCGCATCACCAAGCAATCGCGTGATCGCCTCGGCCAGGGCCACCGCATCCGCCGCCGGCACCAGCACCCCCGTTCGCTCGTGCTCGATCAACTCGCCATTCCCACCCACATCCGTCGCGATGCACGCCACTCCCGTCGCCATCGCCTCCAACAGCGCATTCGAGCACCCCTCCCACAGCGACGGCAACACAAACAAGTCCGCCGCCCGATACCACGCCGCAAGATCCTCGCGCTCCCCAACGAAGCGCACATCCACATCCCGAAGCGCAACCGCCGCCCGCTGCATCGCGCCGCCAAGATAATCCCGCCCCACGAAAACAAAGCTCGCCTCGCGAGCGCCGCCGCTCAGCCGCTCTACCGCGCGAAGCAGATACTCATGCCCCTTCACCGGCTTGAGATTCCCCACCGAAATCACCACCGCCCGATCAACCGGAAGCCGCAGCCCCGTTCGAATCGTCCGTTTGTCATCCGCCGGGCAGAAGCAAGTCGTATCAACACCGTTCGGCATCGACTCAAAGAAATCCCCGGGAAGCCCCAGAGCCTCACACACCGGCCGCACCGCCCGACGGCTCACCGTCCACCGCGCATCACACCGCAACAGCGCCTCGCGAATCACCCGCGCCCGCCACGCACTCCACGCCGGCCGCGCCGACTCCAGCCCATGAAAACTGAACGCCACACGCACGCCCTGCGAAAGCTCCGCCGCCGCAACGGCGTCCACCAGCATCGCAAAGTTCCGCACATGAAGAACATCCACCCCCTGCTCGCGCACCACCCGCGCCAAGCGCCGCGACCACATCGGGTCGGGCCACCGCGTCGGCTCGCGACAAATCGTCACATGCTCAGGAAGCGCCGGCTCAGTGTGGCACAGACTATTCGTCTGCGCCGTCACAATCACATGCCGAAACCGCGACAACCCCCGTGCAATCTGAAGCAACTGCCGCTCCATCCCGCCGGTCTCAAGCTGCGATATCGGATGACAAATCGTAACCACACGCGCCATGCGTCTACATCGGCGGTATGGAGCAAGATCGTCGAACCCGTGTGAAGCTCGCGCCTCAAGCCTCAAGCCTCAAGCCTCAAGCCTCAGAACTCAGGTCTCAGGACTCAAGACTCAAGACTCAGGTCTCAAGACTCCCCTCACCCCGTAATCACCGGCATCCCATCCGCCGTCCCCCCAACAAGGTGAATCAGCAGCGCATTCGTCGCCCCCACCTCTTTCAACCGCGTCCCCGCCACCACCACGATCAAGTCCCCGCGCTTCGCCGCCCCATGCGACAACAACGCCTCGTCCACATCGCGCAACATCTCCGTGATCCGCTCCTTCCGCGCAAGCTGAAACGGCCGCACGCCGTAGTACATGCACATCCGCCGACAAACATGCTCATCCGGCGAAAGCCCCACCACCGGCACACCGAGCCGACTCTTGCTGAGCAGCCGCGCCGTATTCCCCGTCTGCGTCCACACCGCCACCAGCTTCGCATGAAGCTCCCGCGCCAGAAGCGCAGCCCCGTGCGCCACCGCCGTCGCCACCGGCCGCAAACTCGCCGACACGTCCACCTGCCCCGCCTCCCCCGCTTCATCAACAAACGACTCCGTCTCCGCCGCGATGCTCGCCATCATCGCCACGCTCTCCACCGGATACTTGCCCACCGACGTCTCCGCACTGAGCATCACCGCGTCGGCCGAATCGAGAATCGCGTTGGCCACGTCGCTCACCTCGGCCCGCGTCGCCGTCGGGCTGGACACCATCGACTGCAACATCTGCGTCGCGATGATCGCCGGCTTCCCCGCCTTTCGGCAGAGCCGCGTGATGCGTTTCTGAATGATCGGCACCTGCGCCAGCTCCATCTCCACGCCCATGTCCCCGCGGGCCACCAACACCGCGTCCGCCGACTCGATGATCTCCTCCAGATGCCGCGCAGCCTGCGGCGTCTCGATCTTCGCCACGACGCGCGACTCACAGTTCGACAGCGGCATCAGATCGCGCAGCTCCCGCAGATCGGCCGCCGTGCGCACAAACGACATCGCGATGTAATCGAGCTGGTTCTCCATGGCCCACGCCAAGTCAGTGCGATCCTTGTCGGTCAGCGCCGACATCACCAGATCGGTGTCCGGCACGTTCACACCCTTGCGCGAACTGACCGCCCCGCCAACCTCGCACATGCACTGAAGCGATTTCCCCGACGTACTCTCCACGCGCAGCCGCACGTTGCCATCATCGATCAGCAGCCGATGCCCCGCCTTCGCCTCGCCGACCAACTCCGGCCGGTTCGTGGAGATGCGCTCGCGCGTGCCCGCTACATGCTCGCGAACGACCTCAATCCGATCCCCCGGCATAAGCATGAACGACCCGCCCTCAACCGTATCCACGCGAATCTTCGGCCCGCACAAATCCCCCATCACCGCCACATGCACGCCGCGCTGCGCCCGCACCGCCTTGATCCTCTCCAGCGCCACCGCATGTTGGGCAAGCTCGCCATGCGAAAAGTTCAACCGAAACACATTCACCCCGGCGTCGATCAACTGCCCAAGCTTCTCCGAAGAATCCGACGCAGGGCCGATGGTGGCGATGATGCGTGTGTGAATCATATTCAAGAGCCTACGACAAAAATAACAACGCCTGTCCGAAGAATGTCGTGTGGCACCGGCTAATAGCCGGTGCGCCATGCTGGTGCGTAATTCCCATCTCGCACCCATATCGGCGGGTCGAAGAGTCGCCCGGGAGACAATCCCTTCCCGCGAATCGCAACCCGCAGGGCTGGTTGTACTCAACCCACCACGTTCGCTCAATTCTCTCAACGAACCAACGCCAACCACCTGCACAGGCTCGCCGTCGAACAGGCCCGGCCATCCGGGTGGCATGGGTCAACCTTGTTGACCCGTGGCGATTGTGAGAAAAGCCCCGCCCTTCGGGGGGCATAATGTCGTTGAGCTGGCCCATACCACCGTTTGCAATCGCCGCTGCAGAATCGGTATAATTATCTCTACTTACGACAGATGCACAGGGAAGGATAACCCTGCGGGCCCCGCCAAACGCTGACGGGACATCATGAAAAGGAGCATCGACGTGTTCGTCATCACGCATTCGCATCGCCTCCTTTCGGCCCGCGCCCTCGTCGCGATCGCCGCCGCATTCTGGTTCGCGGCCAATCCCACATCCTCCCTCTCAGAAGAACTGCAAAACCGCCAGGCCCCCGGCAACACACCCGAAGGACTTGCCGCCTCCGATTGGTCGAGCATCCGCGCCGCCTACGAATCCAATCGCCACAATGCCTTCGCAGCCGAGGGCGGCTTCGTCGCCCGCAATCCCGGCCAGCAATGGCGAACCCGTTTCGACGGGCGAGGCTTCATAACATCGCCCGATTCCGGCGGCTGGTCGTGGGGATTGGAACTGGTGAGCTACGACCGCGGCGATCAGAGCCGCGACCGTGAGGGAGTGGGTTCGCAATCGCGGTGTATGGAGACAAATGGCAATCGCGTGTCGTACGAGTGGGACGACACACTCACCGAGTGGTACATCAACGACCCACGCGGCCTCGAACACGGCTACACCGTGCACCAGCGGCCGAAGGGCGCCGGCGACCGGTTGTCCCTGACTCTGGCCGTCCGAGGTGGCTTGCGCCCAAACGTGAGCAACCACGGCCGCGACGTGGCGTTCGTGAATGCGAACGGCGCGGCGGTGGTGAACTACAACGGTCTGACGGTGCTGGATGCCGACGGCGTCGCGCTGCCTGCGTGGTTAGAAGCGGCGGGCGACGGCCTGCGCCTGAATGTGGACGATCGCAAGGCGCGCTACCCGCTGACGGTCGACCCCATCGCCCAACAGGCCTACCTCAAGGCATCAAATACCGGGGCGAGCGACTACTTTGGCTGCTCCGTGGCCATGTCGGGCGACACAGTGGTGGTCGGGGCATATGGCGAGGCCAGCAACGCCACGGGCGTGAACGGCAATCAGGCCAACAACGGTGCCACAAATTCCGGCGCGGTGTATGTCTTCGTACGCAGCGGCGAAGTCTGGAGCCAGCAGGCCTACCTCAAGGCCTCGAACACGAGCGAGAGTGACTACTTCGGCTTGTCGCTGGCTGCAAGCGGCGACACCGTGGTGATCGGGGCATATCTCGAAGACAGCAACGCTACGGGCGTGAATGGTAATCATGCCGACAACAGCGCCACGAATTCCGGCGCTGTGTATGTTTTCGTCCGTAACGGCACAACTTGGAGCCAGCAAGCCTACCTAAAGGCGTCGAACACCGGTGCCTTCGACAACTTTGGCAATTGGGTGGCCGTATCGGGCGACACGGTGGTGGTCGGAGCGTATGGCGAAGACAGCAGCGCTACGGGCGTGAACGGCAACCAAGCCGACAACAGTGCGGATAATTCAGGTGCTGCGTACATCTTCGTCCGCAGTGGTACGACTTGGAGCCAGCAGGCGTACCTCAAGGCGTCGAACACTGGTGTGAGTGACCTTTTCGGCTTGTCAGTGGCCGTGTCAGGCGATTCGGTGGTGATCGGTGCGTATAGCGAGGACAGCAACGCCACGGGCGTGAATGGCAACCAGGCCGACAACAGCACTGCAAATTCCGGCGCTGCGTACGTCTTCGTCCGCAGCGGCACGACCTGGAACCAGCAAGCGTATCTCAAAGCATCAAACACCGGCGCTGACGACGAATTTGGCAGGTTGTTGGCTGTGTCGGGCGACACGGTCGTGGTCGCGTCGTATGCCGAGGACAGCAACGCCACGGGCGTGGACGGTATCCAGACCGACAACAGTGCGTCTGCGGCCGGCGCGGCTTACGTCTTCGTACGCAGCGGGACGACCTGGGGCCAGCAGGCTTATCTCAAGGCGTCGAACACAGATGCAGGCGATTTCTTCGGAGTCTCGGTGGCCGTGTCCGGCGACACGATCGTGGTCGGGGCGAATCAGGAAGACAGCAACGCCACGGGCGTGGATGGCAACCAGACCGACAACAGTGCTGCCAATTCCGGCGCGGCGTACATCTTTGTGCGTAACGGCACGACTTGGAGTCAGCGGGCCTACCTCAAGGCATCAAATACCGAACTGGGCGACTTCTTCGGCGTCTCGGTGGCCGTGTCAGGTGACGCGGTGGTAGTCGGGGCGTATCAAGAGGACAGTAGCGCCACAGGAGTGAACGGAAACCAGGCAGACAACAGTGCCCTAAAGTCCGGCTCGGCGTATGCCTTCAACGGCGTAGGTTGTCCAACCTTGGGCAACATGAACTGCAACTGCGCACTGGACCCACTCGACATCGACGCATTCGTCCAAGCCCTACTCGACCCCATCGACTATGCGACAACCCACCCAACCTGCAACATCCTCCGCGGCGACATGCAACCCGACGGCAACGTCGACGGCGCCGACATCCAGGGCTTCATCAACCTCCTGTTTCCCTGACTCGGCCCGCACACCCGCCTTTGCCCCGCTAAGCAACCTCGCCCGATTTCGACTTTTCGACGTTTCGATTTTTCGACTTTTCCCCTTACCCCAACCCGCGCCCGGGCCACGACTTACGACCACAAAAAAAATAACCTGCAAATCCCCTTGCCACCGCCCGGCCGCGCACTATATTAGTTAGGTATTTGTTCGTATTCTCTCGGCCCGACAAAGGAGGCCCCGCATGATCCGCGCCCAAGTATATGCCGGCCGTTGCGCAGCAACCGTACTCTCCCCCTGGACCCTCAGCCCCTTGATCCCTTGGACCCCCGATCCCCCGGCCCCCAATTCCCGAGTCTCCGGAGATGTACGCCGGCAAACGCCAGCAAACGACACCTGTTTTCTCAATCCGCCTATCAAATTGCCGCAATTACAACCCCACCCCCGGCGTCGCGCAGCGACCCCTTCCGCCCCTCAGTGCCTCAGTGCCGCAGTTTACCCTCCGCGGCGGGGGCCTCAGTGCCTTTGTGCCTTCCTCTGTTCCCTGTCGCAGACCCGACCCGGCGGGTTCCCCGTTCCCTCTTCCCTCAGGCCTCAAGACTCAGGACTCAGGACTCAAGACTTTTTTGCGGCCTTTTGCGGTCTTTTGCACCAATTTGCGGGGGGATTTTTTGAAAAGCCGCGCAGCGCAGCGACCAGCCTCCTGCGCCTCAAGACTCAGGACTCAAGCCTCAGGACCTCCTCACCCCCGGGCGCAAAAAAAGCCCCAGGAGTCTCACTCCCGGGGCCTTCAGAGTTTGCGATCAAGATTCCGTCCGCGTCGAACTACGCCCGCGGATGGCTGTTGTCGTAGTCGCGCTTCAACTGCTGCGTCGTCAGGTGCGTATACACCTGCGTCGTGCTGATCGACTGGTGGCCGAGCAGCTCCTGCACGCTTCGCAGATCCGCACCATTGTTCAGCATGTGCGTCGCGAAGGTGTGCCGCAGCGTGTGCGGGCTGATCGACGGGTCAAGCCCGCAGACCAGCAGATACTTGTCGAGCTTCCGGCGAACGCTTCGCGTGCTGAGGCGCTGGCCGTGCTTGTTCACATAGAGGGCCGACTTGTCGAAGGTCGTGCTTCGCGGGTCGGTCATTCGCATATCGAGATACTTGCGGATGGCTCGGAGGGCCGTCGGGCCGATCGGCGTCAGGCGCTCCTTGCGACCCTTGCCGCGAATGCGAAGGCACTCGCCCGGCGTATCGACGTCTTCGACGTTCAAAGCGACCAGCTCGCTCACGCGAACGCCGGTCGAATAGAGCGTCTCAAGCATCGCCCGGTCGCGGGCCCCGAGCAGCGTCGTGTCATCGGGCGTCGAGAGAAGCTTGCGCACCTGCTCGATGTCGAGGAACTTCGGCAGACGCTTCTCCTGCTTCGGCGTGCGGATGGCCGCGACGGGGTTCGTCGTGATCATGCTCTTCCGCATCAGGAATTTGTAGAAGCTGCGAAGCGTCGCGAGCTTTCGCGCCGCCGTCGCCTTGGAGTATTCACGCTCATGCAGGAACGTGAGAAACGATCGAATCTGATTCGAGTCGGCCTTGAGCAGCTTGTCGCGAAGCACGGCCACTTCCTGCGTCGTCTGCGCCGGTGCGACCGCCACCGCCGTGCCGCCCGACATGCCGGGCCGCGCTGCGGCAAAGGCCGACTGCGGCGTGCCCCGCGTCGGAAGCGATACGCGCGCCGCGGCCTCGGGTCCGCCCAGCAGATACTGGCCGAACTGGAAGAGGTCGGCGGCATAACACTTTCCCGTGTGCGGGGAGAAGTGCCGCTCGAATCTCAGGTAGTTGAGAAAGTCTGTGACGAGTGGATGTTCTTGACTCATAATCGCGGAACTCTTTTCGGCGAAAATCCTGACTGTTCCTTGTCCAACCTGGCCGGCCGCACTCCGCGACCTACCCACCGTTCACAGGTTCCGTACTTGAGCGGAATCACCGCCCCCACGTCCGAGTCTCCGACCCGGACAAAAGCCCTATCGGGCGTATCACGCCCTCAGTTCATCTATCTCCAGTTCAATTCTTCGACCCATCTGATAACTCAGCACGGCCGCATCAAACCAGTCAAAATCGGTCTTGGCGTCGGCCGCAAGGCTCGCAAACGCCCCGATCACGTCGGCTTCATTCCCCGGCTGGTACCGAAAAAGATAGCGCTGGCCGCCCTTGACCAGCGAAAGTTGCCGAACGGTCTCATTCATAACGGATACTCCATCGTGTTATCAGGCATGACGACCGCGTTCCTCCATTGCTCATTCGTCATGAGCCGGTCAATGGCGTCATGCCAGCAAAATCGGAGAAACAGGGTCTGCACTTTGATGTATTCCCGCCAGCCAAGGGGGGAATCCTGTTCGCTGCGGGGGGCGGCGTATTTCTTCACCGCATCCGTCACGTTGGAATGGGTGCCGTTATAGACAATCTGAATCTGATCGCGAGGCAATGTTGCGTCGGCCATGCTCCGAAGCGTGATCGGCTGCGCCATGCGCTCGGCATGGACCGGGTCCACGGCGACAGGAGCGGATCGGGGCACGGCATATACCTGAATTGCGAGGCCGACTACTGGAGTATAGGCGTCGTATTCCGTGATCCCCGCAACAAAGATCGCATCCGCACCCACGGCATCCGCAACCGCAATGGCATGGGCCGGGGATTCCACCTGCATCCGACCCTGCGAAGCCAGGAGCGCCACCACACGGCTGACCGGCAGGACGTTCACGCCTTCCACATACGTCAACTCCGACGCAAGCAAGTCGGCCGCCTTCACCGGGTCGAAGCTCGGTTCACCGCTGAAGTTCAGCACCGGAGCAACCGCGAAGGTCATGTTCCGCGCATAAGGATTCGACACCGTCGTCACCGCATCGCCATGCTTACAGCCGGCAACCAGTGGAATCACAAAGAATATGGATGAAAGTAGGCGAGTCATGGCTGCGTCTCGGCCTCCTCCTGTTTCGCCTCGGCCGCATGGCGCGGCGCGGCAACCGGCGCCGCCGCGGGTTGCGCAGGCGCGGCGACCGGCCGGAAAGGCTTGATGCTCCAGATCGTTTCGCTTTGATCGAGCTTCGCCGTGAAGTAGATGCGATCGTCGGCCGACCACATCGGTGAATAGTTCTCACCACGGCCATTGGTCAATCGAATGAGCCCACGACCATCAACATCAATCATCGCGATGTCAGCGCGACCGGCACCGGTGATGCGCGGCTCCGGGGCCCCATCGGAACCTGCCGACGGTGAAACCAATGCGAATGCGATCTGCGAGCCATCCATCGACCACGACGGAGCAATGCAGGCGAATTGCGTGTTACTGACGACTTCGGTGGGCGGCGTTGGTTCACCGTCAACAAGCGTCATCGTCCAGATGCTGAACCAGCGGCTTCCGCGCCGGCGCGCCTTTTGATAAGCAATCCGATCGCCCTTCGGCGACCACGCCGGAAACAACCCTTCGCCGATGATGCGTTTCGCGCCGGGGTTCTCCAAATCGATGATCCACAATTCGCCGGCCGAGTCCTTCGGATTGATGCGGCAATAAACAAGCTGTTCGCCGTCGGGCGACCAACTGGGGTGCAGTTCGGGCATGGGGCTGTTGGTAAGTTGAGTCGGGTTGCGGCCCGAGGAGTCCATCATCCAGACATCCCATTGGCCGGAGCGATCGCTGGTGAAGGCTATGCGCGTACCATCGGGCGAAAACACGGGTTGGGCATCATTGAAGTCGCCATCAGTAAGCTGCGTGAGCGTGGCGCCATCCGTCGGCTTCACATAGAGGTGGCTCATGCGCGAATGCCGCGTGGAGGCAAAGACAAGCTGCTTGCCCGCGGCGTCCACGGATGGATCGAAGTCGGCCCCCTCGCTGCCGGTCGTGTGCTGCTGAATGTTGATCGCGGCCTTGCCCTCAAACGAGATGTCCTGCAACGCGCCGCCCCGGCCAAAGAGGCGAAGATCGCGGGAATCATCAAGTCCGGCGTCTTCGACATGGGCGGTTTGCGCGGGGGCGTTTGCTTTCGAGCTGGTGGCCGAGCCGTTTGTCCAGGCGCAACCATGCAAAGCCACCGGCGCGATAGCCGCGATGAGCACGACGAGATGGGTTCGAGCGTGTAGCAAACAAAGACTCCCGCCGGACGCGTAGGCGCCGCGCAGCCGCGCGACTTTGTCCGATAAGCCGCCGGGGTGTCTATCGACGCGCCGGATGGAGCGACTTGAAGAATGGAAGGGAAGCAACCACCTGTAATGCCTTGACAGTGCAGGGATTGCGCAAGAGACCGCAGCGGCGACGCACGCCGGATTTGCCGCCGCGTGCGCAAATGCTGCGCGATGGCCGTGCACGCGGCCCAAGAGGATTTGCTATGGCTGAGCTGCCGCCAGTCTCGCCTGGAGTTCACCGCGAAGCTTGATGGCGGCCTGGTTCTCCGGGTCGGCGTTGATGGTGTCATTCAGGCGGTCGACGGCATCGCGCACAGCGCCAAGTTCGGCCTCGATGGCGGCGACGAGTACCTGCAACTTGTAGTTCTTCGAATCATGGGCGACACCCTTGAGGCCGCTTTCCCGGGCCTTCATGAGATTCATGCGGCGATCGATGTCCGCCTTTTCACGCCAGGTCAGGGACATCTCATACAACGCGACAGGGTCTTTCGGATTCTCTTCGAGCTTCTGTGAAAAGAGCTTGATCTTGAGCTCGACGGCTTCAACGAGGTTCTTGATGTCCTCATTCCGGAAGGGGTCGGTGCGGGCCTTGGCGTTCAGAAGACCAATGGCGCGATCAGCTCCTTTCACGGCGGTTTCGTAATCTTTGGTGGCCGTCGCGATGCGGGCCAACGCCAACTGAATCCCGGCATCGTTTGGCGCGAGCGATTCCGCGTCCTTCGCCGTGGCGACGGTCTGCTTATCGTTTTTTAATCCCAGATAGGCATCGGCCAGGTCCATGGTTATCTGAGCGCGAAGCGGCCTGCCGTCCTGCTCCATGGGAGCGAGCTTCTTGGCTCGCTCGAGCGGCAGCACGGCAAGGCGATGCATTCGCGAATCTTTGTAGGCCCGCCCGATGGCGGCGTTGCCGCGATAGTCGTTCTTGCCTTCGGCGGTCTGGTTGAATTCGGTCAGCAGCTTGATCGCCTCGGCCCCGCGCTTGGGGCGCGCTTCAAGAAAGAGCAAGCCTTTGATCAAGGAAAGCTTCTCAACATCCGGCTTGATTTGCTCGGCCTTGGTCATGAAGTTGTAGGCCTCCTGATAATCCCCGGCGTCGTAGCGACGAATCGCCTCGTCCACCATTTGCTCGGGCGTAAGCCCCGCGACGGGTTTCGGAGCGGCGTCCGGCGGTGGCATCTGGGCGACCGCCTGACGCTCGACGGCCATGATCGCGCACAACACAAGTGACCCACGAAGGATTCGAACGAGTGACATGATCTACCTCACATTGAAATCGCGCAGCCCTGTCGGCCTTGCCCTGCTTCTACGCGGCTCCAACCATGGAAGTTCGGGTGGAATGCGAGCGTATCTCCTTGCCCGACACACCATTATAGACACGGTCGGGATATCACGCTAACGAAGGCGGCCACGGCGCCCGGCGCGCCCGATTCCGAAACCCTTAGCCATGAATGGATAGCGAGTCCTCCTGGGCCGGGGCATTGGCGCCAACGGTCGGAGCAGATCCAACGAGGGTGCCGATGCGCTCAAGCAGGAGCCGCCACGTTTCGCGCTGATGTTCGAGAATCTGCAGGGCCTCGTCCAGGGCCTTTACATCGCGATGTAGATTCGCATCGAGCAAACGCTGATAGACAAAATGATAGAGCCTGGACAACTGTTCACAGAGTTCGGCGTTGATTTCGGGGCGAAGGCCGTTCTGCATTTCCGTGACAATCTTCTGCACGCGGATCAGTTTTTCGCATGCCGTCTCAATGTCTTTCTTGAGAAGCGCCTCGCGGGCCTGGCGCCCGAACCGTATCGCGCCGTCATACAGCATCATCTGAAGCTGCTCCGGCTGCGCCGTGAGGACGGCATTTCGAAGGTACTCGTTGGAAGCGTGCATGCTCATACAATTCGTGCGACTCCCGCCCTATTGATCGGACCTTGCAGGACGTCGATTCAGCGAAAACACAATGGAGCCGGTGGTATTAGAGGATGGTCCCAGAACCGCGCACCGCATTCATCAGCCAATTCTGATCGACGAAATGCCGGCCAACGCCGACTGCTGGCCCTGGAGCCTCGCGAGGATGGATTCTGTTGCATTGAATTGTGCAAACAGTCGTTCACGCCGTCGCTCAAGCAGCGTCTGCATCTGGCTGATGCGGTTCGTGAGCAATTCCTGTGAGTTCTTAATGTTGTCTTCCTGAACACTGACGACGCCGGTGCCGGCATCAGTCAGACGCTTCATCTCTTTCTCAATGACGTGACCAAAGCCGTTGGTCGCGGTTGTGAAGAGCGCCTGCACCGCGTCGGGGTTCTCGGTGAGGGCCTTTTTGAACTTGGCCTCATCAAAGCGCGCTGAGTTACCGTTGGAAAGTTCTACGCCGATGGAACTGAGCCGATTGAACGGCGGAGTCAGCCCCGGTGCGACGCGATTAAGGATTTCGACCAGCTTTGCACGGATGGCCCGGACCGTGGAATCGCCCGACAGGATGCTCCGCGTGTTTGTCGTCTCGTCGAAGCGCGTTACGTCGTCGATCGTCGTAAATGCGGCGTTGAGCGCACTGACAAACAGATTGATATCTTTTGATACCGACTCCGTATCCGCTGCGACCGACACGGTCACCGGCTTCGAACTCAACCCGACAAGGTCGAGCCGCACATTGGGAACCGCATCGGTCAGCGTATTGGAGGCACTGTTAATCACCAGCGGCGCGTCGGCATCGGCCGGGCCGAGCAGGACCGTCGCATCGCGGGCCTGCACCAGATTCGTAAAGGCAAGACCCGTCGCGCCGGAGTCAATGGACAATTCCCCGTCCAGCCCGGAGATCGAACTGGAAAGGCTGAGGCGAAACGGACGACCGCTCGATGCATCGCGAAAAATTGTGGAGTTCACTGGTGCGCCGGCCGTCTTGATCTTTGCCACGACATCGTTGAGTGTGTCGCCACCGGTGATGGTGATCTTGTATTCGAAGGAGCCGTTGATGGTTGTTCCGCCGACTTGCGATTCGCCCAGGATGCCGAGTGCTTTCGCGGTGGAACCGCCCTCTTCGGACACCTTGATCTTGCCGCCGCCACCGGTGGTGTCCGTCAGCAACAACCCATCGCCGGTGGAATTGATCGACGCGGTGATCCCGATACCGCGCGAGTTGATTTCATCGATGACATCCTGCAGCCGTTCTTCATTTCCCTGGGTAAGGTCCACGACAGCCGTCGCGCCATTGGCCGCGGTGATGCGAAACTTGCCCGGAGGGACCCCGACGCCGCTGCGCAGGTCCTTCAGTCGCGTATTGGTTGAAACGTACTGCCGCTGGAGGTTGCCGCTGTCAACACTGTTTGCGGCCGAGTTGATCGCGATTTGCAAGTCAGCCGCCGCCGTTCCTGAAACATCGGAGATCGAGAGGTTGCCGACTCCACCGGTGGTATCGGTGATGGTCAGGCCCAGTCCGTTGTCCGACACGCGCGCGTTCACGCCGACGCCCGCGTTATTGATTGCCGCGATGACATCGGAAAGCGATTGCGCCGTTGAGACATCCACCGAGGCGGTCGCACCGGCACGATCGGTGATCTGAATCGTCCCGGCCTGCACGCCCGCGCCGCCGCGAAGGCTTCGCAGGAAAACCGTGTTCAGGCCGCTGACAAGTCGTCGAGAGGTAATGAGATTTCCGCTGGCCGGCGTCAGCAGGCCGAGGTCCTCGGCGGCCTTGCTGTTGTTGAGCGCCGTCACTTGAAACGTGCCGGCGCCAGAGGATGTGTCGGTTAGCGACAATCCAAGTCCATCCGCCGAGACGGCGGCGACGAGTTTACCGCCATTTCCCGCCTTGCCGTTGATGACGCGGGCCAAATCGCCGACCGTGTCCACGTAGTAAATCTTTTTTCCGGTGATTTCCGAGGAGGTCGACGTGCCGAGGATGCCAAGCGCCTTGGCCGTGCCGACCGCGTTCACTTCTGAAATCTCAAAGGTCTTTTCACCGGTGGAGTTGTCTTTGATGTTGATGCCGTTGGCGCCGAGGGTAACCGTCAGATTCGCGCCCGCGGATTCGATGGCCGACTTCACATCGCCAAGCGTCACCGCTGATGACAGGTCGATGTCGCGCTCCGAGCCGTTGCGGGATTTGACGTGAATCTTGCCCGCGGGAACTCCGCCGCCGCCGTTAAGCACGGACAGCGGTGTATCGAGCTGGATACGTTCCGAAATCGCAATATCCAGCGCTGTTCCGTCGGCGAGGCTGACCGAGAAATCCGCCGCGCCCACCAGGCGACGTATGCCGTTGCCATCGTTTAATTCATCAAGGCGGGTCGTGCCGGTGATACTGACGAGATTGGCGCCGGTGATCACGCCGGTCGCCGACGTGGCGAGGATGCCGAGATCCGCCGCCGAGTGAGAGGCACCGACTTCGACGACCGCAAGGCTGCCCGCCGCCAGGCCCGTTTGATCGGTCAACACCAGATGATCGCCTTCGATCTTGGCCCTGACGGATGCGCTGCTTTGGTTATTAACAAGCGCCACGACGTCGTTGAGCGTCACGGCCGTGGCGAGGTCGATCGTGGCGGCGCCGCCGGCTTTGTCGGTGATTTTGATCTTGCCATGCTGCACACCGGCTCCGCCGCGAAGGGCCGACAACCGCGTGGCACGATTGAGCCGCGCCTGGGCCGTCTCAATGGACAGCGTGCCGGCGCCCACCGGCGTTGTATCCGCTGTTGAAAAGCCGGTCGAAATGACTTGATGCGCGGCGGCGAGGTTCTTAACGGTGATCTGAAACTGCCCGGTCGGAGCGCCGGCCGAAGCGGTCGCGAGGATGCTCTGCTCATCCGAACTGACGGCCTTGGCGGACTGAAACGTGTCCACATTCTTGAAGCGGGCCGAACTGTTGAGAATGGCGAGAAGATTCGCGGAGATCTTAAGCAGCGAGGTTCGCTGGTTGCCGAGATCGGTGACGCGGTTCCGAAGAAGCGTGATCGGCCGCTGTTGTACGGCGATCAGTGATTCGACAAGCTGATTGATCGGCAAGCCGGATACCGGGCCGACGCCGGATGAAATTGATGACATCGTGATTGCCTTTCGGGCGGGCGATGCACGGCGATGGGAATGCGATCAGCGGAGGCGGCGTCGGACGTCCGTCACGGCAGAGGGTCCGGGTTGCCGAGCGCGGTGCGGCTCGGCCGCGGCGAGGGCCGTAAGGCTCACGGCCTTGAATCGCTTCTTGCCGTTCACAAAGCAGGTCAGGATCAGCCCGTGCTTCACACATACCTCACGCTGCGATACTCGCGAATACATTCGTCCTTCTCCACGCGGCGAACGGCGATCTCGATCCCCCGGGGCCGGGTTAACGGCCCACGAGTTCTATCGGTCGAACCAGCGGGGCAAAAAAATCGGCGCGGCGCCCAGTGGACGCCGCGCCGTTTTTGCCGATTCGTTTGGGGCCGGTCAACCCGCGACCTATCGCAGGAGGGCCAGCACGTTTTGCGGAATCTGATTCGCCAGACCCAGGATCTGCGTGGTGGACTGCACCAGGATCTGCGACCGCGTAAGGTTCGCAACTTCCGAAGCATAGTCCGTGTCGCGGATCGACGATTCCGACGCCTTCACATTTTCCAGCGCGACACGCTGGCTGTTGAGATTCGTTTCAATCTGGTTCGCCTGGAATCCGCCAAGACGACCACTGAGGATCGCGACCTGCGTGATCGCGGCAGAGACGATGTCGGCGGCGGTCGGCTGTCGGGCCGCATCGGTGATGGCATTGGTGCCGCCTGTGCCGATCGTGTTCAGATAGCCGGAGGTCGTGCTGCCCAGATTCGATGATGTAATGGAGGGAATGCCGATGCTCACGAGTCCGTCGCTGTTCACCTGGGGGCCGATCTGGAAGTTGGCTCCGCCGCCGGTCACGCCGAAGGTGGTGCTGCCGAGCGTCGTGCCGAATGCCGTGGAGAGATCCGCGACGACGTCGAGGCCGCTCGATCGGATGCGAGCCGTAAGGCCGGTGACGCTGGCCGCCTGCCCATTGAAGAGCACGCCGGCATCGCGTCCGCCATCCTCATGGTCGCCCTTGTCGCCGATGGCGACGGTGAACTGACCGCTGATGGCCCGGACAGAGACGAACTCTTCGCTACCGTAGCCGACACTGTTGAATTTGATTCCAATGGCGCTGTTGGTGCCGGTCTTGTTGACCGTGGCCGACACGCCGGTCAGCGACTTGAAGCCGGTGATGGCGGTGGCAATCGAGCTGACCGTGGTGCCGGCCGTAAAGCTGAAAACTTCGGTGCCGAGTCGGCCGCGGACTTCAACCGTGACGGCATTGCCGCTCTTGAGGGTCGAGGTCGTGCCGGCCGCGGAGAGTCCGCTGGTACCGCCCTGTGTGATATTGAGAACGGCGGTCTGCGCGGACTGCGTCACCTGCACCGTGACGGGTAACCCGCCGCCCGACGGGATGCGGGCGCCGAAGACCTGCAACCGCTGCAAATTGGCCGTGTTCTGGCCGCTGATGGTGTATGCAAGCTCGCCATTCAGCAGCTTCTTGCCGTTGAACTGGGTCGAGTTTGCAATTCGGTTGATGCTTTCCAGAAGCGAGTCAACCTGAAGCTGATTCGCCTGAACCTCATCGTTGGACAGTGCACCCGAGTTCGACGACGCATTGACCAGGCGCTTGACTTCAAGCAGGAGCTTGGAGACTTCGCCCAGCGCCGCATCCGCCGTCGAGATGACGTTGATGGCTCGCGTCGAGTTGTCGATGGCCGTTGAGATGCCGCGGGTTTCAGACCGGAGCGATTCAGAGGCAATCAGGCCGGCCGGATCATCAGCGCCGCGGTTGATGCGAAGACCCGAGCTAAGGCGCTCAAGTCGCTTGGCCAGATCGTTCTGGTTGTTGTTCAGCTTGCTGATGGCTTGAAGTGCCGAGACGTTGGTATTGATCCGACTCATGGATTCCTCCCTGAATACCGCTTTCGCGACGACGCGAGAGCGTGCGAGGCACACAACCGTGTATGCCTTTGGTTTTGACTCGTTCGTAATCCGGCGTTTGCCGCGTCATTCGGGCAACACACACCGAACACAATGCAAGCCCGTCCGTTCGACCTCACGGTCACAACGAACCGACGGTCCTATCGGGCCACGCCGAGTCCGACTTTCATTAGTCCCCGGAATAATTTGATTTTCTCCCCGGAAAAAGATGCGCGGAAGGGATGGGGGATTCCGAGAACCGCGCGAAACGCGGGCCGCGACGGCGGCGGCGGCGCATTATTGGACAAGCTATCGTGATTATTCGTTGGAAAAGGTTCCAAGGGTCGGCGATGGTGAGGCGGATCGCAACCGGCGGAACTGATTGGAGGTGTGCGCGAGGATCTCGGCCTGGGTCATGCGGCTGATCTGCGCCGCGAAATCGAGATCGTCCTGCGTGATCTCGCTGGCGGCCGCATTCTCCCGGGCGATGTCATCCGAATGCACCGACCGTCGGGTCGGAGCAAGGCAGGTCGATGCGCTCGCGGCGATCCGTGCGATCATGGAAAGATGATTCTTAATGAGATCGAAACGACCGCCGCGCCGCATATCAAAGAAACCGGCGATGTCGAGCGAGCGATACATCGCCGTGCCGGCGGGGCGGTGGCTGTGAATCAGGTTGGCGACGGCGTCCACCGTCTTATCGATGCACGCCTGTATGACCTGAATCTCGTTGTCGCCGACGGCCGACGACATCGCTTTTCGTAAGACAGTGTTGAGTTTTCCGGTCAGGGTGCGAATCTGAGCCAGCACGCGTTCCGGTAATTCGAGATTGGCGGGCGGCGTCTCCACGCGTGCAGGCGCCGCGTCCTCGCGAACGAGCTTCAGGAATGGAGCATCGCCCGTCGCGCCCGGTGGGCGGCGCGTCGTCCGCACGCGGGCGGCGATGAGATCGGAGATTCCGGGTGCTTTTCGCTTCACGAAGCGCGCTCCTTGCGGGCAGAGCGAGTTCGTCCCCTGCCGTCGTGCATCCGCCCGAATCGACCATCAATCGCGGTGGAATAAGCAAAAAGACCGCAACGCGGCAAACCGGACTCTTGCGCCGGTGTAAATCGTGTGATGCTTGCCACGACGAAAATGCTACGCGCAGCAGTGTACACGTTCAATCATTCTCTCGCGGTGTTTTCACGCGAAAGGGCTTATCGGCCCACGCGACGCGCAACAATGCGCCAACGCCCCGAGTGATGTTGAGACATTAGAGGCCGTACAGGAGTTTCCGATGCAGGAATTGCGCAAAGCGGGGCGCCGGGGTTAATCCCACTTAATGACCGACCGCGCCGACGTGATGACCGCCTTGGCGAACAGACTCGCTAAAAGCAGAAGCGACAACCACCCCACGACCAAACAAAGGAGCGGCCACAGCGCGACAACACGCTGCTCAATGACCGGTGTCAGCGTTCCACCGAGAATCGCCACGCCACCGAGCACGGCGACCGCCATCAACTGCCCCTTCAGATTGCCCGGCATCGGAGCGAGCCGAACCGTCAGACTGATCATGAGATACACAAACAGCGCGATGCGATAGGGCGACGCTTCCGCCGACAGCACCGCATCCAGGGTCTTTTCGCAAAGCGTGATAACAGCCCGCATCTGGCTCCAGAACGCGGGCAGCGTCGCCGGCAATTCTTTCGGCAGCGGGTCGACCGGCACATGGCTCACCACCGGCCCACCAAGACGCAGCACGACCACATACAACGTGAACCCCAGCAAGAGCATGGGAATCAGCGCAACCAGAATCGGCCCGATCACTTTCATTTTTGGTTGAGGCCCCGGAGGCGGCGACTTGGCCGGTGCCCCCTTCGGCGGATCGGGAATGGTCGCGCCGGTGATAAGCAGCGCGACGATCCGACCGAGGCCGGCGGCAAGGGTGCCCGGTAGCAAGGCAACATTCAGTGTCTTGGGCTTGGCCAATCCTTCCCAAATGGAGTGAACGCCCCAGGCGAGCAGCGTGATGATGGCCAGCCAGATTGAAGTTGTGATGAAAACCACGGGTGCCTCGCGCAAAACCTGCGCGGAGACTCCGCGCGGGTGGTGCATGAATCATCGGCAAGCCCGGACGGCAAGGTTGATACGGCCGGGGAGAACCCGTTGGGTAGACCGCAAGGGAAGGTTATAATGGCGGTTCGTCCGTTGAAATAGGAGGCTTGGGTCCTGTATGGCTGTCGTCGTCTGTTGCCCCTGCGGCAACCCCATTGATTTCGAACACCTCGAACTCGTCGTCTCGCTGACCTGCCCGAGCTGCAATCGCGAACTCGACATCGAGATCGACAACGGCCCGATCGAGCGGCGTCGCGCCCTCTTGACGGTCATGGAAGGCCCGCACTGGGTCGGTGAGCGATTCCTCATCCCCGTGGGCGTCGAACTCAAGATCGGCCAGGCAAACGGAAACTGGATCTCGCTCGATGATGAGTCGATCTCCGGTGTGCACTGCAAGCTGTGCCTCCGCAATGATGGCGCGGTGATCGTCGAAGATTCGCAGGGCAGCGGCGGCACGTTCATCGGCACCCAGCGCATCGCCCGCGGGAAACTCGCCCCGAAACAATCACTGCGAATCGGAAACTTCAGGCTTCGACTCGACTATCAAACCCACGACGGCTCCACGATCGTCGCCCCGCCACCGGCCCCCGTGACTGACACATCGGGTTACCTGCCGACCATGACGCAGGTCACGACGCAAAAGACGCTCGGCGGACAGATCATTACTAATCGTTTCCCGATCGCCCGCTGGACCATGTTCGCGGCGACCTGGATGCTCGCGGTCTACCACTTCTTCGCATTGCATCAATTAGACCCAACAACATGGCGATGGCCCGTCGCCGGCGCGGGGGCACTCGTGCTCGGCGGCGTGCTCACGCTCGCCGGACGTCGCGTTGCGCTGGTGCATCAATACTTCAAGTTCACGCCACTCGCGCTGCTGCTCGCTGTCGCGATTACTGACATCGTGTGGGCGTTGCCTGTCCCCGCTTCGTGCGCCATCGCCGTGGCGGCGTCCGTGGCATGCCTCGTCGTGACAACGCCGCCGGTGGCGCTTGCGGTTTTTGGCGTGGTGCTCGGTGAAAGCGCCGTCGTCGTCCTCTTGGTGGCGACGGTCATGCAGATGTTGGATTAACTGCGGCCCACGTACACAACGCGAAGCCCGCCTGATTCCGGTTCCGGCCTCGGCGTTTTTATCTTCGCAGGTGTTTTCTCGCGACGAGCCTTGACTGATCTGCCGTTGGCAGGCGTCGCCTTGCTCGAAACCGCCGTCAACTTTGGGATGAAGAAGCTTCGCGGATCCAGTGCCAACGCCCGGCGGAGGATCGAATCCGCCGCGCCCGGGCCGCGCGTGTAATAGGTCACATAGCCCAGCAGTGTGTGCCCCGCCGCGTCTTTGGGATTGCGCCGCACATAGTCTTCCAACGCCGCGAGATGCTCGTCAAATTCCTCGCGACGGCCATACTCATCGCGCAGGTCATACGTCTTATAGGCAAGCGTCGGCATCAACTCGAACGCCCGCTCCAGCAGCGGAACGGCCTCGCGATAACGCCCCATGGCAAACATCGCATGCGCCGCGTGCAGCCTCGGGGCCGCGCCTTCGTGATTCAACTCGGCCGCGCCAAGGTGGTTCACCATGGCTTGTTCGTAATGACCCTCACGGAACAGCCGCACACCTTCGTCGAATTGCACCGCGTATTGATTTAACAATCGGCCCGCGCGTTGCGAGGCGATGTAGCGCACGTACTCATGATCCGCATCGTATCGACCCTGGTTGTAGGCTCGCTCTGCGTCAACGCCGTAGGAGTAATATGGATATTGCGATCCGAAACCGCCTCCGCACGAGGGGTAACCGGGATAGGCGTAGGCCCGTTGACCCTGAAATCGCGATGAGCTGGGTCGACGCAGGTAGCTGTAGTCAGGATACGGGCGAAGATGCGGACTGAAATTGTCCGCCCCGTAGGGCGACGGAAGCACGTAGTGACCGGGGCGAAGGAAAAGGGGATCGCTTGATGTTGACTCCGCTTGTGCGGGCGCATCATTCGCCGACGGCAGGGTGACAACGCGAAGCTGTGCCGAAACGGTGGACGCGGCCAGCGAGACACCGATCAGGACCAAACGTGACATAGACATCTCCTCCGCCGTCCCTGTTTGTCACACTAATGTAATGATAGACACACGATTCGGCTGCGTGATAGTGATTGTTTTGGTGTGCGACTGCACAAAAAAGACCGGGGGGATGGTCTCATCTCAATTGACGACACGTCCTCATGGCAAACGCCTCGCTTTGCGTAACCCCCAGTCGCGGCATGACCTTGCGAATTCTGGAGCACGCTCCTCCCAAACCGGCTAAGTTAGTATTCACTAGCTTTCCCGTTTGTCCAATGGTGTCGAGAGTACCCTACCCTGAGAATGCAAGAAAACCCAATAAATATCTGGACTTGCTCGCTGGGCGCGGTGTAATGCGCGTCCAATTCAAGGGCCGGCTGCGCGGCGGGAAGACCGCGCAAGCTAGTGCCCCCTAACGTGAGGTACAACCATGGTGGCCCCCGCAACGACCCACGAAAAAACTGACACCAAGTCTGAATTGCGCCTGCCCCTGCTGGCCGATTCCATTGAATCGACGCTCCAGGCTGAGCGCGAGCGCATGATGAAGGAGGCCGGGCTGACCGTCGGACCTGTCCAACACTTCAAGCGGCCGCGCGAAGGGTCCTTCACCAAGGCCGAGCGCGGCAAGGTCACCATTTGGCTCGGCGGCCTGACGCTTCGCCACGAACAACTCATCGTCGCCGGGCTCGAAGGCCTGGGCTACAAGGTCGGCCTCATCCCCACGCCCTCCAAGCCCGACTTTCAGGCCGGCAAGGAATATGGCAACAACGGCCAATGCAACCCGACCTACTTCACCGTCGGCGCGGTGGTGAATCACCTCAAGCGCATGCGCGATGAAGAAGGCATTCCGCTCGAAAAAATCCTCAGCGACCACGTCTTCATCACTGCCGGGGCATGCGGGCCGTGCCGATTCGGCATGTACGAAGCGGAGTATCGGCTCGCCCTTCGCAACAGCGGGTTCGACGGCTTCCGCGTATTGCTTTTCCAACAGGGCGGTGGACTGGATCAGGCGGCCGTCGAGGCGGGGCTGGAGTTCAACCTGAACTTCTTCCTCTCGCTGCTTAATGCGATGTTCATGGGCGATGTCCTGAACGAAGTCGCCTATCAGATTCGCCCCTACGAAGTCATCCCCGGCAAGACCAATGAAGTCATGCAGAAGTGCATGACGCTCTGCCAGGACGCCCTGCGGCAGAAGGACTACGACGAAATCCACGGCGGCGTGCTTGCCAAGCTGCTGTCAAAGGTCGCGCCGGTAAAGGGGTCGGACGATGCACAGAAATTCCTGGACCAACTCCGCGGCACCTACTACGCCGACGTGTTCGAAAAATGCGCCAAGATGATCAACGAAGAAATCGAAGTTGACTACCTCCGGCCCAAGCCGATCTGCAAGGTCACCGGCGAGTTCTGGGCGCAGACCACCGAGGGCGATGGCAACTTCAAGATGTTCCCCTTCCTCGAAAGCGAGGGGGCCGAAGTGCTCGTCGAGCCGGTGGCCACGTGGATTTGCTACATGCTGCATCAAGCCGGCCTCAAGGCGGGCGACCGCAAGGGCCTCGCCAAGGGCCACACCGTTGACGACACCGGCGAGCCGTCGAAGTGGGATGTGAAGGGGCGCATCGCCACCGAGATTCAGGCCCGCAAGAAACTCTTCACGCTCAACCTTGCCGAGAAGATTGTGATTCACGAATACAACAAACTCCGCAAGGCCATCGGCGGCACGGTGCACGAACTCGCCCCGCAGCTCGAACTCACCCGCGCCGGCCACCCTTACTACAACAGCCGCGCCGGCGGCGGCGAAGGCCACCTCGAAGTCGCCAAGAACATCTACTACATCAACAAGAACCTCGCCCACATGGTGCTGTCTCTCAAACCTTTCGGCTGCATGCCCAGCACGCAGAGCGACGGGGCACAGGCGGCCGTCACCAGCCACTTCAAGGACATGATCTACATCCCCATCGAGACCAGCGGCGAAGGCGACATCAACGCCCACAGCCGCGTGCAAATGGCGCTGGGCGAAGCAAAGTTGAAATGCAAGGATGAGTTCAAACGCGCCGTGGAATCCACTGGCCGCACGCTCGATGAAATCCGCGATTACGTCGCCCGCCCCGAAAACCGCGACCTGCGCCGCCCCCTGCAACACGTCAGCCACCACGACGGCATGGTCGGCAAGGCCGCAAATTTTGTGATGGATGTGGGCACGAGGATGAACGGGGGCCGCGCACTACACGCGTAGGGTCCGCTGTGCGGACCACGACTGCGAAGGTACGCGTGGAACAAAACAAAGGTCCGCACAGCGGACCCTACTCTTGGACGAACCGTGAGATGTCGGTGAAGTCGGGCGAGTGACAACGAGATTTGCATGAACATTGCCAATTGCCGTTATAGATGCCCTCTCGAACGAATCGGTGGAATGACGAGTACTCCCATTCGTGCGGGCACTTGGCGAGACCGTGTTTGACCGGGTTGTAATGGATGTAATCGCAATGGCCTTGGAAATCCGACTCATCGCGAATCATGTGTTCCCAGAATCGCCGTTGCCACACGCCGCGACGCCGATTATGGGATCGCGACATCGACACATCGCGTTCCGCGCCGCCGGACGCGAGCCATTGCTTCGTGAACTCCTTCTTCAGAAATCCCCACCGCCTGGAAAAGTCGGTATCACCGGGTGGCAGCGTCCAAATTGTGTGCAGATGATCCGGAAGCAGTACGAATGCGTCAATCACGAACGGCCATCGACGCCTTGTTTCCTGGAGAGCGGTACGCAAGATGTTGCGGGCAAGCTCGGAACACAAGATTGGAGCGCGATTCTCGGTAACCAGTGTGAAGAAAAATGTGCCGCCCGGCGACCATGCACGTCGGTATTCAGGCATGGCCGAATTGTACGTAGGGTCCGCTGTGCGGACCATCGAAGGGTGGCTTGCGCCTGGCAAAGGGAAAACGATCAAATTATGCACACGCCGCGACCGGTCCATTTGGTGGACCATCCTGCGGCCACGTCAACTCGCATTCATGGTCCGCACAGCGGACCCTACGTATGCGCCATAGCGAATAGGGCGGCGTGCGAGTTCGCTATGATAAGAACGACCAAGACGATCGGCATTGCGCCTGGCCCACTCGGTCAGCAGGGTTTCTCCTGTAGAAGGGGCATTACTGTCGAGAAGGCCGCTCATCAGCGCCTGAATCTCGTCACGAGTCAGCACGACGTCACCAACGGCCTTGCCGATGGCCCTGCCAATCCAGTATCCCAGCTCGGGCGGCAAGTTAACAACCCACCGTTGAATGCCCATGATCTTCATTATCTCCTTCACAAGCTGGCGATAGGAGAATCGCTCCGGCCCTACGGCATCCAGAACCACGTTTCCGCTTTCCCTTCCGCAGCGAACCGCAAGCTCGGCAAAGTCGTCGACGTGAATGGGGCGAATGCCATAGTCCCCCCGACCGAAGATTCCAAACAAGGGAAATCGCCTCAGAATCCAGGCAATATTGTTAATCAGAATATCTTCGTCTCCAAACAACACGGCAGGACGAAGAATCGCATACGACAATCCCGATTCACGAATTGCGCGCTCAAGCCGAGCCTTTCCCCGGTAATACTCGAATGGCGAATCCTCGGACGGATTGGCAATACTGACATGAACAATCCGCTGAACGCCGGCCTCGCGGGCGGCCCGAAACAGAATCAAACTGTTTTTAACGGCCTGCGCTCGCGTGAATCGGCGATGGTTGTATCGAATCCAGTAGGTGTTGTAGAGAACACTTGCGCCACGCATGGAATGCACAAGGCCCTCGGGGCGATCGAAACAAAGCGGATTCGTCAAAATACTCACGGCGTATGGCTCATCGGGGCGGGGCGAGTTGGTCAATGCTCGAACAGCAATGCCTCGGTCGAGCAATCGTTTGGCAATCCTGCTGCCCGAGTAGCCAAATGCGCCAGTCACGACATGAGTTTCGGCAGTATCCACGGGTGCAACTCCCTTTCCTTGTCAGCTATCGTACGTAGCCCATTCGTGGCTGTTTCGGCTTTCAGTGTTTTTGGAAACCTCGGACACAACAATAGAAATGAAAAGCTGTACCACTCACAGCAATGTAGTGTGGGTCGTACTCGACCCACCGATTTAGTACATAGCACTCGGCTCAATTGCTCAAGATGGCTGTGAAGAAACGAAATGGTGTAAGAAATGCTGAGTTCGCAATCAACTAATCGTCAACCCATCAGCGACAGGGCGAACTCGTCGATCTGCTGCGGCACGGCGATGGACTCCGGCAGCACCACGCCCTTGGCCACCACGCGGTGCCCTTCGCATAATTCGAATCTCGCGCCGGTAACAAGCAACTCTGCCTGTGCCTGCGGCGATAAGAGCTCGACCTCACAAAGCGTGGCGTGTGGACGTCCATCAAATGTACGCATGGGTATGGTCCGCATGGTCCACATCTGTTCGCGCGAATCCTCAAAACGGGCAGCCGCCCGATATTCGCCATTCGGCGGAGCCGTGCGCCCGCCTCGTTCTCGAGCAAGCCAAAGTATCATTGCCTTGGGATTCACTCGACTATCCTCACCACCGCGTTTTCGAGACTCTCAAGGATATCGTCGCGCTCAGCAGGTGAGACGACGCGATAGAACACCGCCATTCCTAGACCCTCAAATTGCCGACATCATAGGCCGACCTTATCGGGCGGCATACCAGCAAGGAAGACAAAGCGATGAAGCCTAATCTCAAGGCAGATCACGGTCAGGGCCACGGCGGCACCTGCGGAACCCACTCCGACGCCGCGAAGCCCGCCGCCAAATCCGGCGGCGGCTGCTCCTCCGGCGGGTGCTGCTCCACCAAGAGCGAACCAAAGGACACGCCCGTCGGCTTCGTCACGCTCAACGTCGGCATGGTCAAGGCCGAGAAATCGCGCCCCACGATCGACGACCTGCCCTTCGCGCCGACGACGAAATATCCGCAGGGTCTCTTCATCGGTCTCGACGTCGGCAGCACCACGGTGAAGTTCGTCGTCGTCGATCCTGTCACCGATGAAATCCTGCACAAAGACTACCAGCGCCACGACACCAAGCAGCCCGAGAAGTGCATCGAGATGCTTCGCACTATCGAGGCCAAGTTCACCGATGTGCCGCGAAACGCCTACCGCGTCTTCATGACCGGCAGCGGCGGCTCCTCCATCGGCAAACGCATCGGCGCAAAGTTCGTGCAGGAGGTCAACGCCGTCAGCCTCTCCGTTGAGAAGATGTATCCCGACGTGCAGAGCGTCGTCGAACTCGGCGGCCAGGATGCCAAGATCATCGTCTTCAAAACCGACGAATCCACCGGCAAGAAAAAGAAAATCCCCTCAATGAACGACAAATGCGCCGGCGGCACCGGCGCGGTCATCGACAAGATCAACGCGAAATTGAAAATCCCCGCCGACGAACTCTGCAATATGGGCTACGTCGGACTGAAACTTCACCCTGTCGCCGGCAAGTGCGGCGTCTTCGCCGAGACCGACATCAACGGCCTGCAAAAACAGGGCGTCCCCCCTGATGAACTCATGGCGTCGCTCTTCGAGAGCATCATCCAGCAGAACCTCAGCGTCCTCACCCGCGGCCACACGCTCCGCCCACAGGTGCTTCTCCTCGGCGGGCCGAACTGTTACATCAAGGGCATGCGCGACTGCTGGCGGCACAACATCCCGGCCATCTGGCGCGAGCGCAATGTGCCATTTGATGAAACCAAGCCCATCGAAGAACTCGTCGTCGTCCCCGAGAATGCCCAATACTTCGCCGCCCTCGGCGCGGTCGAATACGCCAAGATCGAAGTGCAAGACAACCCGAACTTCGGCGTCTATCGCGGCATCGCCGAACTGGAATGGTACGTCAGCGTCGGCCGACTCGAAGAAAAGAAGGCCGCCGGTGGTCGCGGATTGTGGAAGGAGCCTACCGATCTCGCCGCCTTCAAAGAGCGATACCGCAAGGAACCGTGGAAACCCGTCTCCTTCGCGCCGGGGTCCAACGTCAAGGCATTCATCGGCCTCGACGGCGGCAGCACCAGCACCAAAGGTGTCCTCCTCGACATGGAGAAAAAAGTCGTCGCCAGCGCCTATCAACTCTCCAAGGGCAACCCCATCGAAGACACGATGGAGATCATCGCCGCCCTTCACAAGCAAATCGCCGATCAAGGCTGCACGCTTGAAGTCCTCGGCGTCGGTACCACCGGCTACGCGAAAGACATCCTCAAGGAAGTCATCGGCGCCGACGTGGCCCTCGTCGAAACCGTCGCCCATACGCAGGCCGGCCTGCACTTCTACCCGGAGACCGATGTAATCGTCGACGTCGGCGGGCAGGACATCAAACTCATCATCCTCAAAAACGGCCAGGTCAAGGACTTCAAACTCAACACCCAGTGCTCCGCCGGCAACGGCTACTTCCTGCAAAGCACGGCCCAAGGCTTCGGCTTCAAGGTTGAAGAATTCGCCGACATCGCCTTCAGCGCTGAGGCCATGCCCAGCTTCGGCTACGGCTGCGCCGTCTTCATGCAAAGCGACATCGTCGACTTTCAGCGGCAGGGCTGGTCCCCGCACGAAATCATGGCCGGCCTCTGCGACGTACTGCCGAAAAACATCTGGCTCTACGTCTCTCAGATTCCAAACATCGCCAAGCTCGGCACGAACTTCGTCCTGCAAGGCGGCACGCAACACAATCTCGCCGCCGTAAAGACCCAGGTCGATTTCATCACCAGTCGCTTCAAAGGCACCGGCGTCGAGCCGAAGGTCACCGTCCACAAGTTCTGCGGCGAGGCCGGCGCGATCGGTTGCGCGGTCGAGGCCCATCGCCTCTTCACTGAAAACGATCTTCACACCACCTTCATCGGTGTTGAGCGCGTCGCGAAGATTCAATTCCGCACGACCCGCGAAGAAGCGACGCGCTGCTACTTCTGCAAGAATAAATGCCTGCGCACGTTTATCGACGTGAAGACCGGCGCGAGCTCCGCCGCACCACTGGTCGACCTGACCTCGCACATCATCAAGATGGGTCCGGAATCAGGCCACCCGACTCGCATCAAACACGGCGATGCTGATCAGAGCCGCGACCCCAAGCAGAGCCGCGACCGTGAGGGAGCGGGTTCCACGCCGCCGAAGAAATCAAAATCCAAAGTCCCCCTCCAGGCCGACGAACAGCGCCTCATCATCGCCACCTGCGAAAAGGGCACGGTCGAAGACGTCAACGACATGCGCGAAATCAAGGCCGGCCTCGACGCCGCGAAAAAGGCGAATCCAAACTTCGCCGAGATCGGTGCCCGCGAAGCCTTCGCCCCGGCCAACGTGCAATGCGTCGCCGACGCCCCGCCGAAGGTGACCGTGACGAACTTCCTCAAGAAGAAAGAGATTGAGCGCCGCGCCGAATTGATGAAAAAGCGTGAAAACATCCGCATCGGCATGCCGCGCGTCCTCAACATGTACTCGATGGGGCCTTGGTTCATGGCCTACTTCGAGTCCCTCGGCATCGCCAAACGAAACCTGATCTGGTCCGACTACACCAGTGAAGAGCTATATAAGGAAGGCGCGAAACGCGGTGCCATCGATCCCTGCTTCCCCAGCAAGATCGGCATCCCCCACGTCCACAACCTGCTCTATCACAAGCACAAGGAAGCCCCGCTCGATTACATCTTCTTCCCCATGATCGACTGCATGCCGACCTTCCTGGAGAACATCCAGAGCAGCCGCGCATGCCCGACCGTCTCGGCCACGCCCGAAGCCGTGAAGGCCGCCTTCACCAAAGAGAGCGATCTCTTCAAGGACCTCGGCACGGTTTACCTTGACACGTTCGTAAACTTCAGCGAGCCGGGCCTGCTTGAGCGGCAGATGTTTGCCGAGTTCGAGAACAAGTTCGGCCTCTCGCGCGAGGAGAACGCCCGCGCCTGTCGCGTTGCGTGGGATCACTACGACACGCTTTGGGCCGAGCAGCGCCGTCAAGCCCGCGAACTGCTCGATCGCATTGAGGCCAACGACGAGGTCGGCGTCGTCCTGCTCACCCGGCCCTACCACCACGACCCCGGCGTCTGCCACGAAATCCCCGACGAGTTCCAGAAGCTCGGCATTCCCGTCTTCACCATGGACGCCCTGCCGCGCGACCCGGACATGCTCGACCGCCTCTTCGGCGAAGAGGTCCGCCGCGGCGACTTCGCCAGCGTCGTCTCCATCGAAGACGTCTGGAAAAACGCCTACAGCGAAAACACCAATCGCAAGATCTGGGCCGCCAAGTACGCCGCGCGCCATCCGAACCTCGTCGCACTCGAACTCTCCAGCTTCAAGTGCGGCCACGACGCCCCAATCTACAGCGTCGTCGAGGAGATCGTGGAAAAGAGCGGCACACCCTACTTCTGCTTCAAGGACATCGACGAAAACAAGCCCACCGGCTCCATCAAGATTCGTATCGAAACCATCGCCTACTTCCTGCGCCGCCACCGCGATAAGCTGGTCCGCAACAAGAAAAAGATGGCCGACATCGAATCGCGTCTTGCGGAGTTGGAACGCGAGCTTCGCGCCAAACACCACGCACCGTCGCGGGTGGAATTGGCGACGGTGGTGGGGGTGTAAAAGCGATGGTCACACGTACATAATTGCTTACAGAAGCGGGGGGCGCAATACATACGGAGGCCCAGCATGGCAACGGAACAACTCGTCCGCCACATACGAAGCCAGCCGTTCCGCAAGTTCCGCATTCACCTCGCGGATGGACGGCATGTGGATGTGAAGCACCCCGACTTCATCGCCCGCTCTCCCGGCGGTCGCACCGCCGTGATCTACACCGGCACCGACACCGCTGAGACGGTTGATTTGCTGCTGGTTACAAGCCTCGAAGTCCTGAACGGGCATTCGGGCAGAGCGCGACGTTGAACTCATGAACGACACACCAGCGGCGATGGCTTCAACGATAACCACTCCCAATGGATCCGTTCCCGCATCTTCGCCGACCATAACGACAGATGTCGCGTTGATTGCGATTCAAGAAGCGGTCAACAAAGTTACTGGGAAGTCCGTGCCGATTACTCGCGACACGCGTATGGACCGGTACTTCATAGAAGTGGCCGGTACGGACTCGCTTGAATACCTAAGTAGAAACGCAAAATGATTTACCCAAACGCCTCGTCTTTGTCGACCTATTTCTCAGCGGCGGAGCCGCTGGGAGGTTGGCATGGGACGCGGCATCAAATTGACTTTGGGAGAGTGGGAAGCCTTGGATGGTCTTCGA
>JACRIM010000047.1 GCA_016235815.1 Planctomycetota bacterium
CGTGGCCATCGAGGACCTGATTGATGCCTTTCGTCGCGGCGTCGGCCGAATCAACGGCCATCGAAACCAAATGGGATTCATGTTTGACCATGACGATGTCCAGAAAAAAGCCGCATGAAAGATTCTGCGGCTCTACTTAGCTGCCGGCTTGGCTTCTGCCGTCGTCAGCGTTCGGATGTAGTGCCCGACGCTGCCCGGCGGGATACGGGCAAGGTCGAAGCCCTCGGCCTCGCACCACAAAAGGAAGCGGTGGACGGCGTAGCGGTATGCCTTGCGGGTATAATCACTCGCGATCTCGTTGCCGAAGAATTCGGCGTAGGCAAACCGGGCGTTTTTTCCGGCCTGGTCGATGATGACAGGCGGCGCGACGGAGTCGAACGTCGTCAACTCGCGTATCGGTTGTAGAACGATGAAAGTTTCACTCAAGCGGCCTCCATGCCGGAAAAAAGTTGACGAAGGGTTAAGAGGCGTCCGGCGAGTTAAGTAGTGGTGTATAACATCCTTTGTATACCATAATTCACAGGAAGCGTGCAACAGTAGAATTGGTCGCGTGGCGATTTGAGAATCTAATCGTCCGCACACTGAAAAGTAATAGATGCAGGGTACCAGATTATTATGCTGCTTGATCGAGATCGCTGCATCGGAAAACTAACTTGACCATGATATGTGATCGTCCATCATCGGTTAAGAGGGACTAACTATTCACGCGCACGCACTAGGTTTGACGTTCCAAGCGATGATGGTATTTCGTGTGTTGAGTAATAAGGAAACATTGGGGAAGCACAGTCATTTGCAACCTATCCTTTAGTCGGAGCGTTCGATATGGGCACTCCATCACTTGATGGTCGAGAAGTAGAAACACTCCGCTCACCGGAGCTTCGACAAGCCATCGTCGAGTACGCACGGCAGCTCAAAAGGGTGCTGGGTGGGGACCTCCACTTCCTGTCCAAAAGTGGCCTTACGCTTAAGCGCGAGGATCGTGTGCCTTTGCGTGTCCAGAAATGCAATCCGCTTTTGGAGCGGGGGCAACACTGGACGGATCAAGGAAGTCAAAACCGAGACGAAATGAAGTCGATCCAGGCGGACTCGGGACCGGTCATTCGTGACACCCGATTCCTAGAGGCATGGTTGCAGGGCGATTGTCGTGCCCTTTTGATAGTCGCACCGTTCGGGTCGGGAAAGTCAGTCCTACTCGCGGAATTCGCGTGCCGCCTCGCGGACCAACTTGACAATGAGAAAGAGTGGCGGGAAGGAATGGTGATCCCATATGTTCCTTGGCCGATTCGCTTGCGCGAATGGCCGAATTCCGAGACTGCGTTGTCATTTCAGGAATTCGTATTGGAAGAGGCACCGAAGTTGCTTCATCTCGGATCGAGCCTCTCCCTCGAAGCCCGCCGGCTGCTATTGCGGACGCGGCGCCTTCTGTTCTTGTTCGATGGATTCGATGAGTTGGTCGCAAGACCGACGTCCGGCATAACGAATACGAAGGACTGCATGGCTTCCGACCTCGTCGCGGGCATCCGGTCGTTGGGATGCGAACGTTTTGTGATAACTTCACGTCCGGACCATGGAGCGGAGCGGCACTTTCAGTTTGAAAAAGACCAGATACACACAATCCGAGAACTGGAACAGACAGAAATTGAGGCGTTTGTTTGCAAGAACGGCTGTCGCCTTAGCAAAGCGCGACTTGGGGGCAGTTCCGGCCCGGTCCACGGCGAGGCGGTTGTCGAGGCATATCGCAAGGCCACGCCGCACATTCAGAACATGCTTATTCGGCCGCTGTTCCTCATGGCGTGGTATGCGCGAGCCACCGAAAACCCGGAGGTGTTCCCGGAGACCATCACGGAACTAATGACCGTGGTTTATGAGGCAATGTTCCGTCAACGCGGCATGGACCTTGATCACCAGCAACTGCTCGATGCACGTCATGTGTTCGGCGCATTACTGATGCCGTTCGCAGAGAAGGGCTTCAGAATGCCCGTAATTGAAGAAGCACTCATTAAAGAGCTTAGAGTCAACTGGTTGTTTCAACAGGAGGGAGAGGCCAAGCGCTGGCTTGGGCGGGCGGTAACCGCCGGCTTCATCACTGAAGTGAACGGAGTCTATTACGCGATGAAGGTGCCGGCTACCGAGTTCCTAGTGGGCTATTACTTGGCTTGGCTTTGCCGGGGCGAGAGATCCGATTCTAGAACGAGTGATGCCCACCGCCAATTCTTTGGGACTTTTCGGAAGTGGTTCTGGTGGCGAAATTACGACGACATCTGGCTCTATGCGTTTGATTGTCTATGGCGAGACACTGCGTCATCGGAGGAGGTGGCTTTGGAAGCCGCGGAGTGGCTAAGCAATATTTCAGAGAGGAGTTTACGGACACGCGAATGGACAGAGCTTCGGCCGCCTCCCTATGTCAAGCAAGACCGAGATCGATTGGGCTGCGACGGACTCTTACTGCGCGTCATCCTGCCGTTAAGGTTCGACGCGGGAAAAAACAAGTCACGAATCCGCGAATTGACCAATCTCGTATTCGACCGGTTCGTTAATTCGGCGATCGCCCGTGAGCGAAGCCGTGTTGGCAACGGTCTGATATCGATGCTGTGCATCTTGCCCGAACGCAGCAATGAGATTTGTTATCGATTGTTGCATTGGCTTAGCAACGAAGACTACCGGGACCTTGAGCGGGGAATAGTTGAAGTGATCTGCGCAATGTCCGAGTATCTTACGCCCGCCGTGCAAGGTACTGTCTCAAGATTAGTTTTGGAGTGGCTCAAAAATCCGACACGCAATGCACCCTTGGGGTCAATATTAAATGCAGTGAGAAAGATAGTTGTGCTGCTTGCTCCTTCGGAGCAGCTCATTGTTTCCGAGATGCTTATTCAATGCTTGTCTCACAAAGGCTGGCGAAATGCTTCGGGAACCGTCGCGTTTGTGCTCGGAGAGTTTGCGGGGCGACTTGCACCTGTTGAGCAGACGGCTGTACTCAAAAAAATGATTGCGTGCCTCGGAAAGCCGGAATACGTAATCGCTGGGGGGAGTATCGCGTGCGGTCTTGCGGAGGGGATTAGGGAAATGGAGCCAACAGGGCGCGCGACAGTCTTGAAAGCCCTAGTCGAGTGCCTTGGAAAACCCGAATACGCAATCGCTCAGGGGAGTGTCGCCTACGCTCTCGGATCGGCGGTAGAACACCTTGAGCCAACGGAGCGGACAACCATCTTCGAGCTGCTAAAAGGGTGTCTCAGAAAGCCGGAGTATGAAAATGCTTGGGGTTCTATTGCATCGGCTCTGGGAGCGGCGGTAGAACATCTTGAGCCGGCGGAGCGGACAACCATATTCGAGTTGCTAGACGGGTACCTCAGAAAGCCGGAGTATGAAAACGCTTGGGGTTCTATTGCATCGGCTCTGGGAGCGGCGGTAGAACATCTTAAGCCAGCTGAGCGGACGACCATCTTCGCGGTGCTGATCGAGTGCCTCGGGAATCCGGAATATGAAGAGGGTTGGGATTCTATTGCCTCGGCTCTGGCAGCGGCAGCAGGGCGCCTTGAGCCAGCCGAGGTGACGACCATCTTCGAGCCGCTAAACAGGTGCCTCAGAAAGCCGGAGTATGAAAATGCTTGGAATTCTATTGCGTGGGCACTCGGAAGGACGGTTGAGAATTGTGAGTCAGCGGAGCGGACGACCATCTTTGCGGCGCTGACCGAGTGCCTCACGAAGCCGGAATATGAAAAGACCTGGAGTTCTATTGCGTGGGCACTCGAACCAGCGTTTAGGCGATTGTCCGCTGCGGAGGCGGACCTTTGGCTCGATAAACTCACTTTGCATGAGCACGTCCGAAGCTGGCTGCCCTATGCTGGTGCGATAAAAGCGCTGGCCGCGCGCGTGAGTCCCATAAAGGTGATGAATCTCATTTCTCAAATCGAAGCGGCTTTATCGAATTGGGGCTTGGAGGCGTCGGACAACGATAGTTTATTCGCACACGAAATTCTTTGGGCCTCCTTGGAGCGATTAGATGTCGATGCGGTTCAAGGTTTTGCGGATTCTTGGGCGCGAGGGGGTCGAATTACCGACGCCGTGCATACCGTCAATGGCCGGCCGGAGTTGGCTTGGTTTATCCGGAGATTCGCGGAGACGGATACCGGCGAGCGGGTCGTGTACGGCGTCTGCCGACGGACGGACCCGAATCTTCTTCTCGACGCGGAACTTCAATGCGCACCGCCGGAGATAAGAAGATTGCTTCGGTCAGATACTCCACCCCAGGAACTACCGTCAACGCGCGAGGCTTTGGAGTTTTCAGAACGGTCCAGCATTACATTAACAGGCCAAGAAGCTTCGATGCCTGAGTCTGGCGTGTCGAGCGATGTACTGCCTCCTCGATATGTGTTTCGTCGGGTCACGGAAGACTATTGGCTTATCGCGTATGGAGCCGAAGGGCCGAAACAGGCCAAGCATATGATGGGGTTCCTGCTTATCGCCGAACTCTTGAAGCGGCCTGGCGTGTCGATATCAGATATCGAACTGCTAAACCTCATCGGTGAGAAAGTAGTCAGCTCTTACGTACAACCGGATGAAATAATATCCGACGCGACCGCGGGAGAGTACAAGCGGTGCAGGATTGAGTTGCGTCCACAAATGGCAGATAAAGATAAGAGCATCCGTGAGGTGGCCATAAAGCAAGATGCCCTTTTGGCTAAAGAGCTTGATAAGTGGGAATTTTGGAAGAAACGCGGGTCGGAACCCAACAAGGACAAAAAGAACCGCCAGAACAACGTTTGGGGAAACATCAAGAATGCCAGAAGGAAGCTTGCGAAGGACTGGCCTGCGCTGTTTGCTCACTTCGTTACAGAAATCAAGGTAGGCGCTGACCGTTTTAGTCGCCGCTACGGCAATACGGATTCCCCGACCTGGGACGTAGGCGACGATAGAGTTTCTTTGAAAAAAATCCGATCCTAAACCCGAATTAGGCTGATCCTCGATCCTAAATGTGCCTTCTCTTGTGACGGAATGCCCCGTCAAAGGAGAAGCTCATGCGTAGGAACAATGATCGGTGCGATGAGAACGGAGTATCGGGTTCTGGAATCGGAAGCGGGCCGTCAGGGCCAATTGCGGGGGCGAAAACCAGAGAGCGATCCAATGTGACTTTGGATTGGATTCTTGTGGCGTACCAGAATCCACGCGCCAAACCAGGGGTCATTTCTGACACTATCATGGGGCAGCGGACGACTGAGGAATTAACGGTGCGCGCGACTTGGCTCGCCGCTCGGCTGGGTCAGAGGAGCCCGGATTTTGGGGAAAACGCTGTGGGCACCATGTTCGAGGCCTTGGGGCGTTCACGAGTGCTTGAGCTCTTTGACGAAACGATCAGTAGTCCTCGTCGGTACGTCAACTCAATCCTAGACCGCTTCGTTATCCATTTGGCCAATAATGCTCGTTTCGACCGATTACGGGTTTTTGTCGATGGAGACGTGGCGGTGCAATCTGCTAGCCCCGAACGACGGGTTGCGCTTGCAGAACTGGAAGCGATTTGCGCCGAAAGGCTTGGGGATTGTGACGATAAGGGCGAGCCCGACCAACAAGCAGATTGTTCCGGGAATGCCTTATACGTGCGCAAGCACAGAGAACGAAGGCGAAAATGGGAGACGATCAAGGATCTCTTTCCCGACTTGCCATTTCGACCGCGCCGTCGATGGAAAAAGAAGGGCAAGAAAAAGGCTGCAAATGGCTCGACAGGCCCGCGATAAGCGGGTGGTGCCCAAAGAGGGAAAAGATGTTTGTGGGCAGTGAAATCGGTTGTCGTCTTTTTCGTGAACGGAGCCAAATGGCTACTTCAACGATTCCGATCTCCGCGTTCTGAAAGACGATGAGATTTGGAATGTTTTGATGTCTTAGGAATAGTCGGTAGCAACTCAACGACTGGCGGCTGATCGCTTGTCCAAGATCCTCTGGGTCGTCCAGGAAACTGGGATTGGAGGCGATACACGGCCCGATCAGAAGCTCTTGCTCTCGACACAACGCTGAGCGTCATAGGATTGAGGGTCTCTGGGGAGCACATATCGATGTGCATTGTCTTGAGCCAGAATTCTAAATTCTCGACAAAACTCTTTTGGTCTTCTATCCCTTGCGTAGGGAGCCTTTGTAATTCACAGTTCACAACAGGTTGAAGACAGCGGGCGAGCTCTTCATGGAAGATTCTGCTGATGGTAGATGCGCGGGGAAGAGCCAAGCCTAAACCGCTGTCGAATAACGAACGAAATGCCCTTCTAAGTTCATCATCATCTGAGTCCATAAAGAGATTTGGCCCGATTGAGTTGCACTTCCGTAGACATTGGATCATCGCGCGCTTAGAGGCAAGGGGATTCTGCATGGCCAATGTCGTGGCGTCGCCTTCTGTAAGAACATCTCCTTGAGTCGCAAGAGGAGAGTGGAGGGAGGACCAGATGGCTCAGTGTCCATGAAGCCAGACTCTTGGGGGGTCTTGGAAGAACTGCGTTTGCCCCTTTCCTGAAAGGACCGTGCGTGATGGTGATGCAGCAGTATGTAGATGTACCAGTAAACCTAATTCAAATGGACAAGAACGTGCGGGAGTTGGCGAATCCTGATTCACTAAACGGCTTGATGCAGTCCATCAGTCGGCAAGGGCTTCAACAACCGGTCGGCCTCGTTCGGTGCGGGAGAGGCTACCGGCTGATATTCGGCCATCGTCGTCTAAAGGCCTGCGTGGTATCGGGCAAGGAAACAATCTCCGCGCGAATATTCGACGGCGATCTCGACGATGCGCAAATCCTCATTGCACAACTGACGGAAAACCTGCAACGTGAGGATCTTTGCGACCTAGATAAGGCCAAGGGTATCGAGCAGTTGATTTGCCAAACAGGCTGGCCGGCTTCGCGTGTCACGGAAGAGCTGGGATTACGCGAATCGATGGTCAGTAATCTGCGTTCTCTTCTTACCTTGCCGACATCAATTCAAGAGCAAGTCGCGAGCGGCGCGCTTTCCTCCAGCACCGCCATCGAAATCGCTCGCGCTGCCGGTGCCGAAACGCAATTGCGGCTGGCTAATGAAGTCGCGACGCAAGGGCTGACGCGCGACGCCGTGGCGGCGCGCATCAGGCGAGCCAAGCGTCAGGACGCCGAATCCGCCGAGATTTCTGTGAGCCGAGCGACAGCAGTCTTGGGCACGGGACGAACTATTTCAGTCGCCGGGCCGGCCCTTACGTTGGATGCCTTCATCGAATGGCTGGAAGAATTACTGAGCAAGGCCCGCAAGGCACGGCCGCAAGGTGTGACGCTCAAGACGTTCTGCCGCGTTCTGAAGGAACAAGCGAAATCTTAGACGACAAGACGATTTGCAATGCGAGTCCTCCGACGATGGGGGGCTCACTCTCGTCGGCTACCTCGGAACAGATATTAGCTCAGGGAGCAGCAACTCATGCGACTCTTGTCGCGCCTGAAATTTGCGCTGCAATCTGCGATTGTATGCTTCGCGCGATTCGCGATCGCCCGCGCCCTCGGCTATCCAGCGGCGGAGTATTTTGCAGCATACCGCAGCATCCGTAAGTTCCCGTGAAAGACTTTCGTTGCGTCAGTCAATAGATAAATGGCGGACGCGCCAGCGCGGTCCGCGTTCATTTTGCCTGGGACATCTTCGGTCGCATCTTGGGTGATGCAATCAGTGAACTGAGCTTCGAAGGCTCGATGGCCTGGGGCGTTGCTAAACAATTCTGTGCGATCCGAAGTATTGTCTGCGTAAGCACCTTCTGGTTTCGATTGCCGCGGGATTACTCAACGATGTACAAGTTATCACGACTGCTCTTGGTACTCGGCGTCCTGGCGGGGGCTTATGCGTTTGCGATCATCGCGGTCATTGGCTGGCCGGCGAGCGGTTGGCTTTTCGCAATTTCGGTCGTCGCCACTGCTGCGAGAAAACGCTTTCGGCACCTCACCACGCTTGGCAGTGCGCGGTGGGCGACCGCTAGCGACCTGTGCCGCGCCGGTATGGTTGACGCGAGCACCGGTCTGATCGTGGGCCGGACTGCGGCGATCCGGCACAATCGCTTTACCGCAGCGTTACAGAAGCTCTTCGCATGGCGTCTGAGGGCGGCGGAATCATGTAAGCAGTTCTGGGGATCATTGTACGACGGGAAACCCCCGGTCGTGCGGCTGCCCCACGCCGTGCATACCGCGGTGTTCAGCCCGACCGGCGGCGGCAAGGGCGTCTCGTGCGTAGTGCCCTTTCTGCTGACCTGTCCCGATTCGTGCGTGGTCATCGACTTCAAGGGCGAAAACGAGCGTCTCACGGCGGAACACCGGCGCAAGAGCTTCGGGCATCGAATCATCCGGCTCGATCCCTTCAAGATCAGTACACGAACGCCGGACAGCCTCAATCCCGTCGCCTTCATTGACGGGGACGACTCGTGCGCCATTGACGAGTGTAACGACCTGGCCAAGGCGCTCGTCGTCCGGAGCGACGACGAGCGAGAGCCACACTGGAACGACAGCGCTGAGCAGTGGATCGCCGGGTTGGTGGCGACCGTCGCACGATACGGCGACGTGGATGAAGGCACGCGCTCGCTCCAGACGGTTCGCGACATTGTCAGCGACCCGCAGAAGCTGGACTGGGCAATCAAGCTCATGGGCGAATCGGACGCCTGGGGAGGTCTCCTCAACCGCATGGGCGGTCAGCTACAGCACTTCATCGAAAAAGAAAAGGCCTCGGTTCTCACCACGGTGGGGCGGCATCTGCGATTCCTGGATACCCCCGCCGTTCGCGAGAGCACGAGTTGCAGCACGTTCGATCCGGCATCTCTGCTCAAAGGTGGCGTCACGGTGTATTTGATTCTGACGCCAGATCACATGCGGTCGCAGTCGGCGCTGCTACGCATGTGGATTGGATCACTCATGCGAGGAGTCATTCGTGGCGGCCTGGACCGGCGGCGGAAGATCCACTTCATCCTCGATGAGGCCGCCTCGCTCGGCCATATGGATGTCATCGACGACGCGGTCGATAAGTATCGCGGTTACGGCATTCGACTTCAGTTCTACTTTCAAAGCCTCGGTCAATTGAAGAAGTGTTTCCCCGGCGGACAGGACCAGACCTTGCTTTCAAACGTGACGAGCGTCTTCTTCGGGGTCAACGACAACGCCACGGCTGATTACGTCAGCGCGCATTTGGGTGATGAGACGATCGTGGTGGACTCCGGAAACACGAGCAGGGGCACGTCATACCAGACTACGCAGGCAATGCACCCATCGACGAGTTGGAGTCGTTCGGAAAACGTCACCGAGAGCTGGCAGCAACAAGCCCGCCGCTTGCTCAAATCCGAGGAAGTCATGGCGCTCTCGCCGCGCGAGGCGATTACCTTCGCTCCGGGAGTGCGGCCGATCCGAACGACCCTGCTTCGGTACTACGAAGAACCAGGACTGGGCCGACGAAGGGGCTGGCTGGCGCGCTTCGGGACAGCGACGCTGGTTCTTGGGCTGTCGACGGCGCTTTGGGCGACTCTGTTCTGGTTCGCCGGTGTGCTGAGCACTGCAACTCAACATCGTCAGTGGGCACCCTCGTATGGCATCGATCATCCAAAGGCCACGAGGACGACCGGAATCCACAGTAGCCAATTGAGGAAAGGAGTGCGCTGATGTCGGATACAGCCAAGAAGCTATTTGAGAGTCTGAAGGCGATTGCGCCCGGGATGAATAACTTCCTACCCGAAGTCAGTGGCGAGCTACGACGGCTCAACACGCAAGGGGCGATGGAACTGGCCTCGGCGCTGTTCCACGGAAGCGCTTTCGTACCGTACGGGCCGGGTCAGTATACGCCCAGTCCGGAACGTGCAGAGCCAGTGCAAGAAAATCACCACGAGCACATGAAAGAATTGGAACGCTGAACTCAATAGTTGAGTGAGATTCATGTAGGCGGATGGTCTCGTGGCGTAAACGAGCCTCGCCGCCGGAAATCGAAAGGAGTATGCGGTATGTTTAGTATGTTTCTGGCCATCATGGTGTTTGCAATGGTGCTGCGGTACGTGATGCCCAAAGTGATGCGGATGGCCCGGGAAAACCCGGCCGCATTCAAGTCGGGGATGTACGCACTCAAGCGAATGTTCGGGAAGTAACAGCCCGAACGTCCAGCCAAGCCAATAGCGGGCAGGGTGTCAACGCCCTGCCCGCTATCGTTTTGGGGGCACGGGAAATGGAACTCTTTCAGCAGCGCGAAGCGATATCCCGGCACCATCTGAGCCGGGACGCGACGAACCGTAGGCCGGATCATGCAAAGCGTACTGGATGAAATAATTTCCGTTGATTGCCTCGGAAATCCTCCCGAGCGCCTGTCTACAATTGAGCCGGCGGGTATACTGATAAGCGACCACGCCGCCGCGCGGCGGTGGCTGGTCAGCGTTATCGCGGCGAGAGCCGTGGAGCTTCACCGCGAACGCAGAAAGCGATCAGGAAAAGAGGCCAAGCCGGACGGGGACGATCATGGTAATGCTCAAGGCACAGCGGAATGGCAGCGGAAGGAAGGGCGAAGATAGTGGCGGGAGCCGCAAGTACGAAGCGATGTACGCTCGCTATTCGAGTCACGCACAGGACGACGGCACAAGCATCGCCGTGCAAATCGAGTCCTGCGAGAAGTCGGCTGGGCAGCCCCTTAAGCACTTCATTGACGAAGCCAAAACGGGCCGGACCACGGGTGGCCGTACCGAACTGTTACGGCTAATGCAGGAAGCGGAAGCCGGGCGCATTAACCGGCTCTACGTTTACAAGTTCGATCGCCTCGGTCGCGCCGCCGAAACGCACGTCCTAGTCGAAGACCTGGAACAAAACGGTGTCGAGGTAATCAGCGTCACCGAAGGCACGAACGCGCTGGCCCGCGGAGTCCAACTCGTCGTCGCGGCGGACTACAGCCGGGTGCTGGCGGAGCGGACACGCGACGGCCTTGTCCAGCGCCACAAGCAAGGCTACTGGACGGGCGGTCCTCCGCCTTACGGTTTTCGCGTTGTCGAAGCTGGCGACGGCAGGAAAAAACTGGCGATTCATCCCCAAGAGGCGGCGACGGTCAAATTCGTTTTTGAATCGTACGATTCAGAAACGATCAGCCTCAAGGAAGTCGCCAACCGGGTCCGGGACCGTGGAGTGCCGACTCGTCTCGGCGGGCCGTGGGGTTTCACGACGGTCCGCGGCATCCTGGCGAATCGGATGCTCGTCGGTGAAGTCCGCTTCCTCCGGCGCTGCTACAAACTCAATCGCTCCACGGGCAAGCGCGTGCCGCGTTGGAGGGATGAAGACCGACACCTGGTCACGCGAGACGAATCACTGCGGATCATCGACGATGCGACGTTCGATCGCGTGCAATCACGGCTTGCTGAAAACTCGAAAGAGCATCCACGCGATGCAAGCGAAATCCGGCCATTCACTAGACACCTGTTTTGTGCCGAGTGCGGCAGCGTCTATTACTGCTGCAAGAGCAAGAACGCCAAGGGCGAATACCGTTATTACAGTTGCGGCCGACGCATGGCAAAAAGGGCGGGAGAATGCGGCAACCGAGCGACGGTCCGCGAGGACAAGCTCCTGGCCCGGATTCAGACGGCAATGGCCGCGGTCTTCGACGACATGGACGGCGTGCTGGACGAAGTCATGGCCATGTCGCGGGATGCGCTGGAACTGAACCGGTCCGAGTCCTCCCGGCTCAAGGGCGAGATTGCCGAAACGGACAGAATGCTTGCCGGCCTATCCCGACTCCTGGTGGACCCGGAGATTGAAACCGGGGCCAAAAAGGCCATCGCCCGGCAGCTTTCAGAACACGAAGCGAAACGCGACGGCCTGCGGCAGGCATTGGACGCGGTGGCGATCCAAGCGGTTGCCGACATGGACGATCTGATGGCGGATTGCCGGCAGGCGTTCCTCGAAGCCAAGTCGAATTTTGCCGGGCTGATGTCGCCGTCTCAAATCAATCGGTTTGTCGCGGATGTGATAGGGCCGATGGCCGTCCTGCCGGACGGGCGTGTAGCGCAAAAAGAGGCCGTCCTGACAGCCGAGGCTATAAGGACGGCCGGCATAGCGGGGGCTGGACTCGAACCAGCGACCTCCGGGTTATGAGCCCGACGAGCTACCAACTGCTCTACCCCGCAATCTCTTGGCGGGACTGTAGTTGCAGTCCGTTTGGCTGTCAAGATGCCCGGTATCATCGCGGCCTTCGGCAACGTGAATTCAGCACAGTATCCCACGCCGAAAATCGCTGCGGAAAAGCGGAACCACGACGCCGTACGCGAATCCCGTGAAATTAAACATCCCCCGCGAGAAAACGAAGGGTGAGCAAACCGATCACGTCGCCCCGATCCCCACCCACTGACTCACGGCCCATCCTCAAAAGCCCCATGCGTCGCGTGGAACTTCTCCTGCGCCGCCGCATCCAGCGAATTAAACACTCGCGGCGCACCGACAATCGCATCATTGAATTCGTCAATCTGCTTCTGCGTCACACGCTCCGGCGGAATTGGCAGCATCAGCGACCATCGCGTCGGCGGTACAAGAACGACAACCGTCCGCGTTCCCGCCAGCTCGCCCTTGCCCGTGCGGAATTCATCCCAATTCCGGCCGAGCCGCTCGCGCTTCCAGTAGTATTCGATCCGCGATCGACGCCCCGTCAGGTACTTCGGATCCCAATCCTGCGGACCGGCCAGCGTCGCGAAGAATACCTGCTGCGAAACGCCCGCATGACCCAATTCGTGCTGCCCGCGCCGAATTGATGCCTCTTTTTTCTTTGCATCCTGCCGCACGACGATCGATTGATCGAGGCAAAATGCCACCGGCGTCAACAATGTCGCCTCAATACGCGTTCCCCGTGCTTCGGCCGGCTTTGAGGTCGCAGGCGATCCAGGCTCATCCGGCGGAATCTTATGCAACGTAAAAAGCACGCGCGCCACATCGCTCGTCACAACTTCGTGGAAATGAACTCCGACCACGTCCTGCATATTCGCCGGGAACCACTGTTTCCACAGAACCTCGGGCACCTCAACAATCGGAATCGGCGAGTTAATCGCACCGTGTTGAACGATCACATCGCCCCGGCCTGCATTGAGCGCGAGATTCGCCCCCTCCCCACCGCGACCGCGCTGCCAACCCTCCGGTATCTTTTCCGTCGGCGTCGCCACCAATTCCCAAGGCACGCCGTCCCGGGGATTCGGCGACTTCACGGCACGATAAGTCCAGCCTGACAAATCCACACTCACCGGCAGCCGCGCCCCATTCACCGGCTGCGTCGTCGGAGCCAGATCAATACGCCGATGTCCGACCTTGTCCTCCAGCCCGGCCGTGTTTTGCTGTGCATTCAGTTCTCCGGCGCACGCGACCACAAGCGTCAATGCCATACACATGGCCTGCGCGCACCGCGAAACGCGTTGCACCCTTCCGCCACGTTGCCAATAACCAAATCGCATGGAATGGCCGCCTCCGACCTCGCGCGAGCGGTGTGGTCGCTCTTGTGCCGCCCCCCTTCTATTATACCCACGATGTCGCACGAAGCGCTTTTTGAAGACCTCACCGATGCCCAACGCGACGCCGTCGCGCACACCGATGGGCCGCTACTCGTCCTCGCCGGCCCGGGTTCCGGCAAGACGCGCGTCATCACCCGCCGTGCCGCCCACATCGCGAGCACTGTTGCCCGGCCTGATCAGGTTCTCGCCATTACCTTCACCAACAAGGCGGCCGGCGAAATGCGGTCGCGCATCTTCGACCTTGGCGTCGGGCGCGGCCCCTATGGACCCATGTGGGTCTGCACATTCCATGCCCTCTGTGCCCGGCTTCTTCGCGAATACGGCCACCTCTTCGGCCTCAAACAGAACTTCTCGATCTTCGACGACTCCGACCAGCGGGCCTTGCTGAAAGAAGCCGTCGCCACGTGCCGGCTCTCCACCGACAACTGGCCGCCTCGCATGTTGCAGGAAGCCATCGGCCGTGCAAAGAATCAGATTCAGACTCCCACCGACGTCGAGGAAACGGCCCGCGATTTCACAGCCCGCACCGTCGCCCGCGTATATGCCGAATATCAGAACTTGCTGACAGCGCAGAACGCCGTCGATTTCGACGACCTGCTCATGTACATCGCGCGGCTCCTGCAGAACTTCGACGACGTGCGCGACGCACTCTGTGACCGTTTCCGTTACCTGCTCATTGACGAGTATCAGGACACCAATCACGCCCAGTACGTCATCGCCAACAAACTCGCTGCAGCCCATCGAAACATCTGTGCCACCGGCGACCCCGATCAATCCATCTATGCCTGGCGCGGAGCGAACATCCAAAACATCCTCGACTTCGAGAACGACTACCCCGATGCCTTGGTCGTTCGCCTCGAGGAGAATTTTCGCAGCACCGGCCTCATCCTGTCGGGTGCAAGCAAGCTCATCGCCAACAACAACCGCCGCAAACAGAAGGACCTCTTCACCAGCTTCGACACCGGCGAACCCGTTCGTGTTTGGACGTGCGAAGATGAGCGCCACGAAGCGACACTCATCGCGCAGGACATTCGCAAACACCTCGACGAAGGCGGGCGCGGCGGCGACATCGCCATCTTCTATCGCGTGAATGCACTTACCCGCGTGCTTGAAGACGAGCTCCGCCGCCTGAACATCCCCTACCAGATTGTCCGCGGTGTCGAGTTCTACAATCGCAAGGAAATAAAGGACGCACTCGCGTATCTACGCATCATGGTGAATCCCGCCGATGAAACCGCCATGCTCCGTGCCATCAACACGCCCGCCCGCGGAATCGGCAAGACCACCATCGAAAAGCTCAAGGCGGCGGCCATCACCCACGGTGTCACGCTGTATGAAACAATCCTCAGCCTCATCGGCCCCGACGCACCGCCAACCACCGCGGCCATGTCGAAGAAGTTGCAACCCTTCGCAAAGCTCCTCGCGGACCTGCGCGATCTCCCGCCCCGACCCGTCGCCATCGCCGTCGAAGCGGTATTGAAAAAGTCCGGCCTTGAAAACGCCCTCGCCAACGACGCCGAAATCGACAACGAGCCGTTGGAAAACGTTCGCGAACTCGTCACCGCCGCAAAACAATACGATCTCGACAACCCCGACGGCTCCGTCGGCGAATGGCTCCAGCAGATCAGCCTTACGAGTGATCAGGATGCCCTCGCCGACATCGGCGGGCCGGTGCTGCTCATGACCCTGCACACCGCGAAAGGGTTGGAGTTTCCCCTGGTCTTCATTGTCGGCATGGAAGAAGGATTGTTGCCCCACAGCCGGGCGATTACCTCCGGCGAGACTGACGACCTCGAAGAAGAGCGCCGACTTTGCTTCGTCGGCATGACCCGCGCTCAGTCGCTGCTCACCCTGACTCATGCCAAGTACCGAATGGTCCGCGGCATCACCGAGCGCACCATCGTTTCCCGCTTCATCAAAGAACTTCCCAAAGACGAACTCGCCCACGACGTGTACGAAGTCGAGCAAGACCGCAGCCGGTCGCATCTTGGCCGCTTCAATCACGACGAGGATGCCCATACCTCATCGCTCGAGTATTACCCCGGCCAGCGCGTTCGCCACCCCGAGTACGGCGATGGCGAAGTCCTGAAGCTCGAGCCTCGCGGCCGCACCACCTACATCCGCATTCATTTCGCCGAGCACGGTGAACGAGCTTTTGCCCTCGACCACGTGCCGCTATACGTGATGGATTAGCCAACGCCTGTTGCCGCTGAATCGCCTAAAATGGATTCCATGAATACCGCCGTCATCATGGCCGGCGGCTCCGGCACGCGCCTCTGGCCGCTCAGCCGCCGCAGCCGACCCAAGCAACTCCTCAAGCTCTTCAACGGCCGCAGCCTGATAGAAGACGCATTCGATCGCGTCGCGCGCGTCGTGCCTGCCGACCGGATCTATGTCATCGCCCTGGCCGAGCATCTGCCGGCAATCGCCAACGTCCTGCCGCAGCTTCCGAAATCAAACCTCATCGGCGAACCCGAAGGCCGCGACACCGCCAACGCCGTTGCTCTCGCCGCCACAATCCTGCACAAGAAGAACCCCGACACCGTCATGGGTGTCTTCACGGCCGACCACCTCATTCGCCCGCCCGAGAAGTTCGCCGACATCGTGCGCACCGGATACGCCGCCGCCACACAACACCCCAACGCCCTCATTACCTTTGGCATCAAACCCACACACCCCCACACCGGCATGGGCTACATCCAGCGCGGCGACGCCACCTCGCCGGGCATTCACGCGGTCCGCGCCTTCAAGGAAAAACCCAATACGGAGACCGCAACGAAGTACGTCGTGTCGGGCGATTACTTCTGGAACAGCGGCATGTTCGTCTGGAGAACCCAGACGATCCTCGATCAACTGAAACGCCATCTCCCCGACACGCACACCGCGATGATCGCCTTGGCCGGGCAGTTGGGCACCTCCACGTTTCACTCCGAAGCAGCGCGCATCTACCCCACCCTCAAGAAAACCAGCATCGACTTCGCCATCATGGAAAAAGCCGAGCGCGTTCTGATGATCGAAATGGATCTCTCATGGCTCGACGTCGGCCATTGGTCCGCCCTACCCGCTGTTATCCCTGCCGACACCGAGGGCAACACCATCGCCGCCCCTCGAACGGTGACGCTTGACAGCCGCTCCAACATCCTTGTCACGGAGGGCGATCATCTCATCGCCGCGCTTGGCGTCGAAGATCTCGTCATCGTCCACAGCCCCGACGCCACGCTGATCTGCCACAAGGACAAACTCGACAGTATCAAGGATCTTGTCGCAAAGATCGAAACCCAAGCGCCCAACAAGTACTCCTGATTCCGCACTGGGCTGGACCGATTCGGCGACACATCCAGGTAAATCACAACCAATTACGCGAAGGTAAACGCCTCCCCATTCACGTCAATCGTCACCGTCCCGCCCGAGGCGTATTCCCCGCCAAGTATGCGTTTCGCCAGCGGGCTTTCAATCTCCTGTTGAATAACGCGCTTAAGCGGGCGCGCGCCATACACCGGGTCGTAGCCATCGCGAGCCAGCTTGTCCTTTGCCTTTTCGGACAACTTCAATCCAAGCCCCCGATCGGTCAGCCGACGCCGCAGGCCGGCCAGTTGAATTTCGGCAATCGCAGCAATTTGCTCCCGACCGAGCCGGTGAAAGATGATCGTCTCATCGATGCGATTAAGAAACTCGGGGCGGAAGTGCCGCTTGAGCGCCTCCTTCACCTTTATCTCAATCTCTAATTCCGTGCCGCCCGTCTCGGAGAGCTGCTGGATATACTCGCTGCCGATGTTGCTGGTCATCACCACCAGTGTGTTGCGGAAATCGACGGTCCGACCATGTCCGTCCGTCAGTCGACCATCGTCCAACACCTGAAGCAACACGTTGAACACATCGCGGTGAGCCTTTTCGATCTCATCGAGAAGAATCACGCTGTAGGGTTTGCGATGCACGGCCTCCGTCAGCCGGCCACCTTCTTCATAACCGACGTATCCCGGCGGCGCGCCGATCAGCCGCGCCACGCTGTGTTGCTCCATGAATTCCGACATGTCGATGCGCACAAACGCCGAGTCGTCATCGAACAGGAATGACGCCAGCGCCTTGCACAACTCCGTCTTGCCCACGCCTGTCGGGCCGAGGAACAGAAACGACCCGATCGGCCGATGCGGATCGCCCAGGCCGGCCCGGCTCCGCCGCACGGCGTCCGACACCGCCCGAATCGCCTCGTCCTGTCCGACGACGCGATCGTGCAGCCGCTCCTCCATTTTGAGTAGTTTCTCCTTCTCTCCCTCCAGCATTCGGGTCACTGGAATTCCCGTCCATTTACTGACGATCTCGGCGATCTCCTCGGCTGTCACCTCTTCGCGCAACAGGCCGCCGCCGGACTTGTGCATATCGGCGAGCGACGTTTCGCGATCCGCCAAGGCGCCTTCGACCTGCGGCAGTTCGCCGTATCGAATCCGTGCCGCTTTCTCCAACTCGCCCCGACGTTGGGCCTCGTCCAGCGCGGTCTTAAGCGAATCAATCTTCTGTCGCAGCTCCTTGATCTCCGCGAGCCGCCCCTTCTCATTTTCCCATGTCGCTGTCAGTGCAGAGTTTTTCTCGTTCAAGTCGGCAAGCTGCCGCTCCACCGTCTGCAACTGCTTGCGGCTGCCCTCGTCCTTCTCTTTCTTTAACGCCTCGCGTTCGATCTGCAATTGCATGATCCGGCGGCGCAACTCATCCAACTCCGCCGGCATGGAGTCATTCTCAATGCGCAGCCGAGACGCCGCTTCATCGATGAGATCGATTGCTTTATCCGGCAGATGGCGGTCCGAGATGTACCGATGCGACAGCGTCGCCGCCGCCACCAGCGCCGCATCCTGAATCCGCACGCCGTGGTGGGCGTCGTACCGCGGCTTCAATCCGCGCAGAATCGCAATCGTGTCTTCGACCGTCGGCTCCCCGACATACACGGTTTGGAATCGCCGCTCGAGGGCCTTGTCCTTTTCAATGTTCTGGCGATATTCCTCCAGCGTGGTCGCGCCGATGCACCGCAATTCCCCACGGGCCAGCGCCGGCTTGAGCAGATTGCCGGCGTCCATCGACCCTTCCGTCTTGCCTGCTCCAACAACCGTATGAAGCTCATCGACAAAGAGTATCACGCGCCCATCGGACTCCACGACCTCGCGCACGACGGCCTTCAGCCGTTCCTCGAACTCACCGCGATACTTTGCGCCGGCAATCAGCGCCCCCATGTCCAACGCCACCACGCGCTTGTCCTTCAGCGCCTCGGGGACATCGCCGCTGAGAATTCGTTGGGCCAGCCCCTCGACAATCGCCGTCTTCCCAACACCCGGCTCGCCAATCAGCACAGGATTGTTCTTGGTACGACGCGCAAGCACCTGCATGACCCGGCGGATCTCATCATCCCGCCCGATGACCGGATCGAGCTTGCCCTGCCGCGCCTTCGCCACGAGGTCCTGCCCGTAGCGCTCCAGGGCCTGAAACGTGTCCTCCGGATTCTGCGATGTGACGGTCGCCCCGCCGCGTAGTTCTTTCAGCGCGGCAAGAAGCGCATCCTTCCGCGCTCCGCTCACGGACAGAATCTCTTTTGCGTCACTCTTGACATCCGACAGGGCAATCAACAGATGCTCCGTCGACGTAAATTGGTCCTTCATCTTTTCCGCGAGTCGCTCAGCGGCATCAAACACTTCCTGCAATGCGGCGTTCATCGCCAGAGTCCCGCCGCTCACCTTCGGAAACCGGCGCAATTCGCTTTGCGTTATCGTCCGAATTTGCTCCACGTTGGCGCCGGCCTTGCCCAAAAGCGGCACGACCAGGCTCCCCGCGCCGTCGGCACCGCCATTCGCGGCAACTAAGTAGCACCGCAGAATGATTCATTCGATCCGGTCCAATTGGTCGACCTTTGAAGAGACGGCGGAGCCGTCGGGAGGTCGTCATGGGACGTGGGATCAAGTTGACCGAGGCGGAGCGCGAGGCCTTGGACTTGCTTC
>JACRIM010000049.1 GCA_016235815.1 Planctomycetota bacterium
AGCATCCGCGCGGCCCCAAGAAACCCAGGCCTCGCCGAACACGCTTCGCAAAGGCCAAACACATCTCCACCGCACGCCTGCTGGCTGACGAGAAACGATTACAATGACACCTTCAAAGGGCTGGTTGTACTCAACCCACCTTCCGTGGAGATCATTCTCCTTACTTCACGCTCACCACCTCAATCTTCAACCGCCCCATCAGCGGCAACAGCGAACCCACCATCTCTCCCATGCCCTCCTCGCCGAGCGGCATGACAGTGAGCGCGATATGCGTTGCGTCGCAGTCCGTCTGCCGAAGTGCCCCGTCGATATCGACCCACTGGCCGTCGATCCAGACCTGTGCCCACATGTGATAGCCGAATGCGTTGTCATTCTCGCCGCCGAGATATTGCGACGGCACCTCGACGATCCCGCTCACCCCGCGCGACGGAAACCCCGCGACCCGCGCCAACGCCGCCAGAAGCACGCCATGCTCGCTGCAATCGCCGCGCTTCGTCCTCGCCACTTCCGTCGCCGTCGCAAAGCCGACATCCATGCCCTTATGCGTGATGTAGTCCGTCACATACTTTCGCAGCGCATCGGCCTTCTCGGCCGGCGTGGTCGCCCCTTTGATGGCGGTCTTGCCGAGCCGCTTGAGCTTCTTATCGTTGATATCCACCATCGAAGAGGCCTTGAGATACGCCGCCTGCTTCTCGCCGGGGGCAGCACCTTCCTTCAGCCGCCGCAGTTTTTCCCAGTCGATGCGGCGCACCGTCAGCAACACCTCGCGGTCGTTCACCCGTTTCACCAACTGCATGTCCGTCGTCGGCAAGTCGGGAATCTTCATGCTCGAATCCTTCGGAAGCGACAGTCGATACACGACCTCCTTCGCATCCGGGCCGATCCGTTTGTCGACCGTGATGAATGTATTGAGAAATAGCTCCGGCGGTTCTGCGACCTTCAGCGCCTCGTCCTTGGTGGAGCGATAGACATTCACCTTTGCCACACCCATGTCCATGGTTGTCACCACCGGCGTAGCATCCTCATCAACCCACAGATCGCTCTCGATGGTCATTCCGCCCGTCGCGGGTTCCTCGTCCGCGTCAGTCGGCTTCTTCGCACCGCCGCCAAGCGCAGCGCCAAGTCCGCCGGTGGGCAGCGTCATTCGCGTCACGAGATGATGAAGGTCCATCATCGTCCCCTGCACGTCGACCTTCTCCCTGCCCTTGACCTCGATCTCCAATGCGACCGATCCGTCCGTCTTCAGGCTCGGGTCATAGGTCTTCACCGTGAATTTCGTCCCCGGCTTCAAACCGCGCTCCCGTTGCGCCAGCATTTGCCCATACGAGAATTTCACCTCGGGGTCCCAGGGATACGTGACCGTTCGCTTCGTCTCGTATTGCTCGGTGGAAAGGACCAGTTTGTCGCCCTTCACCTCGCCGCGAAAAACCATCGGCGTGTCGGCCAGCGTCGTCGTGTTTGTGAACGAGAGCGGCTTGCCGTCGAGGGTCTCGCGATATTCCTGTTCCATCGCGATCTTGACCTTGGCCGCGCCCCGGGCGATCTGCATCGACATGTAATTCTGCGTTCGCACCTCGCCCTTCACCTCGCGCATGACGGAGTGCATGTAGCCGCACTGCTGATCGCCGAGCTTAACGACGAACCAGTCATCCTCGTTGACCGGCTTCACCGGCGGCCGCGCTGTTGCAATGGCAACGCATGCACCAACCACGCCGATCATCAAGGTAAGAATACGAATGCGATTGAACCGTTCAGTCATGCGATCTCCGATGTAAGATTGGTCGATACTCGACCGCGCGCCCAATCCGTAGGGTCCGCCGTGCGAACCATTTCATCACGCCTCAAGACTCAAGACTCAGGACTCAAGGCTCAAGCCTCAAGCCTCAAGACTCAAGACTCAAGACTCAAGACTCAAGCCTCAAGACTCAAGCCTCAAACCGAAGTCCGGTCCCGGCGTCGTCCCTGTTCCCCGTTCCCTGTTCCCTGTTCCCTGTTCCGTGTTCCCTCCGTGCCTCCCGCACTTCCTTGACCCCTCGAACCACACCGGTATCATCGTAGCTGCATGACCCGCCTTACGCGACGATTCGGACTCACGCTTGTCGCCATCCCCATGTGTGTTTTTCTCGCCGCCTGCACCCGGCCAACGCCGCCGGAAGGCCTCACCGCCGCGAAGATCGAGGCCGATCAGCTCGAGCCATTGTGGGGTGCCACGCTCAAGGTCCTGCGCATGCACGATTTCCTTCCCGATCGCCAGGATCGCGCCCAGGGCGTCATCACCACGCTTCCCTCCACCAGTCGCCAATGGGGCGAAGTCTGGCGGCACGACCTCGCCGACAACTACAGCAAGGTCGAATCATCGATGCACACCGTGCAGCGGCAGGTGACGGTTCGCTTCGTGAAGTCCCCCGAATGGTCGCTCAGTGTACAGGTGGATGTGTATCGCCTGAACGTGCCCGAGTCGCAGATCACCACCGCCTCGTCGGCCTTTCAGGCATTTAGCGGAACCCTGCCCGACACCGAAGGCTCACAACAAATCTCCGGCGTCGCTCGCGGACGCAATTGGGTGCCCATGGGCCGCGACGCCGCCATGGAAGACCGCCTGCTGAATCGCATCCTCGCCACGGCGGGGTGATGCCCGCTTGGAACGTGGTGCGCACACTCTTAACGCAAAAGCCGCTGGGCCTCGATCCGCATTGTTACGCCGAATTGCATCAAGCCCCGTAAAGGGCGAAGGCCAATAGCCGAGTGCGCCAGCCCTCGGTCCGCGAACGCAATGCGCCTTAGCCCTGTTAAGGGCGGCCAGCCAATAGCCGAGGGCGTCAGCCCTCGGTACGCGAACGCAATGCACCTTAGCCCTGTTAAGGGCGGCCGGCCAATAGCCGAGTGCGCCAGCCCTCGGTACGCTGGCAAATCGCCCCTAAGCCCTGTTAAGGGCGAAAGAACGAATAGCGTTCCTTTACGCCTTCCACAAATACCGCGCATCGAACTCAACCCGATGCCGCTTGAGAAACAACTCAAACTCCTCCTCAAACGACATCCGCCGATGATGGTCCTCTTGATCGCGGATGTAATCACGAACTTGACCAAGAACGGATTCGCTTACGCTGAATGCCCCGTAACCGTCCTGCCAACCGAACGCGCGGTGATCGGTGAAGGTCTCGTGAACCCACTTGGATGAATTCGTCTTCACGAGACGCATAAGATCCGAGAGGCCGATACGAGGGCTGAGCGTAAACAGTAAATGCACATGATCGAGCATGCCACCAGCGGCCAGAAGCATTCCGTCTTCGTGCCCGACGATCCCGCCAATGTACGAATACATGCGATCCCTGATCTCCGGCACGATCAGCGGCAATCGATTCTTGGTGCCGAAGATCGCATGAATGGACAGGCTCGTGAATGATTGTGGCATGGGGTTAAGCTCAAAGTCGCCTTTCGCCCTTGCAGGGCTGATGAATACACGCACACGATACCGAGGGCTTGCGCCCTCGGCTATTGGCTGGTGCCCCTCATCGGGGCTTACAAACATATGAGATTCGCTGGTGCGAGTCGAAGTAGAAGATCCGCAGTGGCGGGAGTCGCCTTGGAGACAATCCTTTCTCGCACCCAATCCGACGGGAAGCCTGCCCGCCGCGCCGGACACACACCCTCTCAAAGCTCAAATTCAGAAATCTCAAATTCCCCCCGCATCCCTCCTCCCGCCCCACCGGAGCGCTCCAGCCCCGGCCCCGCAGGAGGCGCCGGGCCACGTCCGCAACAACATCGTGCGTTTACGGGTGGATCATCGCGACGATGTGCGAATGCAATCCGCCCGAATGGGGCGTCGGACCGTAGCAACGGGCGCGAGTCGAAGTGTCGCCCAGGAGACCCCGTGGAAAGGAAGTGCGCGAACCTCAAAGCCCCGGCAGGGGCGACGGAATGTAGCAACATCCACGGCGGGAGTGAAGCGCAGTCCCCCCAACGGCGGACGAAACGCAACCCGCGAAACCAATTCCCTCTACGCTCCCGCCCCAACGGGGCAAGGGAATCAAGCCCAGGGTTAAGCGAAGCGCTACCCTGGGATCGCATCGCAAACCGGAATAATTCCGCCCTCAAAGGGCGGAGGACTCGTGGGTTCGCAGGAGTACGTCGTCCTCGATCGACCGAGTGCGGCGCTCACGTTTGGCATCGAACGATCGAATTGGGCCGTATACCGACTCATGCCGGTGCCATAGGCGCAGCGATCGACTACGGCTCGCTCTTGCCCTTGCGAATCTTCGCGGCTCGCTCCTTGAGCTTGTCGGCCTCAGCCTGTCGCTTTGTCCTCTCAAGCAGGCCGGCGTAGTTTTCGAGCGATGATGCCACCGTGGGATGATCTGGACCGAGGGCCTTCTCGCTGATCGCAAGCGACCGCTTGTACAACGGCTCCGCCTTGGCGGAAACGCAATTTCGTAGGAAGGCTTGTCCTCAACCCGCTAAATCAATCCAATCACACACCACCCCCCAATCCCCCCGCCCCCGATCAAAGATTCGCTGTTGCGTAGCAACCCCTTCCTTTTTCGCCATTCGCTATTCGACATTCTTCATTCCATTCGCCCCAACCCCCGGCCCGCCAACGATTTATCACACTTCACAACCGCGCTGAAACACCGAGCAAGATTGATAGGTGTCTGTGGAAGAAAGGATGCGCCGTTAAATGCCCCTCGACACGAACAATTTGGGACGGGTCATCACATCGCCGCGCAATGCGAACCAACGCACTCAGTCACTCGATCCCGCTAATTCCGCGCCATCCTCAATTTCAACTCCCGCGGCACAAAAACCGCACAAACGGTTTGTGCGTTTTTGTGGCCGCCGGCCAGGTTTTTGTGGTTTTTTGTGGGGGGTAGTTTTTTTCAATCCGAACCCGCTGCGAAGCGGCATCATCGTTCCCGTGGCCCCTGCTCGTCGTTGCGCAGCAACTTCTTCGTCTCCCATGTGCCTCAGTGTCTTCCTGTTCCCCCGTTCCCTCAGCACTCGAGACTTTTTTTGCGGCCATTTGCGGGCTTTTGCACCATTTTGCGGCCCTTTTTTTGATCGGTGACCTTCCCCCTACCGACTCTTGCGCTTGCGCTCTTTCCGTTTGTCCTTCTTGCTGACCTGAAACTTCGGACGCGCCGATGTCTTGAACGATGGCATCTTGCCGCCCGCCATCGACATCTGCGCAAGCTGCGAGCCGAGCTTCATCCGGTCGCCCATCGAAAGGCCGGCCATCTGCTTCATCATGTCGCGAGCCTGCAGGAACTGTTTGCACAGGCCGCTCACGTCTTCAGTGTCCGTGCCGCTGCCGCGTGCGATGCGGCGGCGGCGCGAGGAATCGAGGATCTTGGGGTTGGCCCGCTCGCGCGGCGTCATGGAGTGGACGATGGCCTTCATCCGCGTCACTTCGCCCTCGTCGATGTCCATTTCCGATTGTCGCATCATGCTGCCGACGCCGGGGATCATCTTGAGCATGTCCTTCAGCGACTTGCCCTTCATGACCTTTTCCATCTGGCCGATGAAGTCGTCGAGCGACAAGTCGCCCTTCTTCATCTTCGCTTCAAGCCGAGCCGCCTCTTCGACGTCTACCTGCTGCTGGGCATGCTCGACCAGCGACACAATGTCGCCCATGCCGAGGATGCGCCCCGCCATGCGATCCGGGTGGAACTCGTCGAGATTCTCAATCTTCTCGCCGACTCCGATGAACTTGATCGGCTTGGTCACGATGCTCTTGACGCTGAGGATCGCACCGCCGCGCGTGTCCGAGTCGAACTTCGTCATGATCACGCCATCAAGTTCGAGCCGGTCGTTGAAGTGCTTGGCCGTGTTCACGGCATCCTGGCCGGTCATGGCATCGAGCACGAGATAGATCTGATGTGGGCCGACGGCCTGTGCGACGTTGGCCAGCTCCGTCATCAACTCTTCGTCGATGGCCAGTCGGCCGGCGGTGTCGAGGATGACCACGTCCTGCAACTGCCTCTGGGCCACCGCGATGCCGTTGCGGCAGACCTTGACGGCGTTTTGATGATCGCGCTCGGAGTAAACCGGGACGCCAAGCTGCGAGCCGAGGACTTCGAGCTGGTCGATGGCCGCGGGTCGCTTCAAGTCGGCGGCGACAAGCAGGGGCTTCTTGCCTTTCTGCTGGCAATATCGCGCGAGCTTCGCGCACGTCGTCGTCTTACCCGAGCCTTGCAGGCCGGCCATGAGGATGATCGTCGGCGGCTGCGTCGTCCACGGGATGCGGGAATCAACCGGCCCCATGAGTTGGATGAGTTCGTCATGGACGATCTTGACCATGACCTGCTCGGGGTGCAGCGTCTTAATAACCTCCGCGCCGAGGGCCTTCTGCGTGACCTCCTCGCAAAAGTTCTTGACAACGTCGAGGTGCACGTCGGCTTCGAGAAGGGCGGTGCGAACATCGCGCATGACCTCGCCGATGTTCTCCTCGGAGATGCGACCGCGGCCTTTGAGCTTGCGGAAGACATCGCTGAAACGATCACTCAGGGTGTCAAACATCGGGGTACTCTCGACTGGAAATCTTGTGAAAGTAGAAAGATATGAGCGTTGGGGCAGTCGGGCAACTTCGGGGCAGGGCCGATGCCCATTCCTGCCCCACAGTAGGAATGAACGGAGGCTTTTGGCCTTGGCGGAGAAAACACCATAAGTTCATTATTGGCAATAGGTAATGAGCAATCAATGCTGAATCGCACGGAAACCGCCGTTGGCATGTTCCCGGCGTCGCGTTTTTCAATTCACACGCCATTCTCCCGAGCCGACTGTCGAAATCGCGTAGCGGTTATGTTCTCCTAACATACTGTCAGTGCTAATGTTAGAAGCGTATGCCATTGCGGCGAAATCTCGATTTCCGACGTTGACACCAATCTCTCATCGCTTCTATAGTGGACCCGGGCCGATTCATACAGAGTACGGCCCCTTAATTTGAGGCAACCGCCACCGATACGGCTTTTGAATAGCCGTGGCGCTCCTCCGGATCGGAACTTCGGTTCTGCTCCGGAGGTTTTTTTTCGCCCTCGTTCCGCCGTATTTACCCATTGCGCGGTGGTCGCTAGTCTGCGGTTTGTATGGCCGTGACTCATTCCGCCCCGTCGATTTACACCGCGCCAGTCGTCGCACGGCGATCGCCGTGCCGCGAACACTTCGAGATCACCATTCGCCTGCCGAGTTTTCCTGACGCCGTGCCGGGGCAGTTTCTTAACGTACTCTGCAGAGATGCGCAGTCGATGGATGACACCGGCGCGGCGATGCTTCGTCGCCCGTTCAGCATCGGCGGGTTACGGCGCAGCGCCGAGGGTGTGGAGATCGACATCCTTGGACGCGTCGTAGGCCCGGGGACTGCGTGGCTCAACGCGCTGCAGGTCGGCGATGAACTGAACGTTCTCGGCCCGCTCGGGCGCGGTTTCACGATACCGAATCATGGCGAGCGTGCGCTCCTGATCGCGGGCGGCGTCGGGTTGCCGCCGATCCGCTGGTTGTGCGAAATCCTGCGAAAATCCGCGGTTTTTTGCGAGGTGATCTTCGGTGCGCAATCGCGCGATCTGCTCCCGATTTCATTTCGCGAACCACCAAAATCGGATGGGGCGTTCACGTTGTGCGCTGAAGACTTCGCGCGCGAAGGCGCGGCCTGTTTGATTACCACGGATGATGGTTCGTGCGGCGTGCGCGGTCGTGTTACCGACGGACTCTCGCATTGGTTGGCGAACGCCGAAGCGCCCTCAAATGTTCGCGTCTACTCCTGCGGACCCGAGCCGATGCTGCGCGCCGTGGCGACGATCTGCGCCGAGCGCGGGCTGCGTTGTGAGGCGGCGATGGAGCGCGTCATGGGGTGCGGGATGGGAACGTGTCAGTCCTGCGTGGTGCCGGTCGTCGCTCCGGATCGCGCATCCGGCCGTCGGTATGCACTGTGCTGCCGGGAGGGTCCGGTCTTCGAAACGGCGCGGGTCATTTGGTGATTTGCGGTAATTTTGACCTCCTGTGAAAAATTATTTTTTTGCCAAATTGGGTATCTGGAGAGGGTCGTCGACGAGAAAATTCGGCCTCGCAGACAGAATTTTTTCACGCGAAACAAACCCCCACGAAACCGCCACCGAAACCATGCCCGAATTGGCCGCCGTGGCGATATCAATCAGGGAGTCTCCGACGAAAAAAATGCGGCCCGGCGCGCATCCCCATTCCCGCGCGATTGACAGCGCGGCGCTGGGTGATGGCTTGCGCGATTCTTCGGTCGTCGCACCCCGGACGACGGAGAAAAAATGATCGAGATTCAATTGTTGGACGACCTCGCGGGTGAGGGTGTCTGGTTTGTTCGAGAGGACCGCCATTTTGGCACGGCGCGATTGCAGTAAGTCAAGCATTTTCAGAATGTTGGGATACGGTCTGGTTTTGACGACGACGGCACGTTTGTAATGCGATTCGGCGCTTCGAACGAGGGGTTCCAGTTGTCCCGACGCAAGACCCGGCGCCGCGCGGGCGCAAAGCGTTCGCAACCCGTCGCCGACCCACCCGCGCACCTCGTCGGACGGCGCGGTTGGTAACCCGTTTTCGGCAAGCGCGCGGTTCAGCGCATCGGCGATGTCGTCGAGGGAGTCGATGAGGGTTCCATCGAGGTCAAAGATGTAGGCATCGGGTAGCATTTTGCGCGCCACAAACGGGTCGAAATACAACTTCGAGTCATGTATTGGACCGCATCCCGTCGAAAAAACAAATATAAGGTTCGGCCAAAAAATGTGTTGACATCTTTTGGAGTGCGAACTTAGACTTCAGCGAAATGGAAAGGAGGTGACGCTTATGGCAAAACGTAAGAAGAAAAGCGCCACCAAGAAGAAAGCCACCAAGAAGAAGCGCAAGTAACTCTTGCGCGACGAACGAGTCGGAGCATCTCGCTCATTTGCGATTGATGGAACTTCGACTCGGGTCTTCAATCGGTTTGAAGACCAACAGACTGAATGGAAGGTGCTCCAGCCACGGCGGCACCTTCCATTTTTTTATGCGCTCCGGTCGTCAAGATTCCGGCCCGCCCTACAGACCAGGCGCAATCCATGCCCCTCCGGATTTCACACCCCTCGTGGCGGGACCCGATCGCCAAAACGTCGGGCTTCCCCACGGCACTGCCTTCTATAAGGTATAATGTTTCCATACGGGGTGCCTCCCCGGCTTACCCATGGACGGACGCACGCAATGGAGTGCATTGCAGTCATCAATCAGAAGGGCGGCGTCGGAAAGACCGCGACGACCACCAACCTTGGCGCGGCCTTGGCCCAGCGGGGGAAGCGCGTCCTTCTCATTGACCTCGATCCGCAGGGGCATCTTTCAACACACCTCGGCCTCGACACCGCTGCACAGGGCGCGGGCACTTATGAACTTCTCGTTCGCAATCTGCCGCTTGATAAGGCGATTCACGAAGCGTGTGAGGGGATCAAGGTGGTCCCGTCACAGATTGACCTCGCCGCCGCCGAAGTTGAGTTGGTCAGCGTCGTGGGCCGCGAAGTCATACTTCGCGATCAGTTGGCCGCCGCCGCGGACCACTACGACTACGCACTCATCGATTGTCCGCCATCGCTCGGGATCCTGACGCTTAATGCGCTGACCGCCGCGACGCGCGTGCTCATTCCCCTGCAGCCGCACTTTCTTGCGCTACAGGGAGTGGGGAAGCTCTTCGAGACGATTTCGCTGGTGTCGGCCCGACTCAACCCCCGTCTTACTGTTGCAGGCATGGTGATCTGCATGTTCGAGTCGGGGACGAAGCTTGGCGGAGAAGTCATCGCCGATCTCAGATCATTCCTCGAATCCTCGCGCGGGGTTGTTTCGCCCTGGAGGGATGCCCGAATCTTCGAGACGCGCATTCGCCGCAACGTGAAGCTTGCCGAGTGTCCGAGCTACGGCAAATCCATCTTTGAGTATGCGCCCAAGAGCCACGGTGCCGAGGATTACCTCGCCCTTGCTGATGAACTCATCCTCGCACTTACCCCGGTTGCTCCAGTGCAAGCGCCGACTCCCGAGATTCGCTCCGCACCCGTCGCCAAGCGCGAGCGACCAAAGAAGGCCGTGCCGCCAAAGCCGGCCGAGGAGCTTACCTCCGTGCCGGAGGCGGCACCGGCAACGGTCGACGCCGCCCCAGAACCGGCGATACTCTGATTGGGTCGCATGGAGCCCCGAATGGGTACGAGCTTCCGGGAGGCACTTGCAAAGCCGATCGTTCGCACGTTGATATGCGTGTCGATCTTTATAACGGCCTTTGTTGTCACTCACTTGCCGCCGCCCGATCAGCCCATCAAGCCGCTTGAGCACGATAAGCTCCTGCATACGATCGGTTTCGTTGGGCTGGGCACGGTCCTGGCGTGGCGGCTCTCGGCCACCCATCGTCCGTTTCCGCTTGTCACGGCAATGGCGTGGTATTCCGTCCTAATCACCTATGGTGCGTTCGATGAACTTACTCAACCCATCACCGGGCGATCGTGCGAACTACTGGACTTCTTGGCCGATGGTCTCGGAGGGATCATCGGGATGGGATTGATCATTGTTGCCCAGACAATGCGAACACGCTCCGCGCGGCACCAGCAAGGTATGACCTCATGAGCCGAGTTCTTCACCTGATTGCCCTTGCTCATTGCCTTCTTGCGTTTGGCTGCTGGTCCGACAATGCGCCCAAAGCTCCGGCGAGAACCCTGACGCGAATCGCATTGGTCGGCGTTGGCCGTGACCACCCGACATGGCCGGTCTTGCTGGCCGTTGCCCGGCAAATTGAAGGAACCAGCGGTCGAATTGTGATTCGCGTGGAAGCCCCGCCGTCGGTGTCGCCCGCGGAGCAGCAGAAGCTCCTGGAGAGCCTCGTCGGCACGGTTGATATTATCTGTCTGGAGCCGGCCGACCCGCTGTCGCTTTCCCAGACGATTAACGACGTAGCCCGCAATGGTGCACCGGTCATCACATTTGGTCGGGATGCCATTGGCTCTCAACGGAGTGTGTACTGCGGGCCGATGGAAGCGGACCTCGGTGAGACCCTTGCGGAGGCGTGCGGACTTCTGCCACGCAGTCGGTCAAATTCCGTTTTGTTGCTTCACGGGGGTGCAGAGAATGCGGCGCTTCAGCAGCGGTATGAAGCCATGCGATTGAAAATGGTCAAGTCCAATGGGATGTCGCTTCTTCGCGAAGTCGCCTGTGGAGAAAGTCGAATTACCGCGCTGGCCGTTGTGAAGGAGGAATCGCGGAAGTATCCCCGCTCCGCCGGTTGGGCGTTGCTTGACGATTGGCCTTTTAGGAGCCTTGGCGCGAACGATCGGCTCGTGCCAGAGGGTTACGGCGTGGTGATGTGTCAGAACGATCCGCGGTATTTGCAGTACGTGGAGGATGGTCGTATCACGGCTCTCGTGACCTTCGACTATCGGGATGCGGTGCAGGGAGCCTTGTTTGCAGGGCTTCGATTGCTCGACAGCCGCGGTACGAGTTTCAGTCCGCTTGTCAGCCTGAGTCCTCAGATCGTCACGGTTGCGAACTCCGCCCTGTGGCGAGAACGTTGGATCGCATGGCAGACGGGCCAGGTGCCGCCGACGACGGCCCGCGCGACGCCCTAGGCTCGCCGGTTTGTTTGGATCGCCCCGCCGGTTTCAGTTAGAATACAGGGCCTCCACGGAGAACGTTTCATGTCGGATTCCACATCGAAGGCCCGAACCGCCAAGCTGGAAACCGTTGAGCCACTTGGCAAACGCGTCCTCATCCGAAAGGACGCCGACAAAAAGCAGACCAAAGGCGGCATTCAGCTCCCCGACAACATCGAGATTCCGACGATCACCGGTCGCATCGTGGCGATTTCCGCACAGATTCAAAACGACACCGATTTCCCGATTCGCCAGTACGATCGAGTCCTCTTCAATCCCAAGCACGCCATCCCCGTCGATTTCGAGGGGGACAACCAGCTTTTTGTGGTTCCAATTGAGGATGTCGTCGCGGTATTCCGCAAGGCAGGGGCATGACAGGGCCGCGATTCGGCGCGGGCGGGTCACCATGATTCGGTTCAAGCGTCAACCAGTGCGTGTCCGGCCTGATACGGCGTTGGCCATTGTGTTTTCGTTCATTGGGCCCGTCCTCGCCCTTGCATTGCAGACCGACCTTATCGTCGGCACCGCATCGGGCAAGGTGTATCACACGCACCCGGATTGCACCTCGCTCAAGAAGATCGCGCCCGAGAACCGTGTAAGCTTTACTTCCGTCAGCATGGCGGAACGTGAGGGCCGACGCCTTTGCAAGACCTGTGAGAAGCTTCATGCTCGCGACGGTGATCGGCCGGGCGCGACGAAGCAGTCGGAGAATAAGCCGGCGTCGACACAGCCCGATGTGGCAAACACCTCAGACGGGACGATCGTCTCGGCTCGTGTTGTCAAGGCGTTGCCCGGTGGGACGCTGGTGCTCGACAACGGCGACAAGGCCGCGCTCCATGGCGTCGGTGTGCCGGTCGAACGCCAGGAGATGGCCCGCGAGTGTCTGAAGGCGCTCAGTGAACAAGCCCCCATCGGCACTGTCACCGCCATAAGCCGCGATGAAAGCCCCGTGCGCGATTCGCTCGGCCGCCTTTGTGTTCACGTTGTGCTCGCATCCGATGGATCCGATCTCGGGGCCTCGCTCATCCGTGAAGGGCTCGCATGGGCCGACCCCTCAACGCGTCCATTGAGAGGCTCTCAATATGAGAAGTGCGAAATGGAGGCGTGGGAAAAGGGCAAGGGCATTTGGAAGCGGCTCGACGGTTCGGCCGGGCAGAGTGACGTTTTGGTGGGGCGATTCGCACCGTACTTTCACCCGGTCAATTGTCGGCATGAGGTGCATCTGACAGAGCCGACGCGCATCACGCTTAACGAGGCCAAGGCCCGACGGCTCAAACCATGTGACCGATACCAGATGCCGCGATTGCCATCCGACGCGACGGTCAGCAAATCCACTCTCGAAAAAGGCACCAATGAAGAAAAAGAGTAAGTCACGGCGTGCGGCCGGCGTTCACAACGTGCGACTGATCGGGATGATCCACCTGCCGCCGCTGCCCGGATCGGCACGCGCTACCATGGCCGTCTCTGCGATTGTGGATCGAGCGGTGCGCGAAGCGCGAATACTCGCGGACGCCGGGTTCGAGGCCGTCATCGTGGAGAACTTCGGCGATTCGCCATTCGCTGCCGACCACGTGGCACCGGAAACGATTGCAGCGATGAGTGTTGTGGCGGGGAACGTCGTGCAAGCCGTGCGCGTGCCAGTCGGCGTCAACGTTTTACGCAACGATGCCCTTGCGGGGTTGGCTGTCTGCGCAGCGACCGGGGCCGCGTTTATTCGCGTCAATGTGCTCTCAGGGGTCTATGCGACGGATCAGGGATTCATCACCGGCCGGGCCGATGAGGTGTTGACGCGTCGAGCGATCGTGGCTCCGAATGTGAAGATCGCCGCTGATGTTCATGTAAAGCACGCTCAACCGATCAGCCAACCTGACATAGCGCTGGCTGCGGAGGAAACGGCCCATCGCGCCGGCGCTGACATGCTCATCGTCAGCGGCTGTGGCACCGGCTATGCAACCAACCTTGATGAAGTCCGCCGGGTGAGAGAGACCGTACGCGATCGTCCCGTTTGGATCGGGTCGGGCGTTACGGCTGACACGGTTGCGGAGTGCTTGTCCGTCGCCACTGGTGTCATTGTCGGCACGGCGCTCAAACGAGGCGGCAAGACGACGGCAGAGATCGACCCGGTGCGTCTGCGGAGTTTCGTGCGGGCGGCAGGGCGATGAGTTGATTATTTCTGCAACAGCCGCTCGATGAAACCGGTGTCGATCTTCGAGCTTGCGAACTCCGCAGTTGAAAAGATGCGGCGGAGTAGCGGGATCGTTGTTTTGATCGGCGCGATGTGAAACTCGTCGAGACAGCGCCGCATGGCTTTGATGGCCTCGTCGCGGGTCGGTCGATGGACGAGCAGCTTGCCGACGAGCGAATCGTAATTGGGGCCGATGGTGTAGCCCGCCGAGGCGTGTGAATCGAAGCGGACGCCGAAGCCGCCGGGCGGGCGAAACTCCAAAATCTTGCCGGGGCTGGGGCGGAAATTATTCTCCGTGTCCTCGGCGTTGATTCGCACCTCGATTGCGTGGCCGTTTCTTGGGATGTCCTTCTGTCGAAGGGTCAGCTTTTCCCCAGCCGCGATGCGCACCATCCACTTAATAAGATCGACGCCCGTAACCAACTCGGTAACGGGGTGCTCCACCTGGATGCGCGTGTTTACCTCAAGGAAGTAGAATTCCCCTGTCTTGTCGACGATGAACTCAACGGTCCCCGCGCTGAAGTAGCTTGCAGCGGCGACCAGTTTTACAGCGGCGCTGCACAGAGCCTCGCGCGTCTTTTCGCTGATGGCCGGAGAAGGCGATTCCTCGACCAGCTTCTGATGCCGGCGTTGTAATGAGCAATCGCGCTCCCACAGATGCACGACATTGCCGTGCTGGTCCGCGAGAATCTGAACTTCGACGTGTCGCGGCTGCTCAATGAGTTTTTCGATGTAAACGCGGCCATCCTTGAACGCGCTCTCGGCTTCGGTTCGGGCGTTGCGAATCTGGGTGCGAAGCGTGACTTCGTTGTGAGCGATGCGCATGCCGCGCCCGCCGCCGCCGGCCGCGGCTTTGATCATCACCGGATAACCCATTTCCGCGCAGATTTTCGAGGCTTCTTCGTCATCTTCGACGACGCCTTCACTTCCGGGGACGGTCTTGACGCGCGTCTTCTTGGCGAGTTTCTTCGCGGCGGCCTTATCACCGAGCAGTCGAATGGACTCCGCGGACGGTCCGATGAATTCGATCTTGCTTGCACGGCACTGTTCTGCGAAGTTGGCGTTTTCGGCGAGGAAGCCGTAGCCGGGGTGGATGGCGTCGACGTTGGCAATCTCGGCCGCTGCAATGATGCGGTCGGCGCGAAGGTAGCTTTGCACGCCGGGTGCCGGGCCGATGCAAATTGCCTCATCCGCCAGCTTCAGATACGGCGCATCGCGGTCTGCCTCGGAAAAAACGGCAACGGTTTGCAGCCCCATCTCACGGCATGCGCGGATGATCCGCAGGGCGATCTCGCCCCGGTTGGCGACCAGCACCTTTGAAAACACACGCTTTTTCACGGCAGGAGAGGACATCAGGCGGTGCGCACCTTCATCAGCACTTGACCGTACTCGACAGGTGTGCCGGCCGTTACCTCGATGGATTCGATGACGCCGCTGACCTCGGCCTTGATCTCGTTGAAGACCTTCATGGCTTCAATGATGCACACCACGGAGTCGTTGTTGACCCGATCGCCGATCTTCACGAACGGCTGAGCTTCAGGCGACGATGAGGCGTAATACGTCCCGACCATGGGGGACGTGATCTTCGCCAGCCCGGGGTCATCGGCAGGCTTGGCGGGTGTGGCCGGTGCGACGGCCATCGGTGCCGCGGCCGCCTGCATTACCGGGGCCGGCGCCACTGTCGGTGCGACCACCCTTTGGAGTTGTCCACGTCGAAGGATGATCCGCTTTTCCCCATCCCGAAGCATGATCTCGGAGAGGTCATTGGAGACCATGAGATCGGTCAGGGTCTTGATTTCGTCAATATCCATTCAAGAGACTCGCGAGCCATGCGCGGCGAGCGTGCCCCACAGGCACTTGATCCCCCCGATTGCCGCGCCAAAACCAAAGGGCGAGTATAGGGTCGCCCCGAAAGGGTCGCAAGGCGGCGAGCCATCGCGATATCTTTATTTGTAACATGGACTTAGGTTCCATCGGCTTGGTTCGCCGACTCTTCGAGCCGCCATTACAATGGCTCGATGCGGTTCAAGAATGTCGCTATCGAGTCCATCGCGTACGAATTACCCCCCAATGTCGTGACTTCGTTGGCATTGGAGCAGCGACTCGACCCGCTCTATCGGGAATTGCGCCTTCAACCGGGGCAGTTGGAGGCCCTTACCGGTATCCGCGAACGCCGCTACTGGGACCCCGGCTCCACCATGGCGGAAGGCGCCATTAAGGCCGGTCGCAAGGCGCTTTCCCGATCGGTAGTAAAGCCCGGCGATCTCGGGATGCTCATCTATGCCGGCGTCTGTCGCGATAATCTGGAACCAGCCACGGCCTGCGCAGTGGCGGATGGACTGGGGCTTGGCAGTGGCGCCCAAGTGTTTGACGTGTCCAATGCCTGCCTGGGTGTAATCAATGGGATCGTTCAGATCGCAACCGCGATCGATGGGGGACAACTTCGTGCGGGCTTGGTTGTCTCGTGCGAATCGGCCCGCCAGATCGTGGATTTGACCATCGATCGAATGCTCGCCGATCCGTCGATGGATCGTTTTCGCCTGAGCCTGGCCACGCTGACCGGCGGCTCGGGCGCAATCGCCGTTGTGGTGTGTGACCAATCACTCGCGCCCAAGGGGCACCGACTTCTCGGCGGTGTCATTCGAAATCGTGTGCATTGGCACCAACTCTGCCGCTGGGGGCCTGACAGCGGCGTTCCGGGCACAGCGCCGATGGAGATGGTTACGGATGCTGTCGGCGTCATGGAACACGGCGTCGAGTTGGGCGTCGAGACGTGGTATGCGTTTTTGGAGGAAATGGGCTGGGGCGTTGAGCAGATCGATCGCACCATCTGCCACCAGGTCGGTGCGCCACACCGCGATTACGTCCTGAAGCAACTCGGGCTTTCTCCTGATATCGACTTCACGACGTACGAGTTTCTCGGCAACATCGGTACGGTCTCGCTGCCGATCACGGCGGCCATCGCTGAGGAGCGCGACTTCCTCGAACGCGGCCATCGCACGGCCTTTTGCGGAATCGGCAGCGGGCTGAACTGCATGATGCTTGGTGTCGAATGGTAGGTAGCCGGGGGATTCTCGGCGTACAATAAATGGTGAGTTCCCAAACACCCGCGCGAGTGGCGGAATTGGCAGACGCGCTGGATTTAGGATCCAGTGGGAAACCGTGGGGGTTCGAGTCCCCCCTCGCGCAGTGACTATTTGTCGCCCCGCAACGGCTTTGGCGTTGTTCGTGCCAGGGCCATTCCTGGCGCGTTCGTGCTTACCACCCAATCATCGCGGTCTATGCCCAACTGTCCGCGGTCGACGCTGAACAACTCCTCGGCCTTGGCTCCGAGCAGTTTGACCAGCATCGTGAGGTCTTCGCGTTCCAGGACGATATAGACGGGTGTTGGCTTCTCCAGCAGGCTGCAGATCTCTTCACCGACCATCTTCCGCAGTTCGAACGTATCCGTCACATGCTCGCGCTTCTCTACAATTAACCGATACGGATCCACGACTTGTCGAATTACCCGGTTGCCGTAGAACAGGACACGCCCGTCCGGACGGTTTGCCGCCCAGTACAACTCCGCGTCCTTGGGCACACCTGCGTCGGCCAACCCCTGCACAATTTTGGTGGGGGCCTCGATGTTGGCCGCGGCAGGGCCGACCCAGTGCCATGCCATGGTGAAACCGATCAAACCGGTGTAGCCAACCAAAGCGAGGCTACGCGGGCGTTGATTGGCGACAAACAATTTTGCCGCCCACGCCGAGGCCAGACAGAATCCGGTGCCTCCGGCAAGACTGGCGAATCGGACGAATGGCGTCCACTCCTCGGTATAAAGTTTGCCGCCAAGTATCCAACAGATTCCCGCACCAATTGCGAAGACCGCCACCGCCGCATACGCCGCAAAGCGTGCTGATCGTGTGCGAATCCGGCCCGTGATGAAAAGCCGATCCAGCACCGGACCGAGGAGCAGGGCCAGGGCAGGCGTCGCGGGCAAGACGTAGTAGGGCTTCTTAAAGCTCATCGCGGACATGACCGCAATGCTTACGACGGCCCAATACCATGCGTAAGAAACCGGTTTGCGAATCGCGCGGAACTCGCGAAGTGCCGGAGCAAGGAGCGCGTGTGGAATAGACAAAGCCCACGGCAGGGCAAATCCGAACGCGATCGGAATGTAATAGAACGAGTTTCCCTCGCGGCTGCCCGGGTATCTCCCCTCGAAGCGGTCCAGATACTCATACTCCCAAAGTTCCCAGAAGTATGCCTCGCGCCGCCCGACCATCCACATCCACGGAAGGAACATCATCATGAACAGCGGGATTCCCCACCATAGTCCCAGACTCGCCAGGGCCTGTCGCAGTCGCGGCCACAGATCGCTTGCAAAGCGTTTAACACCGCGACCGATCCCACGGAGGCCTCCATACACCGCGACGTTGCTCGCTCGATGACACCACCACCAAATCGCGATCGGCACGCATACCACTGCAAGCGGCATCGGCCCCTTCGACAGCATCGACAAACCGAGCGCGATGTAGAAACGGAACAGATGCCATCGCCGCCGGCTGCGAAGCACGCTGGCATTGGCCCACCAGAACTCCGCGAAAGCCCACGTGCAGAAGAACGTTAATACCGCCTCGGCTGTTGCATTGAATGCATAGAGCAGTGCGCCGAATGACGTTGCAAAGACGAATCCACAAATGGCCCCGATGCGTCGGCCATACATGCTGCGTCCCAGTGCGTGAACAAGCAGGATCGTGCCGAAGGTCGCGATCATCGATGGCACGCGCGCCGAGATGGCCGACACCGTGTGGCCCGTCACAGGGTCGGGCGGAAGTTTTGTGGAAATGGCAGCGACCAACCATGGCGCCAGCGGCGGCTTCACCAGGAAGGGCGTGTCGAGGTAGCGAAGGACGATCCAGTCGCCGCTCTCGACAATCTGCCGGGCGATCTGAGCGACGATGACTTCGTGATCTCCCAGCGCAGGACCACTGAAGAGCGACACCACCGCCAGCAGCAACCAGAACATCAGAAACGAGACGATGTGCCGTCGCGTCGGTTCCCAGGAACTCGGCGGCATTTCGGCATTATCAATTTGTTGAGGTGTGTCGGAAATGATTATTGACCAGGTGCGACGTGTTCATCGCGACGCGGGCCGCGTCGCCTAACAGTTGAGCGCGTGTGGCTCAAATCCTCCAGGAGTATAGGCAAAATCAACGAATCGTGCTGGTACGACTGCAAACCCTGTGAGATAGCCAAGGTTATTATCCGCTATGGTCGTGATGAGAGCGTCGCCAGCATCGCCGACGCTTCCGTGTCGCCCGGAGCGAGGCGCAGCACGGCTTCAAGCTCTTGTCTGGCCTCATCTTTTCGTCCGGCGCCGATCAGCGACCGCGCCAAGTTGAACCGCGCCTCCGTGTAAGCCGGTTTCAACTCCACGGCGGTCCGAAAGTGCTCAATCGCATCATTTATTTGTCCACGCGATGCCATGACGATCCCCATGTGATTATTTGCATCGGGATATGTGGGGTTTAACACCAGTGCCTTGGTAATTTTTTCATAGGCGTCCGTCATGCGTCCTTGTTGCAACAAGACTGTTCCCCAGCAGTCGTAGGCCTCGGGATTTTTCGGCTTTAACTCCACCGCTCGCGCGAAGTGTTGTTCGGCCTCCGCGAATCGACCGAGATCGGCCATCGCCACACCGAGGTTGCGATGCGACACGTGGTAATCCGGGAAAATCTCCAAGGCCCGTTCATAGGCGCGAACGGCGTCGGCGGTGCGCGCGGATGCCCGCAGCGCATTTCCGAGATCGTTCCATGCTTCGTAACTTTGTGGAGCACATTCCACGGCGATGGCATGTTCGGACAGTGCTTCGTCGACGCGGCCAAGGTCGAGAAGCAGGTTTCCCATGTGGCTCCGCAGCGTCGGTGCACGCGGCTCCAGGGCGATCATGTGGCGATACAAGGTTTCCGTGTCCGTCCATTTCGTCAGGTACTCACGCGTCCCGCGAAACTCCATGACGGACGCAGCGATGACAAGTCCCATTCCTACGACGCTTACCCAAGCACCACGCGGCCGCCGGGTGATCTGGTCCGCGATCGCCGCGAGCAGGATCAACACACCAATGGACGGGAGATACGCATATTTGTCCGATGCGATCACGTTTGAGAAGCTCACGATCTGCATCGTGGGCAACAAACCAAGCACGTAGAACGCAGCCATACTCACGGCGGCCCGCGTCCAGCGCAGCGAGACAAGGAGCACGACCGCCAACACGGCTGTTCCAATCACGCCGGCCCTCACCGATGCTGCCGAAAGGTCGAACGGCTGCGGAACGGCGTAGTGAGAGGTAAGGCCCGTGGGGCAGATCATCTTCCACAGATAGAAAACGACGTTGTGGCACACGACCCACGGCACAAAGAGTGCATCGCGCTCCGTGGGCAGGCCGATCGACGCGGTTCGCGCTTGCGAAATGAATGTGATCACCGAGGAAACGCCGGCGATTGCCAGAAGCGGGACCTTTTCCATGATCGACTTGACGCTAAGCCGCTTGAGGGGCCACACATCCAGGGCAAGCAGAAGCAGCGGCAACGGTGTTACCGTCGGTTTGGCCATCAATGCAAGTGCGAACAGCACCGTGCAACCCGTGTACGCCTTTCTGGCCGCGCTGCGCGACGGAAGGCGTGTGTATTTCAAATAAGTCAGGAAGCAGCACAACGCGAAGAACGTCGCCAGCAGTGTCTTGCGCTCGCCGGTCCACGGGATCGTTTCGACCGTCATCGGGTGAAGGCCGAACAGCAAGCCCAGAGAGGCCGCGATGAGGTCGTTTCCAAACAGGGTGCGCAGGAGGATGACAATGAAAAGCGTGTTGGCGATGTGAAGCAGGAGGCTGGTGCGATGCAGCGGGCGCAGGTTGTCCGGGGTTGCCCCGATCGCCGCGTCGAGCATGAGGGAGATCATGTTCAGCGGTTGGTAATAGCCGTTCACGGTGGATGGTTCGAGCACTTCGGACAGGAATCGCCACGCTGACGTCAGGCTTGGACTACGCACCAGCCCGTTGCTGACGAAATACTGATCGTCATCAAACGAAACGGCTCGCGCGGATAGCGCGGGCCAATGGGCCGCCGCCACTGCCGCGGCCACGACGACGCAGAGCAGTGCCAACCGGCCGCGTCGCGGTCGGGGTGTCGGCGTTGAGGATGCGGCCGTTTCGTTCATCGCTCGATTCTCGCAGGAACGCGGGCCAGTGGAAAGCAGGGGTGGTACCAAACGCATCGCGATGGCTGCGTTTGTCTCCGCGTGAATCCACCAGTAAAACCCCACACATGGATATCGTCCGCACCGTTGCCGAGGTTCGCACTGCCGTTGCCGCCGCGCGAAAGGCCGGGCGAGCAATCGGCTTTGTGCCGACGATGGGGGCGCTGCACGCCGGGCACATCAGTCTTGTGGATGCCGCGAAGGCCGACGGCACCTTCGTCGTCGTCAGTATCTACGTGAATCCGACACAGTTCGGGCCGAATGAGGATTTCACGCAATACCCGCGGACATTCGACGCGGACTCCGCTGCCTGCCGTGCGGCCGGTGTGGATTTGATCTTCGCGCCGACCAATGCCGAGATGTACCCGCCCGGCGATCAGTCGCGCGTACGGCCGGGACCGCTCGCCGAGCCGCTCTGTGGCGCGTTTCGGCCGGGGCACTTTGAAGGCGTTTGCACCGTCGTGGCCAAGCTTTTTGGCATCGTGCAGCCGGACATCGCGTATTTCGGGCGGAAGGATTTTCAACAGGCCCGCGTGATTGAGCAGATGGTCGATGATCTGCGGATGCCGGTGCGGATCGCGACGTGCCCCATTGTTCGCGAGCCCGACGGTTTGGCGATGTCGAGTCGTAACGCGCGGCTGACGCCGTCCGATCGTGCCCGGTCGCTGTGTCTGTATCAGGCGCTCTGTATTGCCCGCGACCGATTGGGCGCCGGAGAGACTTCCACCGGGCGAATCGTCGCGGCGATGCGCGCCCACATCGCAGCGCATGCGGATATCAAGGTGGATTATCTGAGCCTCGTCGATCCGCGGACGCTGGAGTCGGCTACGCTGCCCGCGCCGCGCGTGCTCGTCGCCGGGGCGATACGAGTGGGCGACGTGCGATTGATTGACAACTTGACGGTTGGAATCGATGGTTAAGCGTTCGGCCGAAACGGAAGAATTATTGAAGCCTTGTTATCGTTCTGATTCACCAAATCATTGCTGTTCGCCAAAGTCAACGCCCCGCCAGGAAGCAGGTTGCCTGAGTTAATGGCCATACATTCAATGATCTGTTCCAAGGCTTCGCTCATGGCCTTTCGTTGCGTTGGGGGCGCCGCTTCGCAAAACGCTTTGAGTCCAACCAAATCTTGCACGACTTGCGTCTCAGTAATCTCGTCGTCCTCGTCTTCCAGGTCCAGGCCACCGATGACGTACAGGACTTCTTCCGCGAGCAGGTCTAAATACGGCGACGGTGTGCGTCCGTTGGACAGACACCATTGGCGAACCATCTCCGCCAATTTGGAGGCCGTTTCAAGGAACTCCTCCTCGCTCATTTCATCATCTTCGAAATCGACGTCGGCCTGATCGGGATGACGCAAGACTCCCGTGAAGTTGACGTCCGTGTCGGGTCGATCAAGAAAGTCCTCTACCGATCCCCGTGCAAGTCGCTGATGAAGTTCTTCAAACGAACCGACGTACACCAGTTTCCCGTTGCGGCCAAAGTCACTGGTATCCGTCTCTTCGATCGGCGGAGCCTGCCCAATCATGCGCAGCCACTTCTCGTAGTTGTGAGGCAGCCGAAAGCCTTGTTGCCGGGCAAAAGCCACCCCTCCGAATACAAGTCGGCGAATAAGATCAATGTCGCATCGCACGAGGTTGATCTCGTCCGGCACGCGGTCGATGAACCGCTCGTTGAACTCGCTCAACGTCATTCGTGGAACTCCCCATGCATCCTTCAATCCGAAACATGCCGTGTCCACGAGAAAGCAGGCAGCCGAATACTCCACCGCCGATCGGCGGCGAACAAGGTACAACATGGCCATCCCGTTATCGCGCCAATCTTCGTTCACGTAACAGGCCGCGATCTCGCCGGAGACTTCGGCGAGCCGGCCTTTTGCCGATGCAATTCGACGTTTTTCCTTGAGCTGTTTGGCACGGCGTGATGATTTGTCTTTACGAGGCATCGGCTCGTCTCCTTCTTTGGGTCAGATGCTCCGCAGTCAATTTTGACATGCCGCCGCCCCATACGCCAGTAAAAAAGTCATGCTTCTCGGCACGTTTCCGCCTTGACGTACTGCCCCTTCCCCGCAACATTCCGGTTACACCGGCTCATGATTTATCGCCCTTTCATTCGTGTTGTCCCGCTTGTTGCCCTCGCCGCTCTTGTCGGCTGCAAACCGCCCGATCAAAAAATCGATCCCGCGCGCCCGCGACCGCCCGCCTCGATTCAACCGCAGGAGATCGGCCGCTCGGTGCAGGGTCGGCCGATCGAGGCGTGGGTACTCGGCGATGGGCCGGATGTGACGCTGATCCTCGCCACCATCCACGGTGATGAACCCGCCGGCACGCCGCTCGTGAAGCGGCTGGCCGATCATCTTGCGACGAATCGCGATCTGCTTGCGGGGCGGCGGGTCATCATCGTGCCCGTGGCCAACCCCGACGGCATGGTGGCGAACACGCGCACCAATTCGCGCGGCGTCGATCTGAATCGCAACTACCCCGCGAACAACTACAAACACAACGGCACGCACGGCGACAAGGCGCTGTCGGAGCCGGAGAGTGTCGCGTTGCACAGGCTCATCGAGCGGCACCGGCCTGCGCGGATCATCTCCCTGCATCAGCCGCTGCGCTGGGGCAAGGCCTGCATCGACTACGACGGCCCGGGCAAGGCACTGGCCGAATCAATGGCTGCCGCGTGCGACCTGCCGCTCGTTAAGATTGGTGCGCGTCCGGGGTCGCTGGGTTCGTATGCGGGCGAGACGCTCGGCACGCCGATCATTACGGTCGAACTCCCCCGCGATGCGACGCATTGGGGCGAGGCGATACTGTGGGAGCGGTATGGGAGGATGATGCTGGCGGCGCTGGATGGGCACGATTAGGCGTAGGTGTTTTTTATTTGCTCAAGGTGGTTTATGGGAGGAACGATGATCCTGCTCATTGACTTCATGTGCTGCCTTGCGATCAGTGCCACTGTTGGAGTTCGCTCCAGTCGTAGCCATAGGAATGTAGATTGGGTTTCCGTTTTCTTGGCGGTACTAATCTCCGTAATACTCGTCTTGTTGGGCGGATTTGTTCTCCAGTCGTGGATCGATTGGAAGTCTCTTGACAATCGTCAGCAGTCCGCAATTGCTTCGGGACGCGTAACTAAGTAGCACCGCAGAATGATTCATTCGATCCGGTCCAATTGGTCGACCTTTGAAGAGACGGCGGAGCCGTCGGGAGGTCGTCATGGGACGTGGGATCAAGTTGACCGAGGCGGAGCGCGAGGCCTTGGACTTGCTTC